>CAUYUB010000710.1:0-43502 GCA_963575685.1 Gammaproteobacteria bacterium | reverse complement strand
TTATCGGAGTCATTTCCTTTTCCTTTTAAACCAGCGGTACCCCCTGATCCTGACCGACTATTTCAGCCAGAGTAGTCATAGTCATATCAGGGGGCTCTATCAAATGGTCAAATATTACCTACCCTCTAGAGAGCGGGCGCGAAGGAGCGCTTCAGCCGCGGCCTGGGATTGACCTTGCTTCTGTCGAGCAACCGCAATAAGGCGCCAGTTACGGGCCTGAAGGTCACGTTGGTTACGGGCCAAGCTGTTGGATTTCTCCGCCACCGAGATGGCGGCATCCAGCTGGCCCTGCTTGAGGCGAATACCAGCCAATTCGTGCCAAAGGCGGCCGTTTTCAGGTTCGATACGCAGGGCACGTTCCAGGGTGACCGCGGCGGAGTCAATCTGGCCTGCTGCAGCTTGGTCATCCGCTTTTCCCAGAAGGGCCACCACACCGGTATTAGAAGAAGATGCGGTGGGGCGAGAGGCGGGGGACTGGATCTCGGGTTGCACCGGGGTAGGCGGTGTGGGAGTGGTAGATACTCCAGATACAGTAGTAGCTGCGGGAGGAGGCGTAACAACACGCTGACTAGGCCGTTGTCCGCGTTCCGGCGGGAGTGCTGAAGACCTGGACGCAGGGTAGGCGGGAGGAGACACCGGCATCGCAGGCAGGTCAGTACGTCCCACCGCTGGGGGGGGAACCTCGATCGGGGTGGGGGCAAGAGCGGGAGGTGGCCATGCCGAAGATCCCGGCATCCTACTGCTAGGCTGGGGTGGGAGAGGCTCTGCACGCAATGGGGCTTCTTCGAGAAGGGAAGGTAGCGGAGCGGTCTGGGCAGTTGATGTTGGTATGGATTTACCGGTAGCGTGAGACGACGGCAAGCGGGACGATTCGGGCACCATCACCGGTGGAGGTACCTTGACACTGTGGTCTTCCACTGGAGCTGCTGGTCGGGTCGCGAAGGTGTTACATCCGGTAAGGGTAGCTAGGGCCACGGCCGCAGCCACGCCCAACCGAGCATGTCCTTTAATCCAAAAGGAAAGCTCGGTCTCGGTGCGGACCGAAGGCGCACCCGTCCCTGCGGAAGAGGGAAAAACAAAGGAAAATATGCGGATAGTGTTCATGGATTGTCATCTCCCGATACCGCCGGAATTGCCGGCGCAGGCATTTCGATACCACAACCACCGCCAGCCAGCGGTGGCAAACTATTCAGCAAAAACGGCACGCGTACCGCCCCTTCGCAGTAGGACTCTACTTGTTGACCGCGGGGAGATACCCAAGCGTATTCGATATTAGGGGGAGGAGTAGGCTGCAAGGGACGGGGCTGGAGACCCACCATCAGGTCCATCCATACCATCATCGCTCCCTGGGCGCCACTAAAGCCCGCAGGTTGGTTGTCGTCACGCCCCAACCATACCACCGCCACGCGATCCCCCGAAAATCCCGAGAACCAGGAATCGCGCAGTTCATCGGTGGTTCCGGTCTTGCCTGCCAAATTTAGAGTAGCCGACAGTTTGGATAACAAGGGACGCCCTGTTCCTGAGCGTACCACCTCCTGGAGCGCATTGGTGAGCAGGAACACCGCCCCAGGGTCCACCGCCCGCTGTACCTCCAACGGGTAGTGTTGTAAGGGAATGCCCTTGGCGGTGAGTACCGCCCGGATGGCGCGCAGCGGCATCCGAAACCCCTCCGCGCCGATAGTCTGATAGATGGTGGCGATTTCCATAGGCGTAAGTGACACGCCGCCCAGAAACAGCGAGGGATAAGGGTCCAGGGACCGCGTCAAACCGAGGTGGTTGAGCATGGTCAATACCTCCTTAACCCCTACCGCCAATCCCAGCCGCACCGTGGCCAAGTTGTAGGAATGGGCCAAGGCAGTACGTAACGAGACCGAACCATGATACTGATGGTCGTAGTTTTTAGGCTCCCACGGCTTACTCCCTGACACGGGTACGGAGAGTGAAGAATCGTCTAAAGGAGTAAGCAGATGGTAGGGATTCCCATGCGCGAGGGCCGTAAGGTAGACCACCGGTTTCATGGTGGAACCTACCTGACGCAGGGCATCCAGTGCCCGATTAAAACCGGCAAAATGGGCCTCACGCCCTCCTACCACGGCTTGGACCTCACCGCTGTCACGGCCGGTAACGATGATCGCCCCCTCTAGTTTTCCTGCGGGTAGGTGCCGCTGGCGTTCCAGGAGGCGTGCGCGGTTATCGAGGGCAGCATCAGCCGCTTCCTGCACAAACGGATTGAGCGTGGTGAAGATCTGCAGCCCCTCCGAACGCAGGTCCTCTTCATGATAATCACGGGCAAGCTGGCGACGGACCAAATCAAGAAAAGCGGGATAGGGCGAAGACCCACGCCGAGGACGGGCGATCACCCCCAAGGGGGTGCCCTGGTAGCGACGCATATCCTCCTCGCCCATCCCTCCGGTTTCGACCAGTTGGGCTAGTACCAGATTACGGCGGTCCGTAGCGCGTTCTGGGTGTTTACGGGGGTCGTAGTAGGATGCTCCCCGCGCCAATCCCACCAGCAGGGCAAGCTGAGGAGGTTCCAACTCCTCCAAAGGACGGCCAAAATAAAACCAACTGGCCAAACCAAAGCCATGAATAGCACGATCACCGTCTTGGCCTAGATAGATCTCGTTGAGATAGGCTTCCAAAATTTCATCCTTGCGGTAATGCAGGTCCAACTCCAGGGCCATCACCGCCTCCTTGGCCTTACGCGCCAGACTACGTTCCTTCTGGAGGTAGAAATTTTTGACGAGCTGCTGGGTCAGCGTCGATCCCCCTTGAACCGTTGCTCCTGCACGGAGATTGGAGACGAAGGCCCGAACGATGGCGATGGGATCAATGCCGTGGTGTTCGTAAAAATGACGGTCCTCGGTAGAGATCAGTAGCTTGGTAAGCAGCGGTGGGACCTCGGAGAGCCGTACCAGGATACGGTCCTCGGCCTTAGTCGGATAGATGCCACCAATGACCGGTGGATCGAGACGTATGACCCCTAGTGGGGAATTATTGGTCGGATCAATGAGCGTTTGGACGCTATTGCCGGAGAAACTCACACGCACCGCCCGCGAAGGCTCATCACCATCCCAAAAGGTGAAGGCTCGGGTCACAATGCGTACTTCGTTGCCGGTAACGGCATAGGTACCGGGCTCGGTAGGTTCCTTGACCGTCCGGTAGCCCAGGGAGGTAAGTTCGGCTTGGAGCTGAGCGGGCTTAAGATCGAGTCCCTGATAGAGTTCCAGGGGACGTGCATAGACTCGGGCCGGCAGCTCCCAGCGTTTACCATCGAACTGTTCGCGTACCTGCTTGTCCAAGACCAGAGCGTGGCTCAGGGCGATGGCCAACAACCCAAGCAACAGACCCAGGGCCAAACGAATGGCAATGTATCCTATCCCCCTCTGACGAGGCGGATCGGAATCTTCGGAGGAGATGATTCGGAAAAAAGGCATGGTGTGCGGAGGGTAAAGCACAAGCAGCGCCCCTAGGATAGGGGCAGGTAGCATAGTGTAAGGATTGAAGCTACCGTTTGCACGCCATCCGACAGCCGCAGGCTGCCGGAATAACGCTTAATTTTTGGCGATTGGAGATTACCAATTACCGACAGAGATCACCCCGGCCCCGGCCATGTTGACCTGTGGTCGCTCGTGGACCTCGGTGACGCGGATGTTGCCGGCACCCGTCAAGGACAATAGGGCCTGTTGTGCCTGGACACCTAGGTCAATCTGCCCACTGCCGCTCAACGTCACCTCCAGTCGGCCTACCCGACCCGCATGGACGCGTACATTGCCGCTACCGCTCACCACCACACGCAGATCACCGTCGACTTGGCGTACCGCGATGTCTCCTGAGCCCTGTACCAACAGCTCGCCTTGGGTGATTTCTCCCAGTGCGCAGTTGCCGCTGGATAAAGTGAGCTCCACGGGGCCATGGGTGTTACCGATACGACAGTCACCATTCAAGGCACGTAGACCCAACGGTAGGCCTGTCGGTATACGAACGGTAATTTCTACGGATGGACGGTTTGCTCCCGCACCAAACTCACGCCCACCGATACTGACACTGGCGGTACCACCGCCACTGGCCATGGCCGTCACGTTACCCACCGTAACCACCGACACCCCTCCACTAGCACTACGCTGATCCTCTATATGCAACGCTCCATTGCGAACGTCCAAGATAAAGCCATCGATATCTTCCTCCACGCCCCGGATCTGCACCATTACGTCTGCACGCGACTCGGCTTCTATCCTCAATCGTCCGGTAATACTGTCCACCTCCAATCGTTGGGCGTGGAAAGTTTTTTCCTTGGTTTGCAGATTGGAATCACCCCAAGCAGAGGTTACCACACCCAATATTGCTGCCAACCACACAACACTTTTCGGGAGATATTTATTGATTAGACATTTAGATTTATCCAACATCGCAATCTCTCCAAAGTTGAATTACGGCAGACAGCAAATCGTCGCGGCAAGCGCATCGAAATATTAGGGGCGACGGAATTGGATCATCACGACAGAGGCATCTGAAGCTGCTGCCGGTGATAGGGTGACATCAGGCTGCGTCATATGGATGGAACGGGTCTTTTTATCAGACGTTGCGGACATTGCGACAACCTGATGATTCTGCCGTTCATTTCTTGCCAACGACTTATTCTGGCCTTTACCTACAGCAGTTAGGCGCTTCGGGTCGATATCGTACTGAGTTACCAAATACTGTTTCGCTGCCTCAGCACGCTGACGTGATAGTTTTCTCTTTTGGGCGGGTGAGCCTTCGTCATCGGTATATCCTTCGACAATCAGTCGTGATTTACTAGCGCTGTCTGCGGCCATCATCTTTCCGATAGGATCGAGAAGGGCCATTTGGTCATCTTCGATTTCCGACGAGTTATGAGCAAACCTTATCGGCACCGCTATCACGACCGGGGTTGGGTGCGATGAAGTGCTCGCAGGGGTTTCGGTCTGGGAAATTTCTGGAGCCGTTGCCGGTGATAAGCTGGTCGCAGGTTGGATCATATGGATGGAACGGGTCTTTGTGCCGGAAGCCGCAGCAATCTCCGGGAACAAAGCCTGACGAACCTCGTCCACAGAGGGCGGACTATTGTAGACACGCACTTCCTCCGCTGCTCCCAACGGACCGGCAGCCAGCAGTAATCCAGTCAGTACCCATGGGCACAGACCACGACAGGTAACGACACGCTCAACGAATGGCATATTTATTCACCTCGTAACAGCTGAAAAGTTTTATGGACTGATTAGTATGCAACCACTTGATTTTTACTTGGTCAATTGGTCAACAGTACATAACGGTTGGAGACACGGCCAAAATTGGCGATTCTTACGGTAAAAGTACTGGTCCATGCCGGGGTCCAGGAGAGTTGGCAATTGTCGCCATAGCTTTGATCGACAGCCACCAGATTTCGATTGGTATCATAGACGAAGCAGTCCAAATCCGTGTCGCCATCGCCTAATACAAAGATTCGCGCCGCCTGTCCACCCCGGAATCGGATAACATAATAATCGCTTCTGTTTCTTCCGACCCGATCATGATGTTTGGTGGGCCCTCCAACCCGACCACGGGTTTTAGGAGGGATATAGGCAGTCACACTATCGATTATGGCGAGCATTTCGGTTTTTGCGCCAGCCAACTCTCTTGCCTTGGCGAGCACACCTTCCGGATTGGACAGATCTTCCTTGTTTTGCGCCTTTTCATCGTCATCACCCGCTGCAGCATCGCTGCCGTTGTCGCTGGTGCTGGTTTTGGCACGACTTTCGATTTGAGGCGGATTTTGTTTCATGATCTTGGCCGCCGAGATCAAGGGCAGCGCATCATGATGGGCAATACCGTAACGAACTAGCTGTTGAGCCATGGCAAACTCGCTCAATCCCGCTTCATTTTGAGATTCCTCTCCCTTTTTATCAACGATATTGCTCCCCTTACCGTCTGCCGGGTCAGCAGCTTGAGCAATTGTCAATGTCCAGCAGGCTAGGAGGGCTATGCCCCCCAAACAGAAACCAATCCCCTTCGCTCTTTTCATGGATTACCTCTAGTTAGAAAATTCAGTGATACTATATACTATCAAAAACTTCGTATGGTAACGGTGGTAGACACAATGCCCAATATCGCTGTTAACCACGTAATACTTTAGACGATATTTATGATTGGGTGATTAGACTTGCCCACCAGAAAGGATCGCCCATCCCTCATGATTGACAAAATTGTGTTACACTTGGTTTGAAGTGATTCAAAACGCTCCTGATGATTAGAACAACTACTTCCTCTGGGAGCACTACAGGTTTACAAGAACCCGTCTAACGTCGTGGTCTGGCCTAATCATAGAGGAGAACCATCCATGTGCCGTCTCACCGCAAACCGTCTTGCTCGATTATTCGCCGCTGCCATTTATACCACCATTTCCTTGCCGGTCATGGCGGAAATCACGGATGGAAATCCCGTTCCTGCCGGACCCGTTCATCTCCAATGCTGGCAATATGGCGTAAAGGTCATCGACGAAAGGGGGTTGGAGCAAACGGCCCTCAGTTCCACAAGGGAACCTGGCGTAATGAGCTTTCGTCGCGACGCGGATGCCAAGGGCAGCGTGTTGGTAGTACCCACTGCCAATGCCATCTGTTTGGTCAAAAACGAACGCTGAAACTGCGCTTGCCCGCCCCGTTCATAAAAAGACGGGGCGGGTTTAACCTATTGACGACGGAACTGTATCCGGCGATTGCGTTCGTCTCTCGGGTCATTCTTCACCAGCAATTCGCTCTGACCTTTGCCCACAGCGATTAACCGATTCGGATCTATCTCGTAGTGACTCACCAAATACTGCTTCGCCGCCTCGGCACGCCGAAGTGACAAATTTCGATTGTAAGCGGGCGAGCCTACGCCATCGGTATGCCCCTCAACGATCAGTCGCGATTTACTGGAGCTATCTGAGGCCATCATTCTGCCGATGGGATCGAGATGAGCCATTTGGTCAGCCCCAATCTCGGCGGAGTTGGAAGCAAATTTTACCGGCACCGCGATCACGGTAGAGTTTCGGCGTGGGGAAGTACTTGTGTGCGTGATTGGGGCCACCGCCGGCTTTGATGGACGGGACGGCGTCACCGTAGATTCTACGGGTTCGGTGGATTCCGTGGACTCAGCAGGCGTTGCGGTATTAAAGGTCTCTGGTTTGGGCGCGGATGACGATGATTGCAGATGGATGCCACGAGTCTTCGGAATTTCCGGAAACAGTGCGCGACGAACATCCTCATCGGAAGGTGGGGCACTATAGAGCTGTATTTCATCCGCGCTCACCGGATTTGTTGACAGCAATACTCCAGTCAGCATCCAAAGGCATAAGCCATGGGAGGTAACTACACGCGCAAAGAATGGCATATCTGTTTACCTCGAAAAATCAAGAAAGCGACAACACAACAATAGGTTACGTTTTCAAAAATAACTCTACCCAGATTTTCTGATTCGATGGCGTCAGGTCGGATCCAACGCCATCGAACGGAAAAAATCACAAGATTACCAAACCGGTTACTTCACCGGGATATTAAGCACTTCCATCACCATATCGGTGGCGCCGCGGATACCTTTTATCTGCCGCATCAGTTCATTAATCGAATCAACTCCCTGCAGAGGGATAAGGTCCGCCACTTTGAAGGTCTCCGGCATCGCCATTCCGATTTCGGTCGGTGCAGCAAAACAACCAATCCGCTCAGTAACACCCGCCTTGTCCATTGTTATGTTGAAAGGCGCCCGCTCTCCAGGCACCTGGAGAGTATTCCCCGACACATAGGCATTGGACTGAACGCGATTCGGGAAAATACGTGACACCTTTTTATCTGCATCTTGGTAATAGCAGTAGACATAGGCCGGACGGTTGAGATTAAGGCTGAGAGAAATCGACTCACCTTGCCGATAGGGAGTATCCGAAGGACCTTTCGTACCACTCAGACTCATTGTGATGGGTGCGGCAGCAGCAACCATCTCACCGGTCCGCCGTTCACTGGAGCCGCTCCCCTTGAGCAAATTGGCGTTGAGCAGGTGATTGTATAGATCAAAATCGATTCGACCACTGGCGATCAGACCATTCGTTGCCTGATATTTCCCGATCGCATTACGTAAAGCATCACTCATCCGACCGTCAAACTCTCCCGAAAAGAGCCCCGCTTGATTTAGTGCTGTTTGTATCTGACGGGTGCGTTCTCCTTCGTCCAAAGTATCATACCAGTCGTGGGCTTGGCTCAATGCACCAGGATTACTCGCCTCGATATCCAGACACTGCCAATAAGGGACCGTTAACAGTTTACCCATCGTCTCTATCGCCCCCAGCTCGACCAGTGTACGCACGGCCTGATGAGCACCCTGAGCGCGATCTACGTTCATGTTGAAATTGACCCCAAAACCAAGAAAACTTCCACCAGCATCTACGCTCTTTTGGGCGCGCGAGATAACAATCTGGTTGGTGGAATTATAGGCGGGGAGCACCTCCCGAGTTTTTATCAGGACAATATTCATATCCACCGAAAGTACTGCAGACGTTCCGGCTTGTCCCGCGCCAATTGAGGCAGAATATTGAGGAGGGGGGGCGGCTTGGAGAATACTGAGCGGTGTGCTTGTTGGAGAGGTATAGTTGAGGCCGCCGCTCGTTGAAGAAGCCACTGCTCCTTGATCCATCCCGGAAATAGCACCACGGATATTGTAATCCGGATAATCCTCCATCCCGGCCATTTCGGCACGACCGATACGGACCTCATCCTGGCTCTTATCGAGATCGAGGAATTTGATCGCACGACTGCGTGTCGACATTTTGGCCAGTGCGCTGATCAACATATCTCGCGTACTACCCCCAACCCCGGCCATGACCTTGCCCGTAGCGTCCGTAATACCCACGCTGGTGACCGTGACGGGATGGGTTCTTCCATGTTTGATAAACAGGTTGTCCATACACTGGAGGGCTGGGGTGAAGCTGGTGACATTGCGCACTGGTGCCTTATCAGGTTGCACCGCAATGTGCGCCTCCTCCGGCGATGGCCCAGGTGCCACGCAACCCACCAGCAACACCGATCCGACGGCGGATAACACAAAGGACCAATAGTTCTCGACGCGTCTCATGAACCCTCCTCGGGTTGGATTGTTAACGGCAGTTACCATTACTGACGTTGATTACGTCTCCGGTAACAATGGTGGTTACCTCACGTGGCGCAGCCCCTCCAGGACCGGTACGAACGTTTCCGATACTGACTGAACCGCAATTTGCCGATTTAGCAGCACCCGTCCCCGGGCCACCCGTACCCAATGATTGAACCTCCGCTTTAAAACGGGCTACCTTAGCACCCGACTTGGCATCCAAACCTGGCATTTGTTGGTTAATACCCTCCGCAAACACCATATCCGTACCGCACCACACAAACAACATAGTGACGAAGAGCAAGATAGTGCGCTGAATTTTCATTGTGATACTCCAGAATCGGAAAAAAAGAACTGTCGGCTCGAGAAAGCCAACCATTCAGACGACAACAAACCGCAGGGGCGAAAGCATCACGCCCCTGCGGAACAGCTTCTACTAATTTCCGAAATAATCCCTACATCAATCTTAAATCTTATTTGCAGCCAGCGGTGTCGCCGACATTACCGACTTCACTGCAGGCCTTAGAGGTACTACCGGTGGAGGTAGTATTGACGTTTTTTCCACTTGCGGTGATAGTGGTATTTCCTTGGATCTGAGTACCGCCGCTGATGCCGCCAATCTTGGCAGTAGCAGTACTGTTGCTACCAGAAGACATCGTGTTGACGTTTTCCGCACTGGCGTTAATGGTGGTATTACCTTGGATCTGTACACCACCCGCCGATCCACTAATGCTCCCGCCACTAATCGTCTCGGCCATGGCCACCAACGTCATACCCAATACGGCCGCAGTCGCTACCACCAACTTCATACCGGTCTTAATCATTGTTATCTCCGCCTAGCATTTCTGGAATAGGAATTTGGGTCGTCTCAGAAAGACCTCTCCCGGAGAGAATACTTCCCCCCAAGGAAAGGTCTCATGCCATCTTTTGCAGAATCCCTACGCCAACTTTATTTGCAGCCAGCGGTGTCACCAATATTGCCAACCTCAGTGCAAGCCTTCGAGCTACTGCCGGAGGCAGTAGTATTAACGCTCTTTGCTGTTGCATTGATGGTGGTATTACCCTGAATCTGGGTACCGCCACTGATGCCACCAATTTTTGTAGTGGCAACGCTGTTGGCACCACTTGACGTCGTGTTGACGTTCTCCGCACTGGCGTTAATAGCGGTGTTACCCTGGATCTGCACGCCACCCGCCTGGCCACTAATAATACTCTCGGCCAACGTCACCGAAGCCATACCCAACATGGCTACCGCTGCCACCACCAATTTCATACCTGTCTTAATCATTTCTCTCTCCAGTTTCGGTTAACAAAATAAACAACAAGAAATACCACCCACCTTGGTATCAACCGCAATAAACAGCGGCCTTCCTGACAGCATTGCTATGCTGCACCTTCACTAAAACAATGTCAACAAGAAAAAGTAAGGATTATTAGCTACTGGATTTCACCTAGACTTTCGCGACGAGACAATAGCAACGCTAACATATGCGAACACAAGACTTGGCGCACGAATCAAGAATTCTATCTTCCTCGCCGATCGTGGGTTGGCCTCCACCCCCGCGTTAGCCTCTGCGCTTCGCTAATTTGAGCAAAGGTCATACGCTTGGCAATCATGTTGCGGTTATCGAGCCCCTCCTGGTTTCCATTGATGGCGGAAAGATCAAACCACATATAGGCACGAACATCATCCTGTGGTACCCCATTACCTTCGTAGTATAAGACGCCGAGGCTACGTTGGGCGTCGCTGTTGCCCTGGTTGGCAGCCCTGAGAAACCATTTAACCGCCGAACCATAATCTCGCGGGACACCCTGGCCTTCGTAATACATAACTCCAAGATTATATTGAGCAATCGCATTACCTTGATCAGCCAAGGGGCTCCATACCCGGAAGGCACCAGCATAATCTCCCTGTTGAAAGGCATTCACTCCATATTCAAGCGGCCCCGCTGCTGCTCGTCCTACAAATCCTATTACAAAAAAGACAATAACTATATTTATCGTTTTGATATAATTCGTATTTTTGTTTCTCATGGATATTCGCTTAATCGGTTCAAGGGTGAAAGATCCCATAAGTTGATACAAGAGTCCGGTATATTTTTAACTCATGAGTAGCGGGAAACGCACTCCAAAAAATCGCACAAACTCACCGCACGCCCATTATTCAATTATAGCCTATCTTTTATGACCTACCGTTACGGCTTAGGTGCTGTATAAACACCATGCAGCCCAACCTCCCAAAGTTTTCCCTCGGTATCGCGTTTTAATAATCCTGATAATTCGTACGCTGCTTGTTTTCCATCGAGAGCAGCAAGGTCCCGGTGTAGCTCGCGGAGCGGCTCTTTGCTGGCAATGGCAATAAAATGATCGGCACCAAAGGGGGATTGCACGGTCAGTTCAAGTTGATAGCTGCGGCCAATCGGAATCTCCAACGGATCGTTGTACTGCCCCCCGGTCAGTGGATAAAGAAAGTTGACGGTACCGTCGCTGCCGATATTGAACAAGGTAAAGTACGGCTGACGCTGACTGGAAACACTCAAAGTGACCTTGTCGTCCTGGTGGTAGAGGCCATCACTCGGTGTAAGCGTGATTGCGAACGCATCCTGAAGGGCACGTTGGCGTATCTCTTCGACTACCCGCCACTTGTCAACCACCTTTTGTACAGCTTCAATATCACCCAACCCATTGCAGGTTATCGGAGAGGTCGTCGCCGCTGTGGACTGGGGAACGCGAGCGAAGGCGCGCTTTTCGGCACCGTCACACAACGACAACGGCACCGTTGCTACGGCAGCCGGTGACGCTGCCACCGCCGGAGGTGGTGGGCTACGGGAAAAACCGCGACTCGCCACCGGTGGCGGTATCGCCACCGCCCGCTCATTGGCATAGGCAACAATGTCACCCAACTTGTTAAGTAGGTGACCGCGACGCACATCCCAGGTCAACACCGCAGCACCGGGAGTCTCGGCAGCAACGACCCCCTTGAGCTTGGTCAGGAGGTCGGCGGCTGGGACCGTATCTGGATTAATAATCTGCATTGCAATGATGATGGGGACTTCTGCCAGTGGAGCGGCGGGTGGCGATGCGTTACTGGGACGAACGGTCAGTGAGATGTCGCTGCCACGCATCAACGAGGGGTGCTGCTGGCCTTCCATCAGCGTTTGCACCGTCTCACGGACGTAGGTCTCTAATTCAGCAGCAGTAATGACGCCATCCTGGTTGATATCTGCCGCCCCCTTGAGCCCGCGTGCCAAGGCGACACTTAACGCCCCATGGATCTTGCCGCCAATATCCATTTCGGGAGCCAGCTCTCGGTCTTGGACTGCCCCTAGATAAAGAACTCTTTTGGTCCCCAAGCTTGAGATAGGCGCGCTCGCGGGGTCGACCGGGCCCAGTGGTGTTCTCAATCGGGGGAAATTTGGCGGCACGAACTTGAATTTACGTACCCGGTATCGATCCCGCGGGCATGGTACCGGAGTGGCAGGCATCCATCATCATCGTCACGCCTTGGCGTGGCAACGGCTTTAGCATCAGGGCAATCTCGTTGTCGATCAGGCGTTCAGCATTGTTTTCGGTGCGTGGATCAAAAAGTGGGAAGAGCAAAACCTGATCCTTGCCGGTTTCTTCCGAACCTTTGACAAGTTCAGGCTCCTCACCACCGTGTCCGGCATAGGTGAAGAAAAGCGTGTCACCGGGCCGGGTCCGCTTCATCATCCCGTCCCATCCGTCCAGGACCGCTTTTCTCGTTACTTGCTCGTCGAACAACACGGTCAGGTCCTTGACACCAACGGTGCGTAAGGCATCGGCAATGTCTCGTGCATCGTTCACCGCTCCATCCAACTCGCCGACACTCTTATATTTATCAATACCAATGACAAGACCGCGAGGCTCAGCCATCGCTGGGTGGGTAGGTAGAGTGGCTATCGCCAATAAGAAGACGATAGTAGCTGGACGGGAAAAACAAGAACACATCATTCGGAGGGTCACGATTATACCTTTAAAAATGTATGTTATTTTCGTTGAGAATGCAGAATAATTTATTGATTTATAGTGAGATAGGAGTAAGGGATGCGGTATGCTGCGGAGGGAGAATCGTTGGAACGAGCAGATGCAGATCTAGAAGCGGCTTGATTCCATACCTTCTCTTGCATTTTAATGGTCAACGCTGTGTCTATTCAAGCAGCCGGTTGCGGCTATTAAAATTGGCCATAATTCTCAATTCCCCCACCACTGATGCTCTATACATCTCCTTGGAGATCGATTTATGTCATTGGACTCAAAACAGTTATCAACCAGGGCTATCGTATTTCTCGTCAGCCTGCTAGTGAGCGCCTGCGCCGGCAATATGCCGGGGCTCGGCGTGAACGTAAAGGCGGATGCAGATGACCCCTGCGGTCAGCAGCGGGTCGCGTTAGGAGAATCCCAACATTACTACGCCCAGAATATCATTGCCGGCGCCGCAATAGGCGCGGTGGCCGGAGGGATTATCGGCGCAATGACGGGTGGTGGCGGTAAAGCGATTGGTCAAGGCATGGCTGCCGGTGCGGTGGCTGGAGGGGTGGGCGGCTATTTTCATGCCAAACAACAGGAAACGGCGGACGCGCAAGCGCTCGCGGCTTCGGTCAATGCCGATGCGTTGCGTGAATATGGCGAGATTGATAAAGCCACGCAGAGCTTCATTGCTCTGCGTGATTGTCGCTTTGCTGCTGCGCGTGCCATTCGGTCCGACTACCGTGCTAAACGCGTCACCCGCGATGATGCACAACAGCGCTTGAATCGCTTGCGGACATTATTTAATGAAGATATTGCCCTCGCCGAGGAGATCGGTGTCAAGATGACTGATCGCGCCAAGGAATACCATACCGCCTCGGATGAGCTGTTGCGTAATGACCCGGCGGCCAAGGCACGCTATACCAGTTGGGCGGAGCAACAGGATCGCTCCGCACCGAGGCAGCAATCCCATAGCAGCAAGAGAAAGACTACTTCTTCTAAGACAGAAAGTGGGACCGGCGGAAATGCCTTGAGTGCCGCCAAACAGACCCACACCAATGAAGTCAAGCAAGCCGATTACGCCAATCAGCTGCAACAGTCCAAACAAATGGCGAGCAAGGAATTCTCGTTGGAAGGTCAAATCAGTATGGATCTGCCATCATTACCAGCAGGCTTTGCTGCTACCAATATGTGTCGGGCTGGATAAACCTGAGGAGGTACGTGTCGTGACCCATCGTTGGTTTTCGTTGCTGATCTTGGTCACAGGAATAGTCGCTTGGGCAGACGAACCACCCACCCAGCCACTTCTGCGCGTGGAGGCGGATGCCCACACCGCTACCATCAATCAGCTTGCCCTAACCCACGATGGGCACCTTCTCAGTGTTTCCGATGATAAGACCGCACGCCTCTGGGACAGTAATACTCTGAACCCAGTGGCGACGGTACGTGTCCCTATCGGCCCCGGTGCGGAAGGTGCGCTCTACGCAGCGGCTACGTCACCAACCAAAGATTCCGCCGTGGTGGCCGGCGCCACGGCAGTGAGTTGGGATGGCGCACCGGCCCTCTATGCCGTCGATCTGAAAACCGCCCGCATTAGTGGGCGCTTGGGTGGGTTGCCGGGGGGGGCAATCATGGCCTTAGCCTATTCCGAGAATGGGCGCTATCTCGCTATCGGCACCGGGGCACGTCCGCTATTACGCGTCTATGACCTGACAACTCATCTGGTAGTGGGTACCGACACAGATTATGGCGATAGTCTGAGTGCTGTACTGTTCCTGCCCGACGGACGGCTCGCCACCGCGGCATTGGATGGCAAAATCCGCCTCTATTCCTCCAACGAGTTTCATCTCGTTGCCAGCCAGACCCTACCGAAGCGTGCGCGACCGTACCGGTTGGCACATTCTCCCTCGGGTGATCGATTGGCGGTGGGTACACTGGAGCGCAATGTGGTCAGCATCTTGTCCACATCAGGCCTGAAACCTCTGGCCGAACTCTCCCCTCCAGACAAGAACAAGACGGGAAACTTCTCATCGGTAGTATGGTCCGGCGATCTGGTACTAGGTGCCGGAACGTACAGTGATGCCGCAGGCCACTATTGGTTATACGCCTGGACCAACGGCGGAGCGTCCTGGGAGGTTCCGGTGGGTAACGATACGGTGACCGCGTTGTTGGCCCTGCCGGGACAACAGGTGGCCTTTGCCACGGCCGAAGCAACACTCGGCACGGTGCGCACCGACACCCAAAAAGTATATTCCCGCCCACGAGTGAGTGCCGACTTTCGGGATGCCTATCAGGGCGTATTCACGGTTAATGCGGATGCCTCACTGATTGATTTCGGTATCGTACAAGGTGGAAAGGTCCCGTTACGCTTCGATTTGATGCGACGGCGACTCATTGCCGCCCCTGGGCCACGTGCCGACCTCCTGGCGCCACAGGTACCAAAAGAGGCACGTGACTGGCGCAACGGTCGCCACCCCATGCTCAACGGTAAACCAGTCGCACTGGACGAAAATGAGTCCGCCCGCTCTATCGCTGGCCACCATGAGCTGGTCGCTCTGGGTACCGATTATTCCCTGCGACTGTTACGTAGCGGTACCCCAGCCTGGAAAGTAGGCTTGGCCAGTCCGGCCTGGGCGGTGAATATCAGCGGTGATGGCCGCTACGTACTTGCCGCACTGGGAGATGGTACGTTGCGTTGGTATACTACCGGCAACGGCAGTGAGACCCTCGCGCTATTCGTGACCACTGACCAACGTTGGATCCTATGGACCCCGGAGGGCTACTTTGACCATTCGCCAAATGCGGAGGATTTGATCGGCTACCACAAGAATACTGGACGTGCGGCAGCACCTGAATTTGTGCATTCTGCACGGTTGTACCGTGATTTTTTCCGTCCAGAGCTGCTCGCGCGCAAATGGGAGGGAAAGGACATCACACCAGCCATGCAGTACACCGGCCAAGCAGCCGAAATAGTGGCGCAACGTATCCCCCCCACCGTCAAGCTGCTGGAGTATTGCGTACAGAACGACTGCCACAAATTCGACACCGCTACCAATACTTCGCCGCTAGTGGTGACCCAGCGTGACGTGGCATTGCGCGTGGCGGTGAATGACCGCGGTGGTGGTATCGGTAAACTCACCCTCAAACGCAACCACGGTACGATGACCGCACGCGGGTTTGCACGTACGGCGGGCGTTACTGCCCCCGCTAACGACCCTAATCGGTGTATGGAAGAGGAAACACGTGGATTCATACGTACCCCAGGTGCAGCAAATACATCGGCATCCACTACCCCAGTACCTGCCAGTGATGCACCCAAACAGTGTGTAGCGGAAAAATGGGTGGCATTGGAACCGGGAGACAACCGTATTGAGCTATCCGCTACCGATGGGAAAAATACCGTAGACGGCGAGGCTGCCGTTGTCACAATACGCCTTGAATTGCCCAAGGCGGCGGATGCTGCCCTCACGGCACGTAGCGTTGCACCCAAAGGACCGGACCTCTATTTGGTCAGTATCGGTATCAACCGCTACAACGATAGCATACGTCAAAATGCAACCGATCTTCTAAATGCCGAATCGGATGCACAGGGTATCGTAGATATGATGTCTCTACAGAAAGGTACTGGTCTGTACCAGACAGTAAGGGTTGTGGGCAAACCGGTAATAGGTGGCTCCCCCGAGGCCAAGCCACTGCTCGGTACTAATGCCACGCTGAAAAATATTCAGGCGGCACTCGACTATGTTGCGGAACAGGCACATCCCGAGGATGTGGTCGTGTTGTTCCTGGCTGGCCACGGTACCAACGAACCAGACGAAAAACTTCACCCTGTCTACCACTTCATTACCTACGATACGTTGATCACACCGACTGCTTTACTAAACTCGTTGGATCAAAAGACTCTGGCGGACCTGATCAATAAAATCAAGGCATCACGCGTTTCCGTTTTGCTGGATACCTGTCATTCGGGCAAAGCGCTGGATAGTGGAGAGGATCGATCAGTAGGTTCTTTGAGCAGTGATACGGGACGGTTCATGCTGGCGGGTACATCGAGCGAGCAGGAGGCCCTTGACGGAAGACTAGGACCGGACGGTAAGGGGCATGGTGTCTTTACCAGCGTAGTCCTTGATGGGCTGCATAGCGTTGCGGACCAAAACAAAGATGGTTTTGTCGACGTACGAGAGTTAAGTAGTTATGTCGAGGATCGGATGCCGGAAGAGGTGAGTAAGGTAAGTCCCTCCCATAAGCAGTATCCAATGACTTTTCTCGTCGGAACGAAACTTCGTGAATTCCGTTTGAGCAAAACAACACCATAAATCATATGCTGCCTTGGATCGCTTCTCAATAAAATCGAGCGGTGTCTCTAGCTAGTGGGGTCTAAAGAATACTTATGAGTGTGTCCGACAACAAAATGTCTGATGATCAACCGGGCTGGTTTATTGTGGTACGTCCAAAGAATGTGGAGCTTCGCCTCTTTTTTCCAGATGACCGTCTTACTGGAAACGGAGTGATACTGGGACGCGCTCCGAACTGTGATATCGTCATCGACGATCCTTCCCTGTCGAGGCAGCACTGCCGAATTCTGCTTACCATGGGAAAATTGCAAGTCACGGATGTGGGTTCGAAGAACGGCGTGTTCGTAGCGGGGAAACGAATAGCGCAAGGCGAATACGCAACATTGGCCGCGAATGACCAGTTGCGTTTGGGAGGAGAACGTGATGGCATCGATGTTGTTATCGAAAAGAGGGATCCGCAGGATCTGCCTGATGGCACCATGCTGATTGATGAGTATGAAGATGATCGTGCTGGTCGATTGTCTCCTCCATTACGAACGGAACCGGGTAATGGCATTACGTTTGGTGGCGCTGTATCCGATAACAAGGGACCGGCCTATGCCCCCATTGACACCCTAGGCATGGCACCATGGTCTACGGACGAGAAAGCACCTATTCCCCGTAGAGTCGAACCACCGCGAACTCCACCTGCGAAGAAGCCTGTTGCAAGGACATTCTCGCCCTTATTGGCAGTGGCAGGGGTAGTGGTACTGGCCGCCAGTATAGGAATCGGTGGATATGTTGCGAAGAACCGTCAAGAGATGCAGGAGACTCCGATGGTAGCCACTGCGTCTCCTCCTCCGCAGATTGCCCCTGTTCCATCACCACCTGTTCCCAAAGAAACGATTCATGCGGTTCTGCCGAATTCGTCATCTACGTTGTCGACGATCCGCGAGATTACACCAAGCAAGAAACGTGTACTTGGCAATACGACCGGTGAACAATATCGCAATATCGAATTCGGTAATTTCTCTGCTTTGGTCATTGGCAACAATGCCTATCGGTACGTCCCCAAACTCGACAATGCCGTCCTTGACGCCGAGGCGGTTGCCGATACCCTGGTGAGCAATTATGGTTTTGGCGTGACCATGATTTTAAACGGTACGCGAACCGATACACTATCGACCCTGGACCGAATTCGTGGCAAGTTGACGCCAAGAGACAATTTCCTGATCTTTTTTGCCGGGCATGGCGTCTATGATCAGGCATCGGATCGGGGATATTGGCTACCCGTAGATGCTCAGCCCGATACGCGTGCCAATTGGATTTCCAACGCAGATATCACTGATTCAATGAGGGCGATTCAGGCCAAGCATATCTTGGTGGTTGCTGATAGCTGTTACTCGGGCACCATGACCCGCTCCGTTGAGATTGAACTGCCCACCCCCAGTCTTATTGAACGCATCAACAGTCACCGCTCGCGTACCGTCTTGGCCTCGGGCGGAATAGAACCGGTGGTGGATGGCGGCGGTGCCAGTCAACATTCGATCTTTACGTCGGCGTTTCTTGATACCTTAAAGAAGAATACAAAAATCATTGACGGCTCGGGGCTGTTCAGCCAAATCCGTGATCCGGTTCGCCTGAATGCGGAACAGATGCCAATTTACTCTGATATCCGCAACGCCAACCATGAACCTGGTGGTGATTTCCTTTTCATACGGCGTTAACCTGTGAAAGAAAACCAACCTGGGATTCGTGCGCAAAGGATTCATGGACGCCTCGCAGTGGCGGCCATGACCGATCGAGGGAATGTGCGTGCGTCAAACGAAGACGCCTTCCTGGTAGACAAAAACCTGGGGCTGGTGGTTGTTGCCGACGGTATGTCCGGACGAGGGGAAGGAAATATGGGGGGAGCAGAAGCCAGCGCACTGGCCATCAAGAGTATCTACGCCTATCTGTCCGCGGATACAACGGAAGCAATGCAGCCTACCGCATCGGATGAAACCATTTTCACCGACAATGATACGGCGCCATACCCAGAAACGGGGAGACGAAGCAGAGGCAACCTTTCCGCCCTCGACCGAACCAAAGATGCGATCGCCCATGCAAACGCACAAATCTACTCAGTAAATCGTGCTTGCGGACGAGCCGACCGCAAGGGTATCGGTACCACACTGGCGGGGCTCTATTGGCCATCTCCCGCAGAGGGACGCACGATCGTCTTCCATGTTGGTGATTGTCGGGTCTACCGGCTCCGCGACGCCGTGCTGCACCAACTCACCCACGACCACAGTGCTTCTCAGAAATGGATCGAAAACGGTATGCAGGGAGCCCCTCCTGCTCGTAACCTCCTCTTCCGCGCAGTAGGCCCTTCCGCGAGCGTAGAGGCCGAAGTATCGACGCATGTGTTGCTTCCGGGCGACGTGATCCTGTTGTGCAGTAACGGACTTACCACCATGGTTTCCAATCGTGACATCAAAACTCTTTTGCATCAGGTAGTAATGGGGCTGGGTGTCGAGAAGGGAACGCTTCAGCTGGTCGACATGGCCAAGGCGAATGGCGGCAAGGACAATATTACCGTTGTGCTGGGAATGCTTTAACGGCGTTGATGCATTTTATCCACCTACCGACTACCGGCAGGTGGACAATACCTTCTCTGTCTCTATTTCACCCCACCGTCTTCGCTTTCTGTATCTGGATATTGAGCATACGGATCGCAGCCTTCATCGCAGCGAATACCTGATTGGAATGTACGCCGCGGGTACGCAGGGTTTCAGTGCCGGTATTCCAGGTAATAAAGCATTCCGTCAAAGCACTGGTCTTGCCGCCGTGGGGGATACGGACCTCGTAATCGACCAACTCCGGGAGTGGAATAGCGAGTTTGTCCAACACCTTATGTAGTGCTCCCATAAAGGCGTCAAAACCGCCGTTACCAATCCCGGCGGAGAGATACTCCTCTTCACCGATGCGGATACGGATGCTGGAGGTGGATTCCAATTCTAAGCCGCTGGTCACTGAGCAGTTGAGTAGTTCGATATGGTCATAGTCTTTACTCTCCAGCACCTCGGCGATAATGAAGGGCAGATCCTCCGAGGTGATGCCTCTTTTGGTGTCGCCAAGTTCCACCACACGCTTTAGCACCTTGTCTTGGTCAGCCGCTGAAAGTGTGATGCCAATCCTTTCCAGATTTTTGATCAGGGATGCTTTTCCGCTCATCTTGCCCAGCGCATAACTACGATCCCGAGCAAAGCGCTCCGGGCGGAGATCGGTCTGGTACAGATTCCCCTTCTTATCTCCATCGGCATGGATGCCGGCGGTTTGGGTGAATACATCCATCCCCACAATCGGGGCATTGTCAGCCAACCGTTTTCCGGAGAAATTCTCGACCATCTGACTGATGCGGACCAAGTGGCATTCGTCTACCGTGAGCACCGCTCCCAACCGATCCTTGAGATTGACCACAACTTCCGCCAGTGATGCATTGCCGGCCCGTTCCCCCAAACAATTGACAGTGCAATGAATCGTGGTGACCCCGGCACGGGCAGCCATCAGACAATTGGCAGTGGCTAAGCCGTAATCGTTGTGGGGATGGAAATCAAAGCAGGTCGTCGGGAAACGGCCAATCATGTCGCGGAAGCTATCGAATACTTGTTCGGGGGTCATCACTCCCAGGGTGTCGGGCAGCATAAAATGGCTAATGCCCACATCCTGTAGCGATTCGACCATGCAGTACACGTAGTCCCGTGAATCTCGATAGCCGTTGGACCAATCCTCTAGGTACATATTGACCGTGAGCCCTTGTTCCCGGGCGTAGCCGATGGTGCGGCGGATATCCTCCAGATGCTGTTCCAGCGTTTTGCCAAGCTGGCTACGGCAGTGTTTCTCGCTCCCCTTGGCCAGCAGATTCAATACCTGACCGCCGGCGCTACGGATCCAGTCCACACTGTGCTGAAAATCGACGAAACCGAGTACCTCTACCCGTTCTGCAAGGTTGACGGACTGTGCCCAGTCGATAATGCGGGCAACCGCCTCGCGCTCACCCGCAGAAACCCGTGCCGAGGCGATTTCGAGTCGATCGACCTTGAGTTGTAACAGCAAGGCTTGGGCGATATGGAGCTTCTCCGCGGGGGAAAAGGATACCCCCTGGGTCTGCTCGCCGTCACGCAGCGTAGTATCGAGAATTTTAATCTTCGGGGCATACTCAGTCATGGGTTGGTTTAAAATGGATTCCAGGAAGGTGAAGAAGTGATGTTGAGGTAGCCGACACTGGCCCCCGTACGAAAACCCACGCCAAGACGGATGGGAACGAGCACAATGCCGTTGTTTTCTAAATAGGTTACGCCGAATCCCGCGAAGTAATAAAGGCTACCCTCAACTCCCGGAAAACGCTGAAAGATCGCATCGATATCGGGTAGGTGGTAGACCAGGGTGAAGACTTTCGCGGCATTGAGGCCTAGATCGAAACCCAACGAAGGACCCTGCCAATAGATACGGCGCACGCTCCCATTGTGGCTGATTAGCATACCATCTCCGTAGCGTACACCTACCGTCATTGCCCCCCCAACTTCCTGGCCTTCTATGTAGGAATTGGGGCGACCGTGCTTCTGAAAGGAACTTTCGATGGCCTTTGCCAGCCCCTCCGTTGCATCACCGAAGAACGTAGAAGCCTTCTCGATAATCGTGGTCTGGTCGTAGGTTGTCTCCTCGATATTCCCGGGCGGGGCCTGAATATTTATTGCTGCACAGCTATCGTGGGGATAGTAGGCGGTAAGAGCAAGGGTGAGAGAAAGGAACAGGGTAGTAAACGGACGTAACATGGTGGTCTCCGAGGAACTGAGGAATAAGTGTGTCATCTTAACCCAAGCAATATATTACAACCTGCGGTTCACTCATTTTCATTTGAATCCGCAAAACAACGGCATCAAATAACGACTTGATTGGTAGCTACCGGCACTGGTCTATTTTGATAATATAAAAAAGCCCATCAGCTTGATCGCAAGAATGTTCCG
The DNA here is from genome assembly GCA_963575685.1 of Gammaproteobacteria bacterium. GTDB lineage: Bacteria > Pseudomonadota > Gammaproteobacteria > CAIRSR01 > CAIRSR01 > CAUYTW01. Next base: position 21,121 of record CAUYUB010000710.1, on the reverse strand, counting down.
GGCACGAAGTGAGGGAATTTTCTTTAATGCGGCGTGTCGAGCTTTTGAAATAGCAAAAATACGGTACCAGAATGGAAAATAAAATTTCCAGACCAAAAAACCTTAATGATCTATGTATTGATACATACCTTTAGAATGGAATCAAACGGAACCAGTCCCCAACATTTCAAAGGTGTTGGAATGTGTTGGAGCGAGCAAGGATGCGCTTCGCAGCTCCTCCTCGGCAATTGAGGGTCGAAACGGCTATCTGTCGCAGAGATACTGCTATGATAGGGGGGAGAATTCTTTCCCATCAGGAAAGAACCAGAGAGGGTAATTTACCCTTATTCTTTGATAACCGATCCTTGCAGGGGCCGCTCGACATACACTCGTCAATCCACTGGTGCATATCTGGGATCATCTTGTCAATGCGCTTGATATATTGATTGAGGCGCGACACATCCTCTTTAGTGAGCGCTTCAACACCGCCCTTTTCCTCCAGGGAGTCCCAAAACGCATCGGCTTCGTGGACCAGGGTCACCTGCGTTGCTGGGCCTTCGTGGCCGCCGGCAGCCAGTACCCGCAACAATAACTGCTCGTAGGGCCAGACCCGGACTTCATTATCTAGTTCGCCAAGCTCTTTTTCCAATTGGTCCTGATTGGAGTCGATGGTCGAATATTCCCGACGGATGAGGATCAAACGATTCTTGTGACGTCGCGCCGTTGCGACCACCTCCGGGTCTTTGTTTTTCTCTACCACATCGACGATCCGGCCGAGGTCTTCCATAAGGGTCTCGACGCGTTTACTCTGCTGTACACGCTTAAGGTAGAGGATAGTCCCCTTCATTTCCGCGAGGTGTTGCTGAGCACGCCATTGATTGCCGACACGTTCCCCCCCTTCAATTTGTTGGGCACGATGCAGATCTCTCGCAATGCTTTGTTCCGCCTCTTGCTCGTCCAGTTTTGCCAGTACCCGCTCTACTTCGAGATTACGTTTACGGTTTTGGATATCGCGGATCCATTTGAGGTCGTTGGTGATTTCCTTCAGTTGGGCAGTCAATTCTTCAATAGAAGAGGGGGGGGCATCGGTTTTGGTGAATTCGGCATCAAAATCCTCGCCCAGAATCTGGACGTAGGCGGAGATAGTGATCTTCTGAGAACCATCCGATTCCAGTTTGACATCGACTTCGGCACCCGCCGGGAGGTCACGGGTCACACGACGGTCATCCCCTTTGATGATGAGGGTCCCTACCGGTACCGCGCACTCCAGGGTCTCTCCTTCTTCGCCCACGATATTGAGTACCGAGGCGACGGCGGGAATCCAGAGGACATCTTCGTTGTCTCCCTTGTGGAGCGGTTTGGTGGTTTTGAACCGGCGCCGACCATGGGCAGGAAGGGCAGCCCCGCGTTGAATGAGGACGATGGCACTGCCGTCCGCAGTCCCAATGCGCAACGAGGTCGGCTGTTGATTCTTGGGGGGGGTGACATAGGGATACCAAATCCGCGGTCCCTCTTCCCGCACGCAGACCTGCCCCTCATTGTCGTAGATGGTGGTCGTAAACGTGGATAGGAAGGGTTTTCCTTGATCGACTAGGAGCAGATCGACCTCGAATAATCCATGCTGATCTAACGGTAGGCGTCCGCTACACCAGAGTTTGTCGTCGCGTTCAATCTCTACCGAAAGGTCGGTCAAGGATACGTCTTCGCCGCCCACCGTTCCCATCAGGCGGTAGGTGGGCAGGCTGGAATGGGCATCGGCCTGAAGTTTCAGTGTCATCTGGCCTTTCTTTTTCTTTCCCTTTTTCCTTTCATTGTCGGGATGGGGGATCGTCGCCGCGTAGATTGCCGCGCCCTGGGCAACGGCGGTCATCGGATCGACGCGATTCAGTAACGGGATCCCTAAACGTTCTTCCAAGACTTTTCTGACATAGGGCGTTTTGGTGGGGCCACCGACTAAAATGACCGAGTCGATCTGTTCATTGCGTAGCTTTTGACGCTCCAACAGCGTCTCGCACACCTGCGCTGCTCGTGCCACGTCGGGGGTGATGAGATGTTCATAGATCTCACGCGTGATTTCCATATCGAGTGGGACAATCTTGCCATTATCGTCACAGCATAAGTCCATTTCCAGTTTGGCACTATGCTGGGTGGAGAGTTTAATCTTCAGGTCTTCGATACGGAGCCGCAGTCGTCCGCGATCCTGAGAATAGCGATCACTGCACTGAAACTGCTCCATAGGATGATGCTTAGACAATTCGGCCAGGATGTATTCGTACAGGGTATGGTCGAAATTACGGCCGCCGAGGTAATTGTCTCCGGCGTGGCCGTCCTCCAAGACCCGCATTGCCCCTTTGCGGACTACCACCAGAGAGACATCTAGGGTCCCACCACCCAGGTCGAAGACCATCCATTGTGCCCGTTCATCGGCAGCATTGAATCCATAGGCGAGGGCAGCCGCTACCGGTTCCTGAAGGAGTTCAAAGTGGCGTAGTCCGGCTAACTCTGCCGCGCGGCGGGTCCCTTCCACCGCCGCCTGATCGAACATGGCGGGCCTGGTAATGATTGCCGATTCCGGGCGTTCACCCATATCCCGCTGGCAAAGATCGAGCAGTTCGCCGATAACCAGTCCGCCCAGTTCCGGTCCGGTAAGCACTTTGCCCGAGGCAGGAAACTTATATTCAATGTTGCGACCAATATCGGGCTTATACTCACCAGCACCACTACCCTCACTTTCGGGTAAGGTCAACAGCGATTCCCGCGCTGACCTGCCCACGTATTTCGTGCCACGCTTGGTAAAATAGACGAACGAGGGCATCACCAATTCGGTGGGAGTGGGTCCGATCACCCATACCCCACTTGCCTCCATTACCGCGATGGCGGAGTTGCTGGTGCCGTGGTCGATGCCGATGTTTACAAAGCGGTTGCTGGACATGATCAATTGATGCGTGGTTTATGGCATGATGAGGAGTTGAGCAACTTTTCTCTTTTATGCCGAAAGGCGATAAAAATGAAGTGTTACCTCAAGGGGGTCTGGCAACGATACCCCGGGCAGTTTGAATCAGCCGTCCCCGCAAAAATACCGCAGGATACTCGCAAACCACAATCTTCGGTGTGGTCAGGGAGGGATCCACCTCTGCCGGTGCAATGTTCTCAAAGTCGAGCCGCCCCTCGTGGTAGTCCTGCCCAGTCAGATTGCGGTATTCAACACCTTGCTGCTCGAAGGTTTGTTGTAGATACTCAGCTGCAGTTCGTAACCGGCGTACCGGACGCGGCGGATCCGTCATCCGCTCTAATTGTGCCAGGTGCGAAACCAGACGAAAATGCTCGTTGCAGAGGCCTTTTGCAAATTCTTCGGTGATCCCCCCGTCATTTTTGGTCAAGCGTTGCTGATACTCTTCCACTACCTTCCCAAAGGGCGCGAGGACGGCAATCGCGGCCCAGGCGGCAGACATCTGCCACGCCACGGCAACGGAAGGTACGATCCGAAACGGGGCGGGGAAACTGTACTGGTAGGCTCCCGCAAGAAAGCGTCGGACGCGGGAAGCAGCGTATTGTAGAGACATACCGGTAACCAAAAACTCGCGACTAAGGATAAAATACATCCAAAGCCAACACATTAAAATATTTCTCTTTTAAGCATAAAAGAGAAATACTTTAATATGTTGACTTTTAACTTTCGACCGTTAATCAACTGCTGTCGAATACGAAGCGTATGGTCCTTCAGTGCAGGAGATTGATTAGGCGCTTGCGGTAACGAATTACCAGGTCGTGGTCGGCACCAAGGAGATCGAAAATGGTAAGCAGCGCCTTGCGCGCGCCATCATCACGAAACGTGCGGTCGCTACGTACAATTTCCAGCAGATTATCCATCGCTTCCGGGTAGCTCTTTGCCAGTATCTGCAACGCCGCCAGACGATAGCGGGTCTCGTGGTCGGTCGGGTCTGCTGCGAGGCGTGTTTCCAAGGCCTGAGCGTTGGCGCCCTGGGCAACTTCAGCAAGATCGAGAAATGCAATCAGCGAACGCAGCTCGGGTTGCGTGTCGGGTAAGGTACGCAGGATACGCCCGGCCTCCTCCAATTCGCCCCGCGCCATCAACAGACGGGCCAAGTCGAGCTGGATTGCGTTATTCGTGGGTTCTAGTTCGGTGGCTTGGCGCAGGTGAGCGAGCGCACTATCTAGATCTCCCTGCGCCTGTGCCGTCGCTGCCTGCTGTCGCAACTGCTCGGATTTTCGCGCGATGTGCCGTTCAAGGTAACTACGTACCACACTCTCAGTCTGGGCGCCCATAAATTCTTCCACCACTTTGCCATGACGGAACATTTTTACGGTGGGCAGATTGCGTACCCCGTACTGCTGGGCAAGCTCCCGTTCCTGATCGGTGTTGACCTTCGCCAACACAAATTTCCCTTGGTATTCCGTAGCAAGCTTGGCAAGCATCGGCATCAGTACTTTACAAGGACCGCACCAAGCTGCCCAAAAATCTACAACGACAAGCACCTCTCGCGACTGGTCGATCACCAGAGCGGAAAAGGTATTGTGGGTAACGTCAAAAACGAAGGGATGGTCTGCCATGTCAGGAGCGTTTGCGATGCGTTCGGGTAGGTTCGTTGTGGGCCAGCTTGGAATATTTGGAACCGGAATGATGGTGTCCCGCCTCAGCATGGTGGTGTTGGTGGGAGGAGGACTTATCGTGGCGCTTGCCGTGTGCCAGCGCCACCACCTTCACCCGGCCATGTCGGTCGTGGTTATCGGCATGACCATGGCCCTTCGCTAGGGCAGCGGAAGTCGAGCCCAGGTGTAAGGTCAGACGCTGGCCGGGCTGAAGACTGGCGTGCGGTTTGAGATGGTTCCAGGCGATGAGGTCTTTTACCCCAACCCCGGCGTGGTGGGCCAAGCTTCCGAGGGTATCACCCCGCCGTACCACATGGACCTGTGCAGAAGAACGTTTTTTGGTAGGCAGTTCCTCGGCAGGTTCCGGGGTGCGCTCGACCGCCTCCACGGGGGGCGCATCACTCGCCGTTGGAAAGGGCGAGAGTTCCTGGGGGTCGATAGCCGCGAGGCGTTGCTCAAAGGCCTGCGCCTGACGTGCGGGCAACAACAAATTCCCCCCATCGGAATCAGTTTTTCCGTAGCGATAGGCGGGATTGAGACGTTGCACCTCTTCCAGAGGAACCTCCGCAATCGCCGCTACCCGCGCCAAGTCCATCTGGTAATCAATCTTGACCGGGAGCACCGGCCTGTCGCGCATGGTCTTGAGTTGCACGCCGTAGCTTTGGGGTTCGGCGACCAGGGCGGCTAGCCCCAGGATGCGAGGCACGAAGGTACGGGTCTCGGCGGGGAGGTCTAGAGACCAAAAATCGGTGGGCCGACCATGGGCAAGATTTTTTTGGATGGCGTGGGTGACATTGAGTTCCCCACAGTTGTAGGCCGCCATGGCGAGCAGCCAATCGCCATCGAAATCATTGTTAAGCTTCTGAAGATAATCCAGGGCAGCGTTGGTAGAGGCGAAGACATCGCGGCGGCCGTCGTAGTGTTGGTTCAGATCCAGCCCCCAGCGCCGCGCCGTCCCCGGAACTAGTTGCCACAACCCAGCGGCATGGCGGGGTGAGGTAGCGCGAGGCTCATAGGCGCTCTCGATCGCGGGCAGGAGCGCCACTTCGACGGGCATGTTACGTCGCTGTACTTCTCCCAACACAAAATTGAAATAGGGCTCGGCGTGTTCCGAGATATGGTCTAAAAAACGCTGGTTGTGGGCATAGAAATTGGCCTCTTTCTGGATCCGGGGATGATTCCGATCCGCCAGCGTCACCCTATCTCCTACGGCATCCCACAGACTACCGGTATATTCTTTTTGGTCGAAATCTCCAGCACCCCCTTCTTGTGAACCCGCCGCAAACCAGCGACTGAATCCTAATCCTCTGATACCGCGCTGCACTGATTCTGGTACAGATTTTTTCCACCAAGCCGTCAACCAATCGATTCGGCCATTCTCTCCGTCTACTTCCCCCTCTTGAACCAGGGAACTTGGATCATTCTGGTAGGCTGGGTTGGTCGAGCAACCCGAAAGAGTGATTATGAATATGGAAGACAGCGTAAATATTGTTTTTTTCATAGCTCGATTCCCCAACCCTGTTATGTATTTTAGACAGCAATAATACTACATAATATTGTGCAATATTCCCTCCAGGGGGGCAATCTCTGCCCCGGACGATTTTTCCTCAGGGCTGGCTGCTGCCTAGGAGGCAACGTATCCTTGTGACTGTTGGCTCGCCCAGGTTACCCCGATGAAGACTCCCTCCGACATTGAGACTGTGTATGCCCGCTTGCGGGAGTGGTACCGCCAAGTTCCGGGTCGGTTGGTGTTGCAGGCGGAGCGCAATCAATTAGATGCATTACTGCCTTCCTTCGCTGGAAAGCGGATCGCCCAACTTGGCTGTCTAGGTGAATCTACCCTATTGGCTTGTAGCCATATACCACATAGAATTGTGATTGATAAAGGGGTGGATGCCCCAGACGTAGGGCCTGACGTCTATGCCCAGGCGGATGCCCTGCCGTTTGATACTGAAAGTGTTGATGTCCTGGTACTGCCCCATACCCTGGAATTCGAGGATGACCCGCATGGAGTATTGCGTGAGGTAAACCGAATTCTGGCCCCCGAGGGTCACCTGATCATGATCGGTTTCAATCCTTGGGGATTATGGGGTTTGTGGCGACTGGTTTGGAAGCGGCGAGGAGGTACGCCCTGGTGCGGCTGCTTTTTAGGATTATCCCGACTCTACGATTGGCTCTCGTTATTGGACCTTCGAGTGGTTCATACCCACTATTTCTTTTTTCGCCCACCGTTGCAAAGTGAATCATTGATGCGCGCCTTGGCCTTCCTGGAGGTACCGGAGGGTCGCTGGTGGTTGCCGATCAGTGGCCTCTATTTGGTGGTAGCACAGAAACGGGTTGCCGCGGTGACACCAATTCGCCTGCGCTGGGAAGAAGAAATCCGTCCCCGCGTGCCGGACTTGTGCTGGGTGGAACCTACCGCCTCTGGAATCAACCATGGCCGATGAGATAGAAATCTACAGCGATGGTGCCTGTCGCGGAAATCCAGGGCCTGGTGGTTGGGGTGCGTTGCTGCGCTACCGCGAACACGAGAAACGTCTATCAGGGGCGGAACGCCATACCACCAATAACCGCATGGAGCTGATGGCCGCCATCCAGGCACTGGAGGCCCTCCGCCGCCCTTCTCGGGTCTGCCTATATACCGACTCTCAGTATGTTCAAAAAGGTATTACCCAGTGGGTGGCCAATTGGAAACGTAACGGTTGGCGTACGAAAGAAGCTGCTCCTGTAAAAAATGTAGATTTATGGCAACGTCTGGATGCCGCCTGCACCCTCCACCAGGTGGATTGGCGCTGGGTACGCGGCCACTCCGGAAATAGCGGCAATGAGCTGGTCGACCAGATTGCCAATGCCGCCATTGATGAACTGTTAAAAACAAAGGATTAAAAGCCAGAACCAAAAATCAAAACATCTAAAAAATTTTTCTTTTAATATTAAAAGAAAGATCTTTTAGATGTTTTGACTTTATGGTTCTGACTTTTGGTTTTTACGGTGAGGGGTTGGCTCTTTACGGAAATTTCCCGTATGCGTCAGATTGTATTAGACACTGAAACTACCGGCCTTGAACCAAGTGCAGGTCACCGGATTATTGAAATAGGGGGTATCGAGCTAGTTGATCGTCGCCTGACCCATCGGCGTTGGCATCACTACCTCAATCCGGAAAGAAAGATCGATGCGGGTGCGGCGGCAGTCCACGGGATTACCAACGAATTATTGGTGGATAAGCCACGCTTCGGTGACATTGTCGAAGATCTGATCGATTTTCTGCGCGATGCGGAGTTGCTCATCCATAATGCCCCCTTTGACCTCGGCTTCCTCAATCACGAGTTGCGTCTGACCGGGGGAACGTGGGGGCGGATAGAGGACCTCTGCCAAGTTACCGATACCTTGGTCATGGCGCGGAGGCTCCATCCGGGCCAAAAAAACAGTCTGGATGCCCTGTGTAAGCGCTATGGAGTAGACAACTCCCACCGCGACCTCCACGGCGCCCTGCTCGACGCCGAGATCCTGGCCGAGGTCTATCTGGCCATGACGGGTGGCCAGGTCAGCCTGTTCCTGGGGGGGGGGAACGGGGGGACGACGCGTTCCAACACCCTGACGCCGCTCCGTCTTGCCGAGCATCGGCCCCGGCTGGTAGTCCCCGCCCTCACGGCGCAAGAAGAACTGGCTCACCGGGAACGATTGGCCGCCATCGACAAGGCAAGTGGAGGAAAATGCGTGTGGCGACAGTTAGACGCCGCCGCCTGTCCATGAGATCCCTAAAAACAAAAAGAATTAAGAGGTAGCGCATGCTGACCACCTTCGTATTACAAGACGGACGCCTCGAACACCACAAGGTACGTTCGATTGAAGACCTGAATAACGATGCCTTGTGGATAGATCTGCGCGAGCCCACCGATCGTGAATGGGAGTGGGTTGCCCAGGTCTATGGCCAGCGTCTGCCTAATCCTGACGAGGTGGATGATATTGAGGAGAGCGCGCGTTTTTACGAAGATGATCGGGGAGTCCATATCACCTCGTTCTTTCTCCTCCACAATAGCGATGCCGGCCCGGTTACCATCCCCGTCACCTTTACCCTCCACCAGGGGCGGCTCTTTACCCGCCGTGCCGAAGACCTAGCGGCCTTTCGCGCCTTTCGGATGCGGGCGCGCCGTCAGGCGGGTCTGGCCATCGACGCCCTCGGAATCATGCTGGAACTTCTCGACACCAAGGTCGAGGTCATGGCGGACTCTCTGGAAGATACCTACGCCTCTCTCGATACCCTGACCCACTTGGTACTGCGTCCCACCGAGACCGAGATGACCGAGGTTCTTGCCCAGCTCGCCATTTCCGAGGACGTAAACGGCAAAGTGCGCCTCACCCTAATGGATAATCAGCGGGTATTGTCCTATCTGGGACGACGCGGCGCGCTGACCGAGGAACAACGCGAGCATGTGCGCCAAATGGTACGTGATATCGAGTCGCTGATTGCCCACACTTCGTTTCTATTCAACAAGATTAATTTCTTGATGGATACCGCGATGGGGATGATCAATATTGAGCAAAACCGGGTAATCAAGATCTTCTCGATTGCGGCTGTGGTCTTTCTCCCCCCCACGCTGTTGGCAAGCATCTGGGGAATGAACTATGAGTGGATACCTGAACTCCATTGGCGTTACGGCTATCTCTTAGCCCTCTTTCTCATGATTATGGCAGGAATTGCCCCTTATCTGTTTTTCAAGCGAAAAGGGTGGTTATAATAATTCGGTAGAGCATACTTACTATACTTAGGAATCTCCCAACGAATCTCCGAGGCCCCGATCATGGCCGCCAATCTTGCTGAATATCCCATTTTTCCTGCTTGGGCCGATCCCACCCTGCCACCTCGGGAGCGGCTACCCACCATGTACGACCTCCCCAGTGAAGAGGTAGGGGATCCCGGTATGCCTGATGAATTTCATGTGTTACAACCATCGCTGTTACGTGAAACCTTTCGTCCGCCCGGAATTCCGCCGGAACAGGTTTTCTCCGCTGCGGACATGAATCTCTATTACGATCCTCGTCATTTTGGTTGGTATAAACGCCCGGACTGGTTTGCGGTACTCGGCGCATCTCGGCTCTACCAGCAGAAAGATATGCGACTAAGTTATGTTATTTGGCAAGAGGAAATCGCACCCACTGTGGTATTGGAGATGTTGTCGCCGGGGACGGAGGATGAAGATCTGGGCGAAGGTCCACTCCGAAAGTATAACGAGCCGCCGCCAAAGTGGGATGTCTACGAGCGTATTTTGCAGGTACCCCTCTATATCGTGTATAGCCGTTATACGCAAAAACTACGGGTATTCCGATTAAGGGCTGGTCGCTATCTACCGCTGTCGGTAAAAGAGAGACGTTGTTGGCTAAAGGAGATTGGCCTGGGCATCGGACTATGGGAGGGAGAGCACCTATTTGTTCCAGGAACGTGGCTTCGTTGGTATGACCGTGATGGCCACTGGATACCTACTTCTACCGAGCAAGAACGCGAGCGGACTAACCAGGAACGAAAACGGGCAGACCAAGAACGAAAACGCGCGGACCAAGAACGAGAACGCGCGGACCAAGAACGAGAACGCGCGGACCATTTGGCGCAACAACTACGGGCTTTAGGGATCGATCCCGAGACACTGATTTGACCATAGATCAGCGGATAGAACTAAGCTTTGCTTTCCATCTCTCTTGATTTCATACCATGACTAAAAAACATACCCTCGACGCTACCGTTATTGGAGCCCTGTCTAAAAAATTGGACAGTCACCCCTTATATGCAGCCGTACGAACTATTGACGACCTGCGCCTGTTTATGGAGCACCATATCTATTCGGTCTGGGATTTTATGTCGCTGCTGAAGTATCTACAACATTGGATCGCGCCGACCAAGGTACCTTGGGTACCACGTGGCAGTCCCGCGGTACGTTTCTTTATCAACCAGATCGTGCTTGGCGAAGAATCCGACGAAGGATTGCTCAATACCGCAGGCAATCCGACCTACGCGAGCCATTTTGAGCTTTACTGCGATGCCATGCGTGAGGTGGGGGCCGATCCGTCTGGTGCGTTGTACTTCTCTGCGGTTGCCGCGCAACAAGGTATTGATGCCGCGCTGGCGTTAGACATAGCGCCGGCCGCGGCACACACATTCATGGAGTCAACCTTCGGTTTCATCAACAGCGGAAAACCCCATATCGTGGCGGCAGCTTTTGCTTTTGGCCGCGAGCACATTATTCCCGCGATGTTTCGCGCGCTGTTGGCAGAGATCAACATTACTGCCAAAGAAGCGCCGACCTTCCACTATTATCTGGAACGTCACATCCAGCTCGATGAAGATTTCCACGCGCCGCTATCATTGAAGATGGTAAATGAGTTGATCGGTGGCGATGCGACCAAAGCATACGAGGCGGAGGCTGCGGCCCAGGCCGCCGTTGAGGAACGTCTAAAATTTTGGGATGGCGTACAGACGGCACTCAAACATTCCCAGTAGGTCCAAGAACTCCTGAATGATGAATGATTACTACTTCCGCAGTAACCGCCGCAGACAATTCAAATAGCTCTGCTCATCGGGAGGTCTGCCATTCCGTTGGGCCTGCCACAGCGCTTCGGCCAAACATTCCATCATACGATGCTCGGCAATGTGGGCATCACGTAAACGGGTTGCCAGGGCTTGATAGATCTCACGCACTCCGGGGGGGCGGTCGGTGGCGAGGGCTTCTTGAAGGGCGAGATGCATTCCCAAATGTAGAAAGGGATTGGTTTCTCCACCTGCAGGCAACCAATCGCGGCTGGTGTTCCCTTCGGGGTCCTCCATCACCGCGTGGTACTCGGGATGCTCCGCCACGGTGTGGGCGATAAGCTGCTCCAAGGGCTCCAACGGTTCGCTGGCACGCGCCTTGCCCCAGGCGTCACACCACAATCGACGCAGACGGTCGCGATCTTGGCCGTAGATCACGGGAGTTCTCCCCGAGTCAGTGAAACAGTGGTTTTGTTGGGATATTCACAGAGGTCTGCAATGATGCATTCCTCACAATGCGGTTTTCGCGCCGTACATACGTAGCGACCATGGAGGATCAGCCAATGGTGGGCGTTGCAGCGGAATCCTTCCGGCACCACGGTCAGTAGATGGTCCTCCACGGCCCGGACATCCTTGCCGGGAGCGAGTCCGGTACGATTTGCCACCCGGAAGATATGCGTATCTACCGCAATGGTGGGCTCGCCGAAGGCAGTGTTGAGCACGACATTCGCGGTCTTGCGCCCCACCCCCGGCAGGGCCTCCAAGGCCATGCGTTCCCTGGGCACCGCGCCTCCATGTTGCGCCTCCAGGAGTTTGCAGGTCTTGAACAGATTGCGGGCCTTGCTGTTGTAGAGTCCGATGCTGTCGATGTAACCCTTCAACCCTTCTTCGCCCAGGGCCAGGATCGCCGCCGGCGTGTCGGCCACCGGAAACAGTCGTCGGGTCGCCTTGTTGACACTTACGTCAGTCGCTTGGGCAGAGAGTATCACCGCCACCAGCAGTTCGAAAGGCGTAGACCAGACCAGCTCCGTGGTGGGATGGGGATCGGCGCGCCGCATCCGCTCGAAGAGTTCAAGTCGCATCATTTCATTCATATTGTAACCACGGAGATAAGAACGGGTGAGCAGTATCAATAGCATCCTTATCATGCAGCAGAAGCTTGGGTAGGTTATTTCCAACCCGAAGCACAAACTGGGACGATGTGTGGTGGAGATCCAAACACCGGATCGTCCACCATGGAAAATGTTAACATCATTCGGGAACTAATCGAATCATAATGTATCAGTAACGTATCGTTACTGGTGCGCTTCGTACCTCAGCGCACCCTGCTACGGTATACCCCTTCTCTGACGCAGAAAATCATTCGGTGGCCATAATACCTGTTGATTGAATAACAAGGTAAATTGTCATGGTGAACTTCAAGGATTGTACTTTAGCCGATCTTGAAAAAAACTTCGGTCTGGTGCAAGTGGACAGATTTCCCGCACTGGAAGATTGGCTTAATGGATCGGCAGACATTTCCAATTTTGAGCGTGAGTCCCTCATAACCTTTCAGGAACGTCTGCATCTCAGTGGTTACGATTGGAATGAAACCGAACTGGCCTATGGTTTTATCGGCCCGATAATGGCGCTGGTTAATTACGCCACCCCCCACACTTGTAATTTTTTTGCGGGACGTGCCTTTGGCGGAACGGTAGATGGCATTGAAATGTCAGGAAAACCGGACGGCATGATCGCCTCCGGCTTTCGTGTGCCGGAAAAGCCGTTCTTCTGTTTCCAGGAATACAAAAAACAGAAAGATCCCGAAGGCGATCCCGCAGGGCAGGCGTTGGCAGCCATGCTCGTGGCGCAGGAAATCAATGAGCAACGGCATCCAATCTATGGCGCGTATATTCAGGGGCGCGATTGGTGCTTTATCGCCTTGAAGGGAAAAAAATACGCCATCAGCGAACCGCTGGTGGCAACCCGTAATGACATATTCGATATCTATCGAATTTTGAAGGTCTTAAAACAGATCATCTTGAAATTAATCATGGAACGTCAATGATGTCAGCTTTTCATTTTCTTCGCCCCTTATGGCTGTTGGCCCTGCCGCCTCTTGCCGTTTTGCTTTGGCGGCTGTGGCGTCAACGCCTCACTGCGGGTAGTTGGCGGGCCGTAGTGGACCCACGCCTACTGCCCTATCTGATCCTCGGTAGCGAATCGCGGCAGCGTCCCTGGCCGCTATTCGCGATGGGAATCGGCGGATTGCTAGCGATTCTAGCCTTGGCCGGACCGGTCTGGCAGAAACTGGAGCAACCGGTATTTCGCCAACAATCGGCCCTGATAGTGTTGCTCGACCTGTCGCGCTCAATGGATGCCGCCGACCTCAAACCGAATCGCCTGGAGCGGGCACGGCTCAAGCTCCAGGATATCTTGCGCCGACGCCGTGAGGGCCAGACCGCCCTGGTCGTATTCGCGGCCCAGCCGTTCGTGGTCAGTCCACTTACCGACGACACGCGGACCATCGCGAGCCAGGTACCGAGTCTGAGCACCGATCTGATGCCCGAACAAGGCGCGCGCCCAGACCATGCCATCGATCTCGCCCATCACCTGCTCAAGCAGGCCGGGGCAGCAGTCGGGACGGTACTGTTGATCGGCGACGGCGTAGACGGCGTCCCACCGTCCGAACTGAATAGTGCCATAGACCGCTTGGTGGCGGACGGCTATCGACTCGCCCTCCTCGGAGTCGGCAGCGCCGAGGGCGCGCCCATCCCATTGGCTGACGGCGGTTTCTTCAAGGACGCGAGTGGTGCCATCGTGCTGCCGCGGTTGGATGAGGCGGCCCTGACGGCGGTGGCGCGTCGCGCCCACGGGCTCTACCATCCTTTGCGCGTTGATGACAGCGATGTGGATGCACTGCTAAATCTCGTGGACAGTCGGGTAGCGGATGCCGAACATGCGGCCGAGGGGCTGAAAAGTGACCAGTGGCGTGAGGAAGGGCCATGGTTGCTGCTGCCGCTGCTGGTCTTGGGTACGCTGGCCTTCCGTCGTGGTTACCTGATGCTGCTGATTCCACTATTGCTGCCGCTGCCACGTCCGGCCCAGGCTTTGGATTGGCAATCTCTGTGGCAACGCCCCGACCAACGCGCGCAACAGGTCATGGATGCCGGCAATCCGACCCAAGCCGCCGAATTGTTCCAGGACCCGAAATGGCGTGCCGCAGCCAAATATCGGACCGGCGATTACCAGGCAGCCCTCGACGCACTGAAAGGGAATGATGATCCTGACTCTCTCTATAATCAAGGCAACGCCTTGGCCCAACTCGGTCGCCTGCCCGAAGCCGTGGCGACATACGACGAAGCAATCAAACGTGCCCCCAGCCACCAAGATGCGGCCCATAACCGCGACCTGGTAAAAAAATTTCTGGAACAGCAGAAGAAGGACAAAAACCAATCGCAGCAGGGCGATAAAGGAGATAAGGGAAATAAAGGTGATAAGGATAATAAGGCAGATAATCAAAAGACTGATCAGCAGAAAGGCGACCAGCAGAAAGGCGAGCAACAGAAGGATCAAGCGCAATCCGATCCAAAAGATTCCGGGAATCAACCACAAGGACAGTCAGGCGAAAAAAACCAGGCCGATCGCTCACCGTCCGCTCAGAGCAATCCACTGGATCAATCCAACCAGTCTGCCCAATCCGTCCAGCCGCCGCCCGAAAAACCTGATACCAGTCAATCCGCCGCGGCCCAAGCAGGCAAGGATCCGACCAAGCCTGAAGTCCCGCTCCCAACCGAGACCGACGCCAAACAACTCGAACAGACCCAAGCCAATGAGCAATGGCTCCGTCGCATCCCGGATGATCCGGGCGGCTTGTGGCGGCGCAAATTCCTTTACCAATACCGCAATCAGCACTCGCCGCAAGGAGGCGAGCAACAGCCATGGTGATGTCGTATGGCTTGCATTTTGATCGATTGGCATTGACCGCGATGAGATTAACTAAAAAGCAGACCGACACTGTCCGACGTATTACCCATGAAATTTTCGGACAAGCAACCAGGATCTGGTTGTTCGGCTCCCGCGTGGACGACAAGCGTCGAGGTGGTGATTATGATTTCTATCTACAAACCACTCTTACCGATCCTGCCGATATCGTCCAACGCAAGCTGGATTTGCTTGTACGACTCCATGATACTCCCGAATTCGAAGACGAAAAGATCGATCTGGTCGTTCGCCCTTATCAGGAACAGCAAGAACTTCCCATTTATCTAATTGCCCAGAGCGAAGGGTTAGAATTATGACAGAACGCTTCAAGCTCAATGCAGTATTGGATGAATGTCGCCTACACGCAGAGGTGTTGAATGAAGCGCTGGCGGAAATAGATAATATCCTCTTCGACGAAGAAAGTATCACGCATCTCTCCACCATGCAACGCCGCCTTCTCGACCAGATCGCCTACCGTTATGCGAAACTTCAGGATACCATCGGTGAAAAATTGCTTCCTGGAATACTCGATCTCATCCAAGAGCCTCTACCGGAAAAGGCAACCTTTATAGAAAAACTTTGGAGACTAGAACGGCTTGGCGTCATTGAAAGCGCTAACCTCTGGAAAGAACTGCGCGAATTGCGCAATCAAATCGCCCATGAATATCATGATCAGCCCAAGATCAAGGTCGCCGTTATCAATCGCTTTCTCCATGGAGCACATCAGATCATTGGCCTTTGGCAACAAATACAAGCCTATGTAAACAGCCAACCCTATTTATATTCTGATGCACCAATATATCATCAACAGGGAAAACCAACATGACCCCATCCCTACTAAATAGCGCCATCACCACCCAAGATCTTTGGAATCTTATCTGTAAACTCTCCCATGACGAGCAAATTCATCTGGCCAAGCTTGCCCTCCGCGCTGCGGCACTCTCTAATATCGCAAGTGACGATGTTACTGCCTACATGGCCATGCCCGTAACCTATGATGAGTTCTCAACGGACGAAGATATGTTGGCATGGGAATCAGATGGTTGGGAGGAGTTTGATGCGTCGTGGTGAAATTCGCTGGTATTTATTTTCTGCACCGGACAAGCGGCGCCCCGTTTTGATACTGACACGTGATGAGGTGATCGATACCCTGAATGAAATTATTGTTGTTCCCGTTACACGCACCATCCGTGGCCTCGCCACCGAAATACTACTCTCAAATGACGATGGCATGCCCACAGTGTGTGCGCTCAACTTCGACCATATTTCCCTTGCCCAACGATCCCGCCTAGGTTCTCTTCTTGCGATGCTCCCTACAAATCGATGGCCTGATGTAGAACATGCGCTATTGGTAGCCTGCGGTTTCCACAGAGGCAAATGAACCAATAATCAGCAAGCGGACCAAAAGAAATAATTAACAATTTCATAAAGCTGATGGCACGCATTCCTTTATCAATACCGCAACCAACACCCATCAAAAAAGAGCAACGACCATGGTAATGTCGTTCAGAAGCCGGCGCAGCCGGTGGCTTACCTTTTTTGCATTGTTCGCCCTGGTAACCGCCTGGGAGAACGCCCATGCCGCCGTAGAGGCGCGGGTAGATCGCAATCCGGTAGGGGTGGACGAAAGTTTCACCCTAACCCTGGAAGTGGACGGCAGCACGGACGACGAGCCCAACCTCGCCGGGCTAACCGACGATTTTGATATCCGCAGTCGTAGCCAAAGTACTTCGCTGCAGATCATCAACGGTCGTTCCAGTCGCAAGGCCCAGTGGCACCTCACACTTATTCCCAAACGCGCCGGCCAACTGCATATTCCCGCCATCACCGTAGGTAGCGAACAAAGCCGCCCGATCGATCTTACGGTCACCGCTGACCGACCGGCACAGGCTACCCAACCGGGCGGCGACCTCTTCATTGAAGTGAGCGCCGAACCGCGTACCGTCTACGTCCAACAACAGGTGGTCTATACCGTGCGCCTGTTCCGGACCCTGGATCTGGGCCCCGGCAGTAGCCTATCCGATCCACAGGCCGGCAGTGGCGATCTGGTGGTGGAGCGACTCGGCGACGGCAGCGAGTACCAGACCAGCCGTGATGGTCGACGCTATGCGGTAGTCGAGCGACGCTACGCACTTTATCCGCAGAAGAGCGGCCCATTCACTATCGATCCGGTACGTTTCGACGGCAGCGTAGTTGAACGTAGCCGGGGTAGGAATAACTTCTTCATGCTGGACCCGTTTGACCAGAACACCCGTCCCCGGCGGGTGCATTCCCCGGCATTGGAACTAACCGTGAAACCGGTTCCACCCGGTGCCGCCAAGGGCCAATGGCTGCCAGCCCGTAACCTGCAACTGGCCCAGCACTGGTCGCCGGAACCACCGAAATTCGTGGCCGGCGAACCGGTGACCCGTACTCTCGCCCTCATCGCCGACGGCCTCACCGCCGCGCAATTGCCGGTCATGAGCGATACCAGCCCGGACGGCGTAAAACAGTACCCAGACCAGCCCACCCTCACTGACAACCGCGACAACAACGGCATCACCGGCACTCGCCAGGAGAAGATCGCCCTCATCCCGACCCATCCCGGCCGTTTTACCCTGCCGCCCATCGAGATCCCCTGGTGGAACACCGCCACCGACCGTCCTGAAGTTGCCCGCCTACCGGCCCACACCATCGAGGTTTTACCGGGAGCGCAGCAGGCACCGCAACCAGCCGCACCCGCCCCGGCGGTAATTCCCACGCCAGTACCAGTAACACCTGTCGTCGAACCACATCCCACTGAGGCCGCTCCGCCAACCCCAGCGGTGAGTAGTGGTTGGATATGGTTGACCTTTGCATTGGCACTTGGCTGGGCTGCCACCGCCTTTGCTTGGTGGCATCAGCACCATCGCCGCCCCCCCAGCGCAGATACCACCCCATTGGCCGCAAATTGCCGCCAAACCGAACGACGCCTAGAGCAAAGTTGTCGCGCCAACGACCGCCAAGCCGCCAAGACCGCACTGCTCGCCTGGGGACAATTCCAATGGCCGGCTCATCCGCCCGCCAGTCTCACCGCGCTGGGCGCACGGGTCAACGATTCTTTGGGATTAGCCATTGGCGAATTGGATCGGGCGCTTTATGCGCGCAATGGGATAGAGGCAAACAATTGGAGGGGCGAAGGGCTGTGGCAGGCGTTTAAGAATCGTGTGGTTGAGGGGCGGGTGGCTGAGGAGGAGGAAAAGGCTGGGGGATTGGCGGCGTTGCGGGTGGGAGGATTGTGAGGACAAGCGACCAGCGGTATGCATACGACATGCGGCATTGGGATTGTGAGGCTCGATAAATGCCTTCAGTCGCTAAATATCCGCCAAGGCAGCTTATCTGTCCCCCAGGTATCGAACCACGCCATTACTTTCGCATTACTTGCAGATTTTCTGATTTCTCAACGAAAAAACCGCGCCATACGAATTGGCGCGGTTTTTATAGTAACTCAAGTTGCCACCTATCCATAATTGATGCTTTCGCTCTTTAATGTCTGAACCTTAATTTTCTTGATGAAATCGGTTTGGATTTTATCAAGGGAATCATCCAATCAGGTAAATCAAGGTTCAGACATCATAGGTGGCAACTTGGGTTAGTAGGGTGAAACAGCTTTTGAGCCAGACCTAAACCGTCATACCGGCAACGACCTGACACTCTTCGAGGCAAACGGCGCAAGCCTCGGCGCAGGCTTTGCATTCTGCGTGTTTTTGTTCATGCTTGCGGCATTCCGTTTCGCATTCCTTACAGATATCCATCGCCACCCTAGCTAATTTAGGTAGATGTTTGGAATCGAAGCCGGCAAGTTGCTCAACGGCGGTACAAATCGCCAACATCTGATTAACACTGATGGCACAGGCCGCCATCTCCGTATCGCCCTGTCCCAACAGCTCCAGACAATGGTGGATGCAACGATGACCAGCCTGAATACAATTCGCCGAGGCCTTAATCAGTTTCTCATTTTTATTCCCGTCAGGATGAATATGATGATGCTCGTCTGCCAAGGAAACCTTGGTCATGGCAGCCAAAGCGGCCACACCCGCACCCATCATCATCTCTCTTCTGTTCATGGTAGTTACCTTCCTACGCTAAAATGCTGGGGTTGATTGTTCATAATAACAATATCACAATCTACTCTCGAACTACACCTAACCGGCAAGGACGCCAATCACGTTACCAATAATTCCATTACCATCGCCGCGCCAAACCCCTTACTCAAGGAGAATGTTCTTGTTGCTCAAACAAAAAGATTCAGCTCTGGTCATCATTGATATTCAGGAACGCCTCGCCCGCGTGATGAAATACCGCGATGCGGTTATCAAGAACAGCAAAATTCTGATTCAAGCCGCTCATCGTTTGAATGTCCCCATTCTCACTACCCTTCAGTACCCTAAAGGGCTTGGTCCTCTGGTCAGCGAGCTGGAATCCGCGTTGATAGCAGACACCAAGATTGAAAAGATCCATTTTAACTGCTGCAACGAGCCTACCTTTATGGACCGCCTGCGCGGCCTGAATAAACCTCAAGTTGTTCTGGTCGGCATGGAGAGCCACGTATGCGTCCTCCAAACCGCGATCAGCCTCGTCGAGAATGGTTTTGGGGTACAGGTAGTCCAAGACGCCGTAGCCTCACGGACTAAACAACATTGGAAGAATGGACTTAGTCGGATGCGGCACTCCGGCGTAGAAATTACTACGACCGAATCAGCCCTTTTCGAACTTCTCAACCAAGCCGGGACGCCGGAGTTTAAAGAACTTTCCGCCTTGATTAAATAACCGCCCCCCCCCTACACCTAGTAATAGAAAATGAAATATTTCTATTATCAGATCCCGACCATCGCCTGCTTGCTCTTGCTCCAGGTCTCCGCCGCCTTTGCCCAAATCACCGAGGAGGAGGATCTCGCCCTCGCCTACGGAGATAAAGAGACCGTTAGCATCGCCACTGGCAATCAACAACCGCTCCGACGCGCCCCGGCGGTAGCATCGGTCATCACTGCTGAAGATATCTCGGCGATGGGGGCTACGGATTTGGATGAGGTGCTGGAAACGGTACCGGGGATACACGTCACACGGGCCGTGTTCTATACCCCGCGGTATATCGTCCGCGGTATCCAAAGTAATCCGAGCGATGCCCGCGTCTTGATGATGCAAAATGGCATACCCGTCAATACCATGTTTCTTGGCGACAAGGGGCAAAATTGGGGTGGTTTGCCCTTGGAAAATATCTCACGCATTGAAGTCATTCGCGGCCCAGGCTCCGCCCTCTACGGTGCTGATGCCTATTCTGGAACGATTAATCTGATTACCAAGACAGCGGAGGATACGCCGGGCACCCAATTAGGCGTGCGTGGCGGCTCTTTCAATCGCTGGAACACCTGGACGCAATATGGCGGAATGCTGGGACCAATTGACGTAGCGGCCTACCTGGGTCTCGGCAGTACCGACGGTATCCACGAAACCATTACCGAGGACGCCCAGTCCAACCGTGACAAGATTTTCCATACCCATGTCTCCTTGGCCCCAGGACCGGTCAGTATCGGTTACGATGCCATCGACGCCAATCTCAATCTCGGCTACCACCAATGGCGCCTGCGTACTGGGTACAAGCTACGGAATAATCTAGGCATTGGCGTCGGAATGGGATCGGCCTTGGACCCGATGGGCCGGGAGAGGAGCGAGCGAATTACCACGGATCTCTCCTGGACTGATCCGCAATTCGCCAAAGATTGGGGAATTGGTTTTACCGGCAGCTATCTCCAATATGCGGAGACCATGGACGAGAACTACCAATTATCGCCACCCGGCACCAAACTACCTACCGGTACCTTTCCCGCCGGCATCATCGGCGATCCGGACAGATTCGAGCGGCAGATAAGGCTAGCAGCCTTTGCCACCTATACAGGCTTCACTGACCATAATCTGCGATTTGGCTTAGGTCATGACGATCTGGATCTTTATAAAACCGGAACGCACAAAAATTATTGGCTCATATTGGGTTTTGAGGGCATATGGTAACATGCGAATGTTTCCACATAG
>CAUYUB010000709.1:0-11886 GCA_963575685.1 Gammaproteobacteria bacterium | reverse complement strand
ATCGCGCCCTTGTGATCGAACACGCAGCCCAGTTTACCATGGGTGAAGAGCGGGGAAAGTTGATGTTCCTTGCGCAAGTGCAGACCGAAATGGCCCAGGCTTTTTTCACGCTTGCCCATCGCAATGCCGACTACAGCGAGCCCGATGTGCGCCTGAGCAATGAGACCTGGCGTGCCTTTGAGGCGGAGCGTGAACGGGCCGCAAAGTTTACCCCGGCCTACAAGCCTGAGGCAAGGCCCAGATCCGACCAGGGCGGGACGCACAGCTATCCCAAGGGCGCGATTGCCAAAGGTATGCCCCAGGGCAATGCGGCGCTGAATGTCGGGGTGGGTCAGTGGGAGTAGTGGTGTGCTCATGGTAAAAATCGTGGAGTGCTTCAGTGGGCGCGCATCGCAGCCAGTTCGTCTTCCTCGTTAAAGTCTTCGGCCCCGGTGCTCACCAGCACCGGGGCGCGTGTGGCGCTGCGATAGCGGGGTGTCTCGCCGCCCAGATCCAATGCCGCGCGGCTGCTGCGGGGCTTGGCGGGGCCTTCATCAGTGCGCTCAGGTGGCACCGTGCCGCCCGATTGAATCGCCAGCGTGTTGCCGTGCTGATCCTGCGCATGACTCACGCGGCGGCCGCTGAAGTGCGTGCCTGCCACCATGGAGCGGAACTCTCGGCGCACCTGACCGGCCGCTTTGACCTGGCCGGTGCTGTAGCTGGCGGCATACAAATCTTCCTGCAGCGCGTCTTCCATCCAATCCGCCACACCGATTCGCTCGGCAAATTTGAAGCCCTCGCGATTGCGTGCGGAGGTGTCTGCATTGAACACATGACAGCCCTGCCAGGCTTCCCCTGGGTGAAAGGCAATCAGCACTTCATGCCCCTTGTCGAGCTGCACGCCGTTGCAGCGTGTGCCGCCATTGACGCGAAAGCGAAAGCTCTGCGCGTAGTGCGGTACGCTGACCACGATCAGCCCGCCTTTGCGAATCGTGGCGGTCGTCTTGACTGGCAGAAAGCGCCAGCGTTCTTCCGTAGGGCATGGGCGCTTCACGCACTCGGCCCAGAGCTGTGCCGGCACGCGCATTTCGTTGGCAAAGTTATGGCGCAGCTTGGGGCGTGAATTGAACAGGTGCATGGCCTGCTGCACGGCCTCGGCGCTTTGGGTGATGTTCCAGAATTTCTTGAGGCTGTCTTCATCACGGCCACTGCGCAGCATCTCGCGGGTCGCTCCTTCAACCTCTCCGCGAGACCGGCCAATGCTCAGCGTCTGGCCGTTGAAGCCATGATCCATGATCGACTGCAGCAGATTGAAGGAACCTTCCACATTCGCTTTGCCCGTGGAGGTGTGCTTGTCACGCATGTGGATGATGGCATCCAGACCACCCCAGCGGATGTCCTTGCCTTCAGCGTCTTCACCGATCTTGCAGCCCCAGATGAACGCATTGTCCCAGCGCCCGCGCTCGATGCGCCAGATCAGCGGGAGACCGTGCTGGTCGATGATGTCGCCAAAGTGGGAGGCGATGTCTTCAGCGCGGTAGGAGTCGCGATCACGGCCAATGTGCGAGCAGCCCAGCCAGTGCAATGAGTAGGCGTCGATGGTGAAGAGCGCCTGGCGGCCGAGGATCTCTTTGCCTTCCTTCGAATCGTAGAAGCGGAAAGGATCATTGAGGCTCATGTCGTCGCTCTCCCAGATCGCCCCGGCATACCAGGGGATCAGATCGCCCTCAGCCGTGCGGATCATGTTGCCGCGCCGCTCGGTGCCACGCTCATTGGTCACATGCTTCTTGCCCCGCAGCTCCGCTTCTTCAGCGGCGGTCACACGGCACGCGCGCTGCACGCTCTGCGGCCACACCACGGCTTTGCGTTCGTTCGTCGCCTTCTGCCAATGCTTGCGCATCGCGGTGGCATTCTCAAAGCTCAGGCGTTCGCCCGTGTCGCGCTCGCTGATGATGCACTCGCGCAGTGCTGCAAAGTAAGGATTGCCATCACCCGTCAAAGCTTCCGCGATCGCGCATTCCACCGCCAGCGGGATGCTCCCTTTGACCAGGCGCCAGAAGCGCAGGCGGCGCGTCTCGGCTTCGCTCAGCTCAAACTTGGCTTTCCGTCCCGCCTGCTTCTTTTCCTTCGGTGCCGATGGAATCAGCGCCTTGGCCGCTTCACTCTTCCAGCGGTAGTAATTCACGAACTTGCAGCCGATCTCAAGGCACGCATTCCGCACCGGCATGCCGTCACTCACAAGGCCGTCGATCTGTGCGACGATCAGGGCGCGGTCTGCTGCGGAAGTCTTGGAGCCTTGGCGGATGGAAGTCATAAAAAAGGGTGCTGAGGAAAGCCGCTGAATTAGCGGCGGGTGCGTTCTTGAGTGGCGGCAGTGCGGCCCTGGCGGTGCCAGGACTCGTCACGGTAGTGATTGCCAAGCTGGCGTGTCACATGGCGATCCCACCAGCGATTCAGCTTCCCAGTTGAGTAGCAGATGATGATGGCCAGCAGTGCGGACGCAGGCAGCGTGGCGATGGCCAGGGCGATGTAATGAAGAGCGGGGTGCATGGTCGTTTAGCGGTTTGGGAGGAGAAGGAACAAGGCGGCGAGAAGGAGCAGGCCGCCGAACCAAAAGACCGTTTGGCCGGCGGTGGCAGGCGTGGTGGCGATGTATTGAAGGGCGTCTTTCATGATCAGGCGTGGATGGAGTTGGTGGCGGCGTTGCTGTGCTTGTCGTAGCAGGGTTGCTTCGCCGCGCTGGCCTGGCGGCTGAGGTATTCCCGGAGATCCTTGACCATCTCAATGCGGTCGTCGGAATGGGCATTGGCAAAGGCCTGATCAAGGTTTCCCTTGATGGTGCTGAGCCGTGCTTTGGAGGTGGAAGACATGACGTGGTATCTCGTGGTGAAAAGGGTTAGCCAAGGATGGCGCTCATGCTGTCATCTGCTGCTGCCAGGGCCTCGCTGAGAGCCAGACGGAAAGCCGGGGTGAAGTCCGTTTTGAAGCGCGTGGTCATGAGGCGCAGGGCTTTGCCGCGCTGGTCTTCATCCCACTTGTCAAACTCCTTGCCCAGGCGCGTCATGGTGCCCAGGGGCTTGTCCAGGGATGCCCAGCCGCTTTCGTTGCGTGGCTTGTCATGCGTGGCTTTGCCGCCACCCAGACCGGCGATCACCGCGCCCAGACCGGCCCCTGCCCAGATGCTCATTTCATACTTCGCCTTCAGGTCGGCGGCTTCGATGGCCTCCGCGCTGTTCGCTTTCGCACCGGGAGCATGGAAGGCTTTGTAAAGGGTCACGGCTTGGCCGATGATGTCGGCGGACACGCCAAGGCGGGAAGCCAGTTCTGTGGCGCTGAAAGTGCCGATTGAGTCGGTACTTTTTTTCGGGCGGCCTGCGGTCACGCCCGCCACTTCCGGGTGGCAGATCACGCCCAAATAAGCACGCTGGCCTTTGGTCCAATGCCGGCGGCCAATGACGCTGGCCTCCATCAGCTTGTGCCCGACTTCTTCGGTCACATGGATAACAGGTACCGTGTCTTTGCCGCGTGACATCGCCCATTCCAGGCGGTGGCGTCCATCCCAAACTTTGCCGCCCAGGCCATCGGCGGAAAGGGTCACTTTCAGCGGGTCGATGATCCCGATCTCATCCATGCTCTGGTGGGAGCCCTGGCGCTCGGCATCCAGCTCGTCACGCAGCGCGGTGGTCTTCGGATTGCTGCGGTAATGTTTCAGCACCGATCCCATCATCGGCACAGCGGCCAATTCAGAAGCCAGCTTCAGTTTGCGGGGATCAAGTTGCAGGATGTTGGCGTCAGAGCTGGGAGCGGATTCAGTCATGGTGGAAGAGGGTTTCTTGGCGGCTTTGGGTTTGGCGGTGCTCATGGTGGGAAGGATAAAGAGGGTCAGAAAAGGGTGCCGCCTGTGGGATCGCCACAGGCGGCGGGGTTCACCATTTGAGGTGCAGCCAGTTGCGGATCTGGCTGAACACCGGCAGTGCCATGGGAATGGCGGTGCGTGGGTTCAGCGGCAGCGCCAGATGCACGGCGTCGGTGGTGGCGATGACCGAGGGCGTCTTATAGGAGGCCGTGTTGTCGCGGACATGCGCCGTCTTGGATTCCATGTAGGCAAGGCGCTGGGCCTTGACGATCAGGGTTTCTTGGCGGGCAGATTCCGCTGCTTCCAGGGCGATGATTCGGCTCTGCAGTTCGCGATTCCTCGCGTGCATTTGCTGCATCTGTGCCCGTTCAGCGGCGGTGGTCTTGGGGATGAAAACTCCCTCTCTCATATCCTGCACAGCGCGTGCGGTGCGGGACATGTCGGGGAGCTGGATCAGTTGCGTTGTCATGGTGTGTTTGTGGGTTCTCTCCGGTTGGCGATAGCGTTGGGAGAAAAGGGTGCTCAGGCGGCAAGCTCCGGGGCCTGGATGGCGTTCCACCACAGGGTGGTGTAGCTGCGAAAGCGGGAGGCATCGGCGCGGGCGTGGCTCAGGTATTGAGCGCGGGCATTACCCGTGAGATGCAAGGCGCTGCGCACATCACTCTGAGCAATGCAGAGCCATTCAGCGGCGATGAGAAGGAGGTTGAGAGAGGCGGCGAGTTTCATGGAAGAGGGGCGTTTATTCCGACTGAGTCGGAATTTCTGAGTCAGCGAGGAGGCTGCGGAAATTCAGTTGGAGCATCTCGGCCTCACGCAGGTGAGTGGCGATGGTGGCAGCGGTCGCGCATAAGGTTTCATCTATGCCTGCGGTGACATCTGAGATGCCCTCATAGACATCAGCGCGCTGCGCTGGCGGAAGGGTATGCAAATGAGGAAGGGCGACTTCGATCAAAGCTCGCACACGAAGCAGGCGGTGATGCTTTGCGGAGATCACAAGCCAAGCTCCTTTCTAATAAGGACCTTCATGGCGGGGTGCCTAGTAGGGTGGTTGATCGCGCCACTTGTCGCGGTACGTGAGCGACGGATACGCTTCGAAAGGTCAGTGACGGAAATATCCAGATCCACCAGGCGAAGCTTGACCGACTTCTTGAAAGAAGAAGGCTCTTGCGCTTTCTCGGGTTGGCTGTTAACATTTGTCATCGGAGTGAACATTTGCAAACACCAGTGAACAAATCAACTGAAAAGTTAACTTCGTATTAACATTTGTGAATATAGTGAACAAAGAGTCAACATTTGCAGACCGAGTTTACATGCTGAGGCGCTCAATGGGCCTGAAGCAGAATGCATTTGCTGACAAGCTGGGTATTTCCCGCGCTTATCTTTCGCAGATCGAGACGGGCAGAGAGCCGTCTATGACGCTTCGAGATACCATTCTAAAAATAGAAAAAGAGTGGAGATCGGCTGAAAACACCGATTCAATCGGTGTTTCCAAAATTCCGACTGAGTCGGAATTAACCGCCTTCAAAGAAGATCCAGCTAGTTTTGGTGGGGCACGAGCAAAGCTCAAAGCCGCACGCTTGGCCAAGTTCCCAAACCTGAAGGATTTCTGCAAGGCCACGGGTTACAGTGAGCTCATCTACCGCCAGATCGAAGATGGCAGTTCCAACATGTCACGCAAGATGGCCGAGAAAGCCGCCAGGGTGCTCGACATCGATGTCAACGATCTGCTTGATGGCAGCGATCATCCGCCGGCCAATGGCCTCCATCACGGCACCGTGGGCGAGACTCCAGAACTTGTCATGCCGCCAGGGCAGAAGGCGCGTTTTATCCCGCTGCTTTCCATGGCTCAGTGTGGTGGCATGATGGCTTACGATGACAGCGCGTACGACCATTCGGGCTTCATTGCGCTCAATCCGAAAGACGGCAAAGCCTTCGCTCTGACATTGGCTGGCGACAGCATGACGCCAGACATTCGGCCTGGGGATACGGCGGTGGTCTATCCTTCGTTTCCTCCACGCAATGGATCTGTGGTCATCGCCAAGCTCAACGAGAAAAACGGCAGCGATGTGATGCTCAAGCTCTACCAGCAGAGCGGCAATACGGTCACTCTTTCCAGCTACAATCCGGCCTATCCACCGATGACCTTTCCGCGTGATGCCTTTCAGTGGATTTACCCAGTGTCCAGTGTCACACGCGTCCTTTGATCCCTATGAACGCCTTTTTCAGATCTTGTTTTCGCGGTGCCCTCAAGGGCCTGCTGCGTTTAATCGGCGGCATTTTCCTTGTTCTGTTTATCACTGCCGTGGTGGTGTGGTTTGCAACGCGCCCGAAGAGCCAGTTGGAGCTTGCCAATGAGGCGGCCAGTTATAACCAGCGCATGGCTCAAATCGAGCGCATAAAGCCTGCACGTGATTACTTCATCATCCAAATGTCAAAGGTCGAAGGAGTACAATCCACGAAGATAAGTGAAGCAGGGGATGTGGTCATCGTGCGCTTTGCTCCCTTGGCCCATATCAGCAAGGACCATGTGCGTGTGCTCTGCGAAGGCGTTGCTTACAAGTGGGCGGCTGCTGCTGGTTTGAGCTTCGTGCGGTGTGAGTCCTGGTATGGCAATAAAATGTACACCTCAGGCAATTACGATGGCCCGGTTCCCGCAGATTTTGAGGCCCGCCAGTTGCGCAAGTCCCTGGTAGGAATGCCAGCCGTTCAAGAAAACCAAGCCCAGATTGAACAGGCGGATGCCCGTATCAAACGCCTGCTGGAATTGCGAAACGAGATGGAGGGCAAACCTTATGCTGCCGTGGTGGCGATGCACGGTGAACCACTGTCCAAAGATCCAGTCACAGGCTGGGCCGTGTGGAAAGACTTCAAGGCGATGTTTCAGACGGGCAAGGCTGTGACAGTCAGAATTGCCGATTGAATCGGCAATTACGCCACCGTTACACTCCGCGCGTCCGGTGAATGCGCGGTGCCGCGCTGAGGCCAAACTCGCGGCATGCCCAAAGCCGCCCCTGATGCCCATTCCCTCACCCTCTGCGCCTTTCGCGCCGTGGCGTTGGACGCATCGGGCGGGTCACCTTTTCCCCGCCGCCTGGTCATCTGCCCCACCGGCAGCAGCGATGCCCGCAGCCGTGGCAAGATCATTGTCAATGCCGACACGTTCGCGGGTCTGACCGAACGGCAGAACCAGATGAAGCTGGGCATGCGCCTGGCGCTGGATGCAGAGCATTGCACCGTGGAAGGCACGCCTGCTTACCTCGCGGACAAAGAACCCCGCGCTGTTCTGGCCTGGGCCACTCTGGGCGGTTCTCTCGCTGAAGGTCTCGTTTACGAAGACATCGAGCCCACGCCGCTGGGTCTCGAAGCCTGGAAAAACAATCAGTATCAGGATGTCAGCCCCGCCGTGTTCCGTCGTGAAGACGGCACCGTCATTGGCGTGCATTCCACCGCCTTCTGCCGTCATGGCGAACTCGATGGCCTGACCATTTCCGCCGCCGCCGCCGGCAAGTCTCTCGCGCCTTTTTTCGCCGCACTCTCCGCCACCACCAATCCCCCTGCCAAACCCATGAAGCCCACCGCTGAACTCATCGCCCTCCTCGCCGCTCTCGGCGTCACTCTCGCTGCCGATGCAGACGAGGCCACCACCACCGCCGCTCTCAAGAGTGCCACCATGAAGGTCGGTGAAGACGCCAAAGAGCCTGCTGAACCCGCCGCGATGACCGCCATCCAGACGCAGCTCACGACCCTTTCGGCACAGATGAAAGCCGTGACCGATGAGCGCGATGAAATGAAGCGTGATGCCCTCGTCGCCCGTGCTGGCAATGAAGGCAAAGTGCTCCCGCTCTCCGCCGAGATGATCAAGCTCACCCCGCTCAATGTGCTGGAAGAGATGGTCAACAAAGCCATCCCTGGCGTGGTTCCCCTGGGCCGCAAGACGGTCACCACTGAAAAGCAGGGCGAGAAGCCCGATACGCTCAGCGCCGAAGGCCTGGCGGTCTTCACCAAGATGGGCCTTACCGAAGAAGACTTCAAAAAATACGGCACCGAATCCAAACCCGAAACCGCCGCCGCTTAACCCTCTCCGCTCCCCGCCTGAAACCTCCACACCACCCTTCGCCACCCACCCTTTTATGAAGTCCCTCAAACAGTTCCTTCCCATCCTTACCATCGCCGCTCTGGTCCTTGGTGCTTTCACTCTCAGCATCGTCAATCTCCACGCCACCACCACGGTCTCCATCTCCGTTCCCAAGCGTGATGGCCAGTCCACTTCCTTCCCAGTCGCCGCCAGCACCAAGACGCTGATCGGCACCTTTGCCGCTCTGGATGGCAGCAACAATCTCGTCAATGCCACCGATGCCGCCGCGCGCCGCGTCGTGGGCATTCACAATGCGGAAACCGACAACTCCAGCGGCAGCGCGGGTGACCTTTCCAGCGTCGTGCAGAAAGGCCTCTTCTTCGTCGCCAACTCCGCCACCAATGCGCTGACCGATGCCTACGTCGGCCGCGTGGCTTACATCGAAGACAACAACACCGTGAGCAGCTCCGGTGGCACCAACTTCGTCGTGGCAGGCATCGTGGAAGATGTCACCTCCACCGGCGTCTGGCTCTGGGTCGGGCTTCCTTACAATCGCGGCGTGGCTCCAGTCACCGTGGCTCTGACCAGCACGAACGGCACAGCCGGTGCGGCGGCGGATCTTGCGGCGCTGAAAGTCGAAACTGAAAAAAGCGGCGACGACATCCGCGCCATCCATGCCGCTTTGATCCTGCACGGCCTGCTGAAGTAACCCTCCCCGCTCTCCCTTTCCTCACCCTTTTTAATCCACCCCTGATCCTTCATTCCCATGTCCGCCGTCATCACTCCCGCACTGCTCGCCAACCTCAAGAAGGCGATGAACACCGCCTTCAACAAAGGCCGCGTCATCATCCCAAACTTCGCTCAGCGGCTCAACCTGCTGCAGATCAAATCCAACACGGCTGAAGAGCTGTATGGCTGGGTGCGTGATCTCCCCGGCATGGAAAAAAATGTCGCGGAAATCGCCTGGAAGTCCATCGCCCTGGACGCGCACTCCATCGTCAATGATGAGTATCAGGCAGGCATCGTGATTCCCCGCAAGGACATCGAAGACGACCAGTATGGCATGTATGCCAACGTGGCCCAGCGTTTCGGTCAGGAAGGTGCCTGCCAGCCCGACTATGAGCTGATCACCCTTTTGTCCGCGCTGTTCACCACGGCCAAAGCCTACACCGGCAAGGTGTTCTTCGCCACGGATCACAAGATCGGTGATGCCCCGGCCTTCTCCAACAAAATGCTGAAGAAGCTCAGCGCCGCCAACTTCGAAACCGGTTACGCCGCTCTGCGCAACATGAAGAAGGGCAATGGCAATCCGCTCTTCACGCTGCTGGATCCTTCCAAGGTCTTCCTCCTGGTCAGCCCAGACTATGAGTCCACCGCCGACAGCATCGTCAAGCTGGCGAAGACTGCAGGTGGTGGCGACAACCCGAACTTCAACAAAGCGCAGGTCGTGGTAATCCCCGGCCTGGGCGATGCCTGGATGATTCTGGATTGCTCCAACTACATCACGCCGATCATCTTCCAGGATCGCATTCCGCTGACGATCACGTCGGCATTCAACGAGACCGATGAATCCGTTCTCAACGCGAATGAGTTCAAGTTCAAGATCCGCAGCCGCTTCGCCCTGGGCACGGGTGATCCCCGCTTCGCCTACGGTTCCACCGGAGCCAACGCCGCTTAATTAACCGCACCCCCGACCGCCTCGAACGAACGACGAGGACCTCTTTAACTGACCCTTTTCAATCCACCGCTTCCACCCATGAAATCCTTTTTCTCCCGCCTGCTTCTTTCCGTCTGCCTGCTTTCGGCATTCATCGTTCCATCAGCGTCTTTTGCTGCGGATCTTTCCATCACCGCCACTTCGGTAGTGCCTTCTTCCGCCGCTGTCATTCGCAATGCCACCGCCGGCGCTGCCATCACAGCGGGCAAGCTGGTGTACAAATCCGCCACGGATGGCAAGCTCTACCTGGCCGATGGCGACAGCGGCACTTCGGCTGTTCGTGATTGCGTCGGCATCGCCGTGGTCAGCGCCGCCATCGGTGCACCCTGCTATTTCGTCATTGAAGATCCCGCCCTGGTCATCGGCGCCACAGTCGCCAATGGCACCATCTACGGCCTCAGCGCCACGGCGGGCGGCATTGCACCCTCGGCAGACTTTACCACCGGCTGGTATGTCACGGTGGTCGCAGTCGGCACAAGCACCACAACGGTGTCTTTCCGGGCCAAAGGCATCCGCACCGGCACTGCCTTGTAACCCTTTTCACTCTGACCGTTTCACCTCTCTCTTTCGCCTTTCATGAGTGCCAAAAATCTCCCGCCCGTTCCCGCGCCCATCGTGGCTTCTGCCGCGCCAGCTCCTGCAGGCCGTCGTATTGCACCGCCGCAGAATGCGCAGCCACGCAGCGTCTTTGATGCCACGCCACCGGCGATCAGTGCCGCCCGCAAATCCGCCGAAGCAACGCGCCGTTATTTGAGCAGCGCTCTGCAAAGCCTGCGCACTGCCGCAAGTGCCGTAGAGGCATCCGCCAAGACGATCAGCACGGATGCTGAAGCAGCCGCTGTCTTTGCGCATGAAGGCCTGACCCCTGATGTGCTCAAGCAGTTTGGAGATCTCGCCACGCCGCTGCTCAAAGCCTTCACCGCCTAAGCCCCTTTCGGCGGGTGGTGCCGCTCATCACCACCACCGACTCAGCGGGGCCGGCGGCTCATAACCCAACCGCGCCCCGTTTGCTTTTCACCCTTTTCGCTCCATGCCTTACTTCAACCAATCCGACATGACCGGCCTCGTTCCCGAGGACTGGCTCAGCGATGGCATGGACGATGCAGGAACCGGTTCCCCAGATGCTTTTGAAGCCGTCCAGGCCAGTGCTGAGAATGCCATCAATGGCGCTCTGGCAGGCCGTTATTCGGTTCCCCTGGTGACCACTGGCAATGCAGGCCTCGCCGCTTGCTTGAAGGAAATCGGCGTCTGTCTCGCGGTCGAAGCTCTCTACATCCGCCGCGCCGCTCCCATCGACAAAGACTCGCTCGTCGCCAAACGCATTGCCCGCGCCTGGTCTCGCCTGGATGCCCTCGCCGCCGGCACCGATCCCCTCAGCATTGCCGTGCCACGCGCCCAGGATTCCGCCGCCATCATTGGCGAAGACAGCCGTGTTTATTCTGAATCGCTCGCGGCATGACCACCCTTCTCACAGCTCTCGTTTGCCTCTTCATGGACGCCTCCACCATCCTCAACGCCGTTGAGACTTACCTCTCGCCGCTGATGGCAGACAACAAGGGCAGCCTCGTTGTGGCAGAAACCTTGGAAGATGCCATCGAGCTGCTGCAGGTGGCTCCTTCGGGCTGGCGCACCATTCTCACGATGGATGGTGATGCTCCGAATGAGAACATCAACTCCGCCGGCCTGACCATGGCCCAGCTCGTGGCTTATGTGCAGGCCCCCAAAGGAATGGAAGTGCCGCGCCGTTCCCTGAGCCATGCGAATCGCCGCGATGCCACACCCTCGTTCTTCACGCGCCGCGATTGGATGATCCGTAAGATTCGCGGTCTCAAGCTGGCACATGCAGAGATCGACAGCACGCCGCGCACTTTCGAGTACAAAGGCAGCGTCTGGTTCAAGGTGGACACGATGCCGATGTTCCGCACCCAGGCCTGCACCTTCGAAATCACCTACGCCCTGGACGATCCCGAAACAGATCCCGATGGCACCGATCCCGTCGTGCTGCCTTCTGCTTTCAAGATCGTCGGCGCCACGGATGAGTTCTACTCCATCGCTCTCAGTGGCACCGCCCATGGCCGCGTGCCGCGCTACCTTCCCGAGGTCGGAGATCCCACTGGCACAGCCACCGGCTACGCCATCACCGCTGCCCTGGCTGAGTTCTACACCGTCGCCTTTGACGGCGCGCCCCACGGCCGCATTCCCCGCTTTATCTCCGCATGAAACACTTTCTCGCAACCCTGACCTTGGCAGCTCTCGCCT
>CAUYUB010000708.1:0-11908 GCA_963575685.1 Gammaproteobacteria bacterium | reverse complement strand
CCTGGGTAACCCCCTTCCCGTTGTAATACAGAGTACCGAGTTGGTTTTGAGCATCGGATAATCCTTGGTCAGCGGCTTTCAGAAACCACTTGGCGGCCTCAGTATACTCTTGGGCAACACCTTCCCCATCGCGATAAAGCTCGGCAAGATTATTCTGAGCCCAGGCATGGTTTTGCTCCGCTGCCTTTCGGTACCATTTGGCTGCTTCAGCGTAATCCTGGGTAACCCCCTTCCCGTTGTAATACAGAGTACCGAGTTGGTTTTGAGCATCAGCAAGCCCTTGCTCCGCAGCCTTGCGGTACCATTTAGCCGCTTCGGCATCATCCTGCTTTAGGCCGCCTACACCCTGACTCCAAGCGGCAGCGTAAATGGTTTGCGCTTTGGGGTAACCGGCTTCAGCGGCCTGACGTATTAATTTTACGGCTTCCTCGTAGCGGTTAATTCCGAAATAGCCACGGGCAAGTTGTAGAGCAAAACGGGGAGCTTCTGGATAGAGGCGAACAGCCTCAATACAGGTAGCGACGACCCTTTCCGCATCAAGCTTATCTTCGGGCACGCTCGGCGCGAGTTTTCCTGGATCATCGGGAATCGCAGCCAGACGATCGCAGTCATGAACCGGGGCAGTGATAAGGGATGTTGCTGAGCCAGTGGTCGTTATCAGTGGGATGGGGATCGGTGGTTGCGAGGTGACAGCGATGGGTGAAGGGGAAGCAGCCGATGGCGCTATGGCTACAGCGTCCGTTTGCGTTATCCGCCCCAGATTTACCACCTCCACACGCCGATTACCGCCATTGTCGGGCTGATCCGGGTATTTCAGATGGCTGGAACCGTAGCCCACGGCACGCAACCGGTTCGTGGCTATGCCTTGTTTTCCCAGATACCGCTTCACCGCCTCGGCCCGCTGCCGCGATAGCTTCTGGTTGATAGCGGCTGATCCGGTGGCATCGGTGTGACCGCCGACCTCAAATTGGAAACCGGTGAGGCCCGGTGTAGCCAACGCCGCCGCTAATTCGTCGAGCTGTTTTTTCCCTTCGGAACGCAAAGTCGCGGAATTGGTTTCAAACGGGACTTCAAGATCAACCGCGCGTGGTGTTGCCGGTGTGTGCTTGGCACTGCGCAGTGTGAGCGGTGGGGTTAACTGTGTGACGATGGCATCGCGGCTGAGTGCTTCGGCCCAGGTTGCTATCGGCACCATAACCAGCACCGCCAATAGTGCCAGCACCGATACCGTACCGGCCAACCATCGCCGCGGGTCGGCCGGTTGTTCTGGCTTAATAATATTCTTTACAAAATTACTCATTGTTTATTTCCTTCATCAGTTATCAGATTTTCGGAAAAACACTATTTGTTGATAGACATTATCAAGAACTTCATGTAGCACAGCGCATGGAAAGAAATAACAAGATACCTTTCCATGTTCATGATAAGGAAGCGCATCATATCCAGGATAAACTTGTTAAAATGTACTTGCAAACAACGACAAAAAAGCATAGGAAGTAGAGTGAGCGTGATGTTCCTCACCTCCTACCTAATTGAAAACACTATCACCGATGATGCTCTCCAATACTCATTCCAGTGCGCAAGGATTTCCCATCCAGCTTTCGCGTAGCACATGGCAATTTCTTCTTGTGATAATGATCGCCACCTGTTCAACATTTTCGATGCAGCAGCTGGGCTGGTTGCGACCGCTGGAGAACATCTATTACGATTATTGGCATCAATTTTCTGGTAAACGCCATGAGGCGCAATACACCGCAGTCATTGCTGTGGACGATGAAACCCTATTGCAGTTCAAGGATGATCCGCTTGCCTTCTGGGCGCCGTATTGGGCGCAGGCGATGGATATCGTGCGCCGTGTTGGGGTCAAGGCAATCGGGCTTGATTTCATCTATACGGTCAGCGCCGAGGCTTGGCTGGAAAAACTCAACCTCCCGGACAGCATAGCGAGTCGCAGCTACGATTCGCCGCTACGCGAGCAATTGGCGAGCGGTAAAGTGACGTTGATTACCTACATCGTCGAGAACGCCAAGGGCGAATCCGAGTTGCTCATGCCGCCGATGGACCAATTGGCGTTGTTGCCGCGACAATTTTCCGATACCGGAATCGCTAATCTGGAGCCCGATAGCGATAATCTGGTGCGCAATTTTTATCCGGTATTAGACCCCAGCAACCCCGCGGGTCTGGCATTTCCCCTGCAATTGGCACTCCGCGCCGCGGACCTTGATCCGACCGCACCGTCATGGACACTCCACGGCGAAGAGATAACCCGCGCGTTTTTGCTGCGGCGTATCGGCTATCTCGGCCCACCCGGTACGATACCCACCCTTTCAATGAGTCGGTTGCTCAAGCCCGAGGCACTTTCCGACCCACAAGTGCAGGCGCTCCACGACCACATCGTAATCATCTCCGCGAACAACGCCGGGACCCCAGACCGGCACTTGACCCCCTATTCGCGCGGCATTTTTGGTTTCTCCAGTGATCAGATGACCGGCGGCGAGATTCACGCCAACATCATCGAAACGCTACTCAATGGCCGCTACCCGCATACTTTGCCGCTATGGCTGGAATGGGGCTACCTATTGGTGGGGCTTGCATTTGTCGTGGTCTGCTATCTTAGGTTGCATCCACTGCAAGGTTTCGCCGTTGGCACCGGCATCGGGCTGCTGTGCATGATACCGGCTTATTTTATGTTTTTGCATGATCTCATTCTGCCGGTCGGTAGCGTGCAAACGGCGATTATGATTGCCTTTCTTTCCTCGATTGGGCTGCGTCT
Source organism: Gammaproteobacteria bacterium (assembly GCA_963575685.1). Taxonomy (GTDB): domain Bacteria; phylum Pseudomonadota; class Gammaproteobacteria; order CAIRSR01; family CAIRSR01; genus CAUYTW01. The sequence continues at coordinate 9,135 of CAUYUB010000708.1, read as the reverse complement.
TACCGGTGAGGAACGTCAGCGTGCAAAGCTACGCGAGCAGTTCGGCCGCTACGTATCCGATGATGTCGTCAATATATTGACCGAAGGCAAACGGCCGAACCTTGCCGGAGAGGAGATCGAGGTGACGGTATTGTTCTCCGATATTCGTAATTTTACCACCATGTCGGAAAAGTTGAGCCCGCGCGAAGTGGTCGAGATGCTGAATGCATACTTCAGCCGTACCTGTGAGCCAATTTTGGCACAAGGCGGAATGATCGACAAATATATCGGCGATGCCGTGATGGCGATATTCGGCTCACCGGTGCGTTATTCAGATCACGCGCGGCGTGCGCTCATCGCAGCGGTGAAGATTAGGGAACAGGCTAGGCAATTCCGTAACTGGATGACTCAGCATTTCCCGGATCGCGGCCTGCCAGAATTCAATATCGGCATCGGTCTGCACACGGGGCTGGCGGTCATCGGCGATATCGGCTCGGTGAAACGCACCGAGTTTACTGCGATCGGCGATACCGTCAATACGGCTGCGCGGCTGGAGGGTGTGACCAAGGAAATTTGTTGCCCACTGGTCGCCAGTGCGCAGACGGTGCATGCTGCCGGTGCCGGAGTGAAAACCGGCCGTTGCGAAACCATTAAGGTGAAGGGGCGCAACGAGCCAATCGAGGTTTTTGAGATTGTGGCGTTGGAGGGTGACACTGATATGTCCTGTGTTGTGGTACGGAACTAATTCACAAACTTTTCAGTAATCAAACTGGTAGACTATTCACTTAGGCAAGTTCCGGTTAAAAAACTACCAGGAGCCAACCGCCGCGTAGCGGCGTAATGAATTTAGCCGTGGGTTTCAACCCACGGTTGAGAGCCATTTATTACGATCGTCGCGTAGCGACGATTGAAATTTTAAAATCATCACGTTCATTCAATCGTCGCTACGCGACGATGAAAATCTCCCGCTTCAACCGTGGGTTGAAACCCACGGCTAAATTCATTAGACCGCTACGCGGCTTAGTGAGAACGATAACCACCTGCTTCTACAGGCTGTCGCGGCTTAAGTGGGTAGCCTAATCTTTCGGGTAAGGAGTTGTTTATGATCATAACAATGCAATCAATTCGCAATGTGGCACGGTTGGGCCTGATCGGTTCGCTGCTGATTTTTGGAATATCCCATGGCGCTGCACAGGCCGCTGATGTCGGCATTGTCAATCAATTTGCCGGTGACGTAACCTACCATAGTGGAAATGCTGAACCGACCCAAGCGCAGGCATTCATGCGTGTACGCGATGGAGACCAATTCAGCATCGGTGCGGGTGGTTTGTTGCGCTTGGTTTATTTTCAAGGCGGTAGACAGGAAACTTGGAAGGGATTGGCTTCGTTTCGTGTGGGTGCCGCGCTGAGCGAGCAGGATAGCGGCTCGAAGCCTGAAGTGACGATATTGCCGACCGGTGTGCCGCAGAAACTCGGACGGATGCCGGAGCTGTTGCAAAACGTGCGTCTCGGTGGGGTGGCCTTACGTAGCGTGAAGTTACCTTTGAGCATCGACAAAAAAACAGAGGTTACCGAGGGAAAAACAAAACTCTCTGAGGCGAAGGCAATCTACCGGAAGCTTCGTGCTAGCGCTACGCCAGATGACATTACGCCCGAGCTTTACTTGTTCTCCATACTTCATGATTATTCACGTTATGCTGAAATGAAGTCAGTCGCCAGAAATATGAGAAAACGACAGCCGAATAGTATCGAATCAAAGGTGTTGATGGCTTGGGCTGAGAAACATGCGGCACCGTCGCACAAATGAGCATTCATAATTCACCCTTGTCCGCACGCTACTTCCGTTACCAGGGTCAGTGGTGCGCTCAACAGAGGAAGGACCGGTATCTCCCTTCTCTCGCGGACCGGAAGCGGTACGGGCCATGCCCTAGGAAATCTCCATGACGATGAAAAACCTTCTATACGCCACTGGGCCATTTCGCGCCGCGGGATTACGCTCGGGCGATCCCTACGAATTGTCCCAAGGTCATCCCATTGTCTGTATGCCTACCGGGGGACGTGGTTCACGTGCCAATTTAGTGGGTGCCAGTGTTCTGGATAGCGATCCACAAGTCCAGGCCGCCGGTGTCGATACCGGCTATGCCCTGACGGAAGATACTTTACGTGCGCCGGACATTGCGGTTGGCAATGTAACGGATCAGCCAGGGTGGGTGGCGGGAGCCCCTCCTTTAGCCGTGGAATACGCGGATACGGGACAAGACGAACAGGATTTAAGGACTAAAATTGAAGAGTTATTAGCGGCGGGTACCCGCTATATCTGGGTGGTCCGGTTGCGTGGTCCACGTCGTGTCCAGGTATATGAGTCAGGACGGGAAATGAAGATGTTGGGACCTGGCGAGATGTTGACCGCGCCCGGGATCCTGAAAAATCCTGTGCCTGTGGAGGCACTTTACGACCGCGACGCGGCGCATGAGATGACGTTATGTAATTTATTGCAACGTCGTGGTTATGCAAACCTTGAAGCCGTATTCAGCGAAGGTGAAATGAAAGGTAGGGAAAAAGGTGAAGTGGAAGGCAGGGTAAAGGGTGAAGCGGAAGGCCGGGCAAAAGGTAAGGCGGATGGAATAATCGAAGCGATATTGGAGCTATTCGCCACGCGAGATATTGATATCAGCAATGAAGTCCGTGCGCAATTAGCTACGGCAACGGATGCGGATCGCCTTAAAATGTTTTTGCGTGCCGCCGCCATTTCTAAATCCTCGGACGAGTGGCTGCTAATGGTTACTTAACTGTTGTTGCAACTGGACCACTTCTGATCGGGCACCACTAAAATCAAAATTATCCAAACAACGCACGAGTTTTTCGACTGCCTGAGTATAGGCCGTTCCGGCAAAGCAGTGATGTAATTCCTCGGAAAATCGGCTAGGTATAAATTCTTTCTTTTCGATTAGTGTCATTATCTGATCCAAGAGGGGAAGGGCGATACTGTGCTCCACCTGGGATGAAATGGCGGCGGCCGTGTCGGTATTAGCGGGTATCCAGGTCTCGATAGTGTTGAGAACCTTGGTGAGATGCTGCTGAACCTGTTCCCATGCCAATCCTGGAATTTTCCCATTCTTGATGTGCTGCTCCAACGCGGAGGCTGCTTCGTACAGATCCATGGCCCCTAGATTGCCTGCCACGCCGCGCAGACGATGGACCAGTCGGCAACCGGCTTCGTTCTCGCCTTTGGCAAAGTGTGCGGAAATCTCCTCTTGCGCTTGAGCGAAATCTTCACTGAAACGTTGCGCTAGATTCCGCCATAATTGTCGATTACCCCCTAATAGGGCTAATCCCCGGTTTAGATCAAACCCCGGCAGCTCTTCCGGGAACAGCGGAGACGACTCTGTATTTTTCAGGTTTTCCAATGTGGTTAGGTCATCTGAGGGTTTCTGATGGGGTAGCCAGGTCAATAGTACGTTGGTGAGTTGGTGCGGATCGATGGGCTTGGGGACATGTTCATTCATGCCCGCGGCAAGGCAGCGTTCCCGATCTTGAGACATGGCGGCGGCGGTCATGGCAATAATCGGCAGCTCTCGCCACGCCGCCTCACCACGAATGAGGCGGGTAGCCTCGAAGCCATCCATCTCCGGCATTTGTAGATCCATCAAGACCAGATCGAACGATTGCTGTTGCAGGGCCATAATGGCCTGGTGGCCATTTCCGGCGATGGTGACCTGGAGCCCCATCAGTTGGAGAAACTCCATGGCTACCTGTTGATTAATCTCGTTATCCTCGACCAACAAGATGCGTCGGCCGCGAATCAGGCGGGTCATTTCCGTAGGGTTGAAAATATCCACTTTAACTTTTCCCTGTTGGGCGCCCTGGGCAGTCATGAGCGCATCGAAAAGGCTGGAAGGCGTGACGGGCTTGGTAACGACAGCATTCTTGCGTACCAGCGCGCTTTCATGAAACATCTCATCATGTCCGACGGCGGCGCACATTATGATGATGGCGGAGGAATTCCCATAACCCTCTTCCTTCATGCGCTGGATCAGGTTTACTCCATCCATCTCGGGCATCCGCAGATCAATGAGGAAGAGGTCATAACTTCTCCCTGCTCGTAATAAACGCAGGGCGCTTTCTCCTGAAATAGCCTCCTCTACCGCCAAACCCCATCGCTCCAGGATATAACGTAAAATCTCCCGCGCCGTGGCATTATCATCCACCATTAAGACGGTCTTGAAGCGAAGATTCTGATAAGGGTGCGACAAAGGGGAGGCACCAATCGGTGCGTTCATCCAGACATTGAACCGAAATTGGGAGCCCTTACCAAAGTTGCTCTCCACGGCGATCCTCCCGCCCATTTTTTCCACCAGGGAGCGAGTGATGGCGAGACCCAATCCCGTACCGCCATAACGCCGCGTAATTGAACCGTCTGCCTGGTGGAATGGGCGGAAGAGTTGAGCGATTTGTTCCTCGGTCATGCCGATACCGGTATCCTGCACCAAAATATCCAATTCGATCCGATCCCCTTGGTTGTTGACGCAATCTATCTGTACTCGTATCTCTCCAGTATTGGTAAATTTTATCGCATTACCTACCAAGTTGTTGAGAATCTGGCCAAAACGTAGGGGGTCACCATTCAGAACACAGGGTACGGTAGGAGTAATCTCCAGGAGAATTTCAATATTCTTTTCCAGGGCCTTGGCGGCAAAGAGCGTGGTGGTCGTCTCTAAAACCTGCTCGATATCGAAATCCACGGTTTCTAGATCCAGGCGTCCGGCCTCGATCTTGGAGTAATCCAGGATATCGTTGATGATCCCCAGCAAAGAACGGGAGGAGGTATGTACCTTACTCAGATAATCACGCAGCTTGGGCGTCAGATCCATGCCCATCGCCAATTGGGTGAGGCCGATGATGGCGTTCATGGGGGTACGGATTTCATGGCTCATATTGGCCAGAAACTTGCTCTTGGCTTGATTGGCGTGGTCGGCGATCTCCTTGGCCTGCCGTAAGGCGGCTTCTGTCAATTTAATGCGTTTGTAGGTCCGGGCATTCTCAATGACCAAGCCACAGACGCCCAGCAAAGAGCGAGCCATATCCAGATAGTGATCGCGATGGTTGGGAAAGGCCAGTTGGTCCACGATGATCACCCCTACGGTATGTTCAAACCTTTCCAGCCGTAAGAAGAATCCCTGGCCGGAAGGGGTCCAAGCCCATCCTTGACTCAGATGGTGGAGCATGGGTTGCAATTCCGTGGGTATCTTTTCCAATCCCTGCCATGTCCCTTCCACCAGGCTTACGTAGTAAAAAACCTCCGGCGCAAACAACATGCGAAACATGTCTTCAATCGCGGTCACTGCTTCAGTTTCTTCTTTGAGTAGCGCTAGGCGACCTAAAAGATCCGTAACGGTCGTGAGGTCGGCAATTTTACGGACATGCTGGAGTTCTCGCTGCCGAACTTGATGATGTTCTTCCTCACAACGCAATTCAGCCACCACCCGTTGCAGCAACAGGCGGGTATAGTCCAGTCCGACGGCCACTCGTTGCACCGGAAGCGTGAAGGATTGACCAATCTCCTTCAATTTGGTCATGGCATCCGGTAGGATACCGGTATCCAGCAATACCAATTCACGAGCAAAATCACGAAAGAATTCCCGGGCATGGTCGGCCTGAAAACCCATGGTAGCGATATGCTCAGGCCACTTTTCCAACCAGGCGGGAGTAATAAGATACGCGCCGCGACCGATGGCCTCAGCGACCATGGTTTTTCCTGCGACGAGATGAAAGCATTCTTCCTGGTAAAAAATTCTGGTGTGTGGCCAATTTTGAGGTGGTCGACCCAAATTCTTAAGACAGGTACGTCCCAGAATAGCGATCGATGAGCATTCTACCGGAAGGTGGGCGTGTAATTCTTCCCAACGGATGGGAGGGCGGCCACAGCGTACCGGGTAGGAGATTACCTGCACATCGGTCCAAGCCTCGGTCTGAACCACTGCTTGCAGTTCCGGAAAGAAATTTTGGCAGCACAACACACACCGCAGGTTACTCATTGCACCATTCCAGCGGGTAGCGACCCCAATGTTTGATGGCTTCGCCAATCGCCAGCAGTATTTCATCAGGGACCTGGAAGGGGATTTCGCCGTGATTGTCGGACAGAATAAAGCCGCCACCTTTTCCGGCCTGTCGAATGGCCTCTTTTACCTTACTTTCGGCTTCTGCCGGGGTCCAATGGCGCATCGCTACCCCATTCAGGTCTCCCAGTAGACTGATTCTTCCCGCTGCGGCAGCTTTCCATTGGGATAATTTTTCCAGGGAGCTTACCCCTACAACCGCCGTGCCGGTGGTGATGATATCTTCAACAAGGGGCAAACCACGCCCGGAAGCCAAATGGGTAGCGGTGGGGCCTTGAATTCTCGCCAGGGTGCGACAGGCAATGGGATAACCAGTTTGTAGGTAGCGCTCACGAGGTAGATTGGTGGTGGAAGAGACCGGATCAAAATAGCAAATGGCAGTGGCTCCCGCTGCCAACTGGGCATTGGCCCATTCCACGCAAAAGGCCTCGTTGACTGCCATCAATCGGGCAAAGTGCTGCGGATGTTCATAGATCAATTCAATATAGCGATCAAAGCCCATTTGCATGACCGGCAGGGAAAATGGCGAGATAACCACCCCAATGATGGGAATCGTATCTCCCACCCGCTGTTTTAGGCCATGAATAGTTTCCAGAACTTTTACCAGACAGGCCGTGGTTGTGACCTTGGGCGGGATGAGGGTATCGATATCGCTTACTTTATGGATGATGGGCATACCGGAATTAGGCGGGCCATCTTCAACAAACAGAGTAGTACCACCAAAAGCTTCCAGTTCCAGGGGGGCATAGAAGAATGGATAGAGACAGTCACTGCCATATTTGTGCAGCAGACGCATCTGCCCTTCGATCACGTATTCCGCACGAGAAAAGTAATCCTTGATGGTGAGCCCCAATTCCTTGGCGCCATGCATGGTGGTGAGCAGGAAGAGGGGAACCTGATCCGGTTCGTGGTGGGAGAGGGTAGTCAACACCCGCTGCATTGCGGTCATCATAAACTTTCCTCCTGCCATTGACGAAGTATGCGCATGCCGTCGCCGGCATTGCGCCCCATTGCGTCCGCCCCTACTTCCTGCCATAGGTTGGGATCAAACAAAAACGGGGCGCCCCCCACCAAAATACGTACCTGTGCCCCCCGCGCCTGTAAGCCGGTGCGTACCTGTTGTACCTTAAGCGCCGAAGGCAGCATCAGCGTGGAAATGAGCAGTACCGTGATTCGGTCATTCATCACCCGCTCGATCAATTCATCCACATCCATACGTCCATAATCGATTAGATTAAAACCGCTGGTCCGCAGGATCGAGTAGACGATGCGCTTGCCTAGCATATGATAATCGTGGAGAACGACAATCGCCTGGCGGGGTTGATCCTCAGGGAAGGCGATGCCCTCCGTCTGCAACATTTTACTCACCAGATCTTCGCACAAGCGGCCACTCATATAGACCTGGGAGAGGGCAACTCGCCCCGAGTCCCAATCGCTACCGATCTTTTCTAGGACGGGTGCAATGAGTTGTTCTACTATCTCCTGCGGTGAACCCTGGGTGAGGGCTTGCTGGAAAATCTCTTCCGCTCGGCGGCGGTCAAAAGATTCCAGGGCCTGGCAAAATTCATTGAATAGAGGGCTATTTTTCTCCGGGACAAATGCCGACATGGTGATTTCTGGTATTTCTTTCATTTATGCTGCTTCCGGGAAGGGGCTTTCTGGTTTATTTAGCCGTTGTTTTAACTGTACCAGTTCCGATTGCGCACCATCAAAATCAAAATTGTCCAGATGGCGCAAGAGTCTCTCTACCCCCTGAGTATATTCTGTCCCAGCGAAGCAGTTACGCATCTCCTCGGAAAACGAACTTGGCACGAACTCCCTTTTTTCAAGCAAACTCATCACATTATTCAGCAGGGGAAGAGCGCAGTCGCGGTCTACCTCAGAAGGAATGCTTGGGGTAGTGCCGGTGTTGCTGGTCATTAAGGTAGCGATGGTGTTGAGAACCTCCGTTAGATTCTGCTGAACGCGTTCCCAGGCGGGTTCTGGATTTTCGGCGTTCTTGAGGCGTCGTTCCAACTCTGAAGCTGCCTGATACAGCTCCATCGCTCCTAGATTGCCCACCACACCGCGTAGGCGATGGACCAGTTTGCGGGCTTCCTCCATTTCTCCTTTGGCTAAGTGGGTCGCAAGTTCCTCCTTGACCTTAGCGAAATCCTCCCCAAAACGCTGGGCTAGGTTCCGCCATAATTGCTGTTTGCCCCCCAACAGCGCGAGTCCTCGGTTCAAATCAAATCCCGGGAGGCTATCCGGGAGGAGCAACGGCGCGGAAGACTTGATGATATTTTTGGGAATCTCGACCTCATCGGGAAATTCGTGATGGGGTAACCATGCCAACAACATATTGGTGAGTTGCTGCGGATCGATGGGTTTGGAAATATGCTCATTCATCCCCGCGGCAAGACAACGTTCCCGATCCTGAGACATCGCCGCAGCGGTCATGGCAATAATGGGCAATTTATGCCATGCCTCCTCACCGCGAATGATCCGGGTGGCCTCAAAGCCATCCATCTCCGGCATTTGCAGATCCATCAAGACCAGATCGAATGGTTCCCGTTGTAGGGCTATGATCGCCTGATGGCCGTCTCCGGCGATGGTAACCCGTAATCCCATCAGTTGGAGAAATTCCGTGGCTACTTGTTGATTAATCTCATTGTCCTCAACCAGTAAGATCCGTCGGCCTCGAATCGGGCGGGTCATTTCCGAGGGATTGAATATATTGGTTTTGACCCTTCCACGATGGACACCTTGGGCGGTCATGAGTGCATCAAACAAGCTGGAAGGGGTAATGGGCTTGGCGACGATGGCATCCTTACGGACCCTTATGCTTTCCCGTAACAATTCGTCATGCCCCACCGCCGCGCTCATCAGAATGATGGCGGAGGTATTTCCGAAACCTCTTTCTTCCATTTTTTTAGCTAAGGCGATCCCATCCATGCCCGGCATCCGTAGATCAATCAGGAAGAGCTGATAATTCTTCCCACCTTGCAATAGCCATTATCGGAAACCCTTGCTATCTTCTGTGAAGCATTATTAACCACGC
>CAUYUB010000707.1:0-11922 GCA_963575685.1 Gammaproteobacteria bacterium | reverse complement strand
GCTCCATCAGGTCGTAGGCGAGCCGGCCGAATTGGTGGCCATCGCGATAGCGCCGAAACGGGCGCTGGACCAGGGTAGCACCGAACCAGAGATAGGCCCAGAGCTATGAGTCGGTAGTGCCATGACGAATCGTAAGCACAATCATTTGTGCGACGGTAACGTGAAGCAGCGCCTGCCGGCCGAAAATCGCGGGCGTACCGAGGTCGCACAATAAATCCATCACCATGCGCATGTCGGAGGCTTCCATCTCCGGCAGATCGATTAGCTCTTCGATCCGCCGGTCGCCGAGTGTGTTCCAGACCTTAGCAAATTCCTCATCGACCTGCGCACGATCGGGATGTGGCGGCAGGGCAATGCCGAATAGGGCCACCCCTTCTAGTCCGAGTGCAATCGCCCGGTTGATCGCACCGTGCGTGGTATAAATGGCGATGCCGAGCCGAATTGCGGAGGTCCGTTCGGTGACCGAGGTCGCGCGGTCGAGCAGGACACCGAGCAGCTGTTCGGACTCGTCGAGGGTGCCACGCAAGTAGTCCGCACGGGCGCGTTCCAGATGGAGGTTATAGGTTAGTGCCCGACAATCTGCCCAGCCTTCTGCCCCAGTCAAGGTCATGCCAGCCGTCAGATAGGTGGCGGCGGATTCGTACGCGGCGGCGGCGGTTGCCTTGCGACCGGCTGCGAGAAAAAGCTCCGCCAGCTGGATGTGTTCCGGCCGAACCTCGATGAGGTCGAGACAGCGACTGAACTGATCCGCGACGATAAATAGCCATTGTTCGATATCGGTCGGGAGGTAATGCGCAAGCAATAATCGACCGATGCCGAGGTGCAATTCCGCGCGCTGGGCAGTAGGCAGTAGCGCGTAGGCGGCTTCCTGCACCCGGTTATGGACGAAGCGACAGCTATTGCCGACGCGAACCAGTAGCCCCTGATCAACCGCTTCCGCCAGATGGCGCTCAGTTGTACCGATAGGGCAGTCTAGGTCCATGGTGAGCACGCCAAGGTCCACCGTATTGCCAAAACACGAGGCGTAGGTCAGCACCTCGCGGGTGGTGGCGGGTAAGCGCAGCATTTTGTCGGTAAGCAGTCCCAACACGCTGTTGGGGACCTCCCGAGCCTCAATGCCGGTTTTGTCCCAACGCCAGTGCCGGATGCGGGGTTCGAAGGTAATCAGGCCCTCTTGTTCCAATTCTCCCAAGAGTTGGATCAAGAAGAACGGATTGCCTGCGGTGCGAGCGTGAAGAAGTTCGGCCAACGGCGCGATATCGGCAGGGGCGCAGTGCATGGTGTCGCCCATGAAGGCGCGGACATCAGCCTCGTTGAGCGGGACCAAAACGATGTTGCCGACGGTGGCGCCATTTGAGCGCGCGGTTGCCAGCATTAACAGTAGCGGATGGGAGGGACTGACCTCATTGTCCCGATACGCCCCGATCAACAGCAGATGCAGGGGGGAAGACGCGGTTACCAGATCTTGGACCAGTCGGAGGCTGCTGGTGTCCGCCCACTGCATGTCATCCAGGAACAACACCAGCGGATGCTCGGGCGTTGCGAATACGGCAACGAATCGGCGAAATAGGGTTAGAAAGCGGTTCTGGGCCTCGGTGGGAGGCAGTTCGGCGGCGGGTGGTTGCGGACCGAGGATGAGGTCAAGTTGCGGCACAACGTCGCTGATGATCGCGGCATGATCGCCGAGCGCCTGCTTTAGCCGGCTTCGCCAGAGCGTGACCGATGCCTCGTTCTCGGCGAGCAGCTCCGTCATCAGACCTTTGAAGGCCTGGGTAATGGTCGCATAGGGTACGGCCCGCTTCTGGGCATCGAACTTGCCGGTGATGAACCGTCCCCCGGCTTCGACCACTGGTTGGTGCAACTCATTGACCAACGACGACTTGCCGACGCCAGAATAGCCGGAGACCAGCGCCAGTTCGACTTGTCCCGAACGGGCGACCCGATCGAGGGCAGTTCGCAACTCGGTCACCGCTCCCTCGCGGCCATACAGTTTCTGAGGAAACTGTAGCCGTTCCGGGACGTCGCCGCTGCCCAAGGTAAATAGAGCATCGCCCAGCCCCTCACGCCACAGGGAACGGCAGTGTTCGAGATCGATTCTCAGCCCCCAACCACTCTGGTAGCGGTCTTCTGGCTGCTTCGCCAGCAAGCGGAGCACAATCGTCGAGAGGCAAGGGGGAATCCAGGGTATCAATTCCCGAGGAGGGCGGGGACTGCGAGCGAGATGGGCATGAATCCAGGCGGGTGGATCCTCGGCCTGGAAAGGCGGATGCCCAGTCAGCAGTTCATAGAGGATGACCCCGAGGGAATAGAGATCGCTCCGGTGATCGACGACCCGGTTCATGCGTCCGGTTTGCTCGGGCGCCATCGTCGCCAAGGTGCCCTCGATCATCCCGGACGTGCCTTGCCCCGAAAGCACCCGTGGCATGACGAACGCCAGGGCGAAATCGGTGATTTTGATCTCCGTCCCGTCCGTGGAGACGAGAATAGTCGTAGTACTGAGGTTCTTGTGAACCACGCGCGCCCGGTGAATGTCGGTCACGATGTCGGCCAGGGCCAGGGCAATGGCAAAGAACGGTTCGCCCTCCAGCGGAGCGTTCCAGCGTGTGGCCAGTGGAACGCCTCCAAAATCCTCAAGCACGAGCACTGGCCGGCCGTTCTCTTCGATCAGATCGAGTGCTTTGACGACGAAGGGACTTTCGAACCGGCGTGTGATTTCGAATTCATGGTGCAGTCGCTCGCTCACCGCTAACGACTGCCCAAGACGCGCGGTCTTGATCAGAACGGGGAGACCATCGCTCCGGCGGATTCCTCGGCTTAGTACAAAATCGAGACCATCGTTCAAAATGACGTCCGAGAGGTCATACCCTGGAATTGGAATAGTTGGCGATGATGAACTTTTGGTCATATCCCACCCCTCTGCTCTGTTTGAGCGCATGAGCGAACCCAACTGACGAATTCGTCAGCCGGTAACGGTTGGGAGAAGAGATAGCCCTGACCAATTTGACAGTCATATCCGTTTAAGATAGCGACTTGCGGTTCCGCATCGATACCTTCGGCAACCACTTCCATGCTCAGAACCCGAGCGAGGGCGATGATCGTTTTGACAATCGCGGCATCATCGGTATCGGTTACCAGATCGGAAATGAAAGAGCGGTCGATTTTAAGGCAGGTGATTGGCAGTTTTTTTAGGTAATTCAGGCTAGAGTATCCCGTTCCAAAGTCGTCCACGGAAATTTTGATCCCCAATTCCCGAAAGTGGCGGAGAATGGTGATAGCATTCTCGGGATTAGCCATGACGGTACTTTCCGTCAGTTCGATTTCAAGCGCAGTTGGCGTCAGACCGGTATCCCGAAGCACTTCTTCGATCTGAGCGATCAGATCGGGTTGGAAAAACTGGCGCGCCGACAGGTTGACCGCGATACTTAAATTGGAGAAGCCAGCATCGTGCCAACGCTGGGTTTGAGCGCACGCCTCACGCAAAACCCAGGCACCAATAGGAATGATCAAGCCAGTTTCTTCAGCAAGCGGAATAAAGTCAACCGGAGAGATCAATCCCTGGCGTGGATGCTGCCAACGGATCAGCGCCTCGGCACCAATGATCGTTCGGTCGGAAAGGGTGACTTTCGGCTGAAAATAGAGGATAAATTCCTGATTCGTTATAGCTTGACGCAGATTGGCTTCGAGTTCGAGGCGCTTCATCGCCTGACGGTTCATTGCCTGGTCGAAAAAGCGGTAGGTGTTGCGACCTTCGCCTTTGGCCCGATACATCGCGAGATCAGCGTTGCGCAGTAACGTGTTGGCGCTGCGGCTATCCTCGGGAAAGATGCTGATACCAATGCTAGCGGTTACCCGTAGCGGGTGGCTATTTAACATCAGGGGTTCCTGCAAGGAATGCAGTAATTCTTTCGCACGGCGGGCAACCTCGGCAACCTCCGCGAATTCCCTGAGGACGATGACGAATTCATCCCCCCCCAGGCGGGCAATGAGTTCTCCATGGCGAACAGTATGCTGAAGCCGTTTCGCTATGGCGATGAGGAGAGCATCGCCGACTTCGTGTCCCAGGCTATCATTGATGACTTTGAACTGGTCGATATCAAGGAGTAGCAGCGCCAGTGGGTAATGGTTGCGGTTAGTAATATCGAGTGCAAGTTCAAGTTGATTGAGTAGGAATAGGCGATTGGGCAGTCCGGTTACGGTGTCATGGTAGGACAGATAAACGACTTCCTGCTCTTTCTGAAGTAGGCGTCTTTCGAGTTCTTTTTCGAGCGCACGTAGCATCAGGTGGGTCCGGGTTCGCGCCAAAACTTCCTCGGTCTCAATTGGTTTGGAAATAAAATCAACGCCCCCGCTGGTAAATGCTTTTATTTTGACATCGGTATCGGTAGCGGCACTGATGAAAATGATGGGAATCCTCTTCAAGCGCGGGTCTTCCTTGAAGCGCCGACAGACCTCGTAACCGTCCATCTCCGGCATCCGAATGTCGAGAAAAACTAGGTCAATAGGCGTGCGTTCGGCCAATTGTAAGGCACGTCTGCCGTTTAACGCCCAGAGCACCTCATAGCCTTCGTCGCGCAGCATCCGAGTCAGGACGGTTAGATTTTCCGGTGTGTCATCGACGATAAGAATGCGTTCTTTATCCGGTCGGTTTTCAGTGATTTTATCGGTCATAGCCGTATCTCTAGATGATGGTCGAAGGTATCGGCTATACGTTCGAGTACAACAAGGGTTTCAATGAGCGCGCCATCTAGTGGAGCAATTCCGGTCTCTATTTCATCTGGGGCGATACCAGTCTTAACGCGCGTTTCGATCTTAGCCGCCAAATCAGACAATACTTGGGCACCAAGAGCGCCGGCGATCCCTTTCAAAGTATGCAATGTACGTATTGCCCCAAGCTGATCACCCTGTTGTAATTGCTGGCGTACTTGTTCGACAATATTTCCTTGATCGGCACAAAAATCGCGCGCCAAGGCCGTATAAAGCGAACAGTTATTTTCGAGTCGAGCCAATGCCGTTGTTAACGCAAATCCGGCAGGAACCACCGGTAGTTCCGCAGATGCGGTAGGGATGGTAATGATGGGCGGCAAAGTCATTGCACGACCAATGTCGCCAACCGTTGCCTTGGCGGGAATGCAGCGACGCAATGCGGCAATCATGTGGGCGGTGTCGATGGGTTTGCTGATATGGTCGTTCATACCCGCCGCTATACAGCGGATACGGTCCTGAACCATGGCAGCGGCGGTCATGGCGACGATAGGCAGATCGGGATGCTTGATGCGAATTCGTTTCGTGGCCTGAAAGCCATCCATCTCGGGCATCTGAAGATCCATGAGAATGGCGTCGAAGGTTGCTAATTCCACCATATCCACCGCCATGCGGCCATTGGCGACCACAGTGACCTTAAATCCCGCGTGGTTCAATAACTCGCGGGCAATTTGTTGGTTGATCTCGTTGTCCTCCACCACCAGAATATGTGCCCCGCGGATGTCTTGCGCTTGAGCGATCCAATCGCCTTCCTCGATCTGTTGCCGGGAATGGTTCGTCTTGCCGAGCGTATCGGATAGATCGGAACTATGCGAGGCGGTATTGACAAGGCCGCAACGGCAGCGAAAGTAAAAACAGCTCCCTTGGCCAGGAGTGCTCTCTACTCCGATAGTCCCTCCCATGAGTTCCACCAATCGTTTACAGATAGTCAGCCCCAAACCGGTACCACCATAACGGCGGCTGATGCTACCGTCGGCCTGAGTGAATGCCTCGAATAACCGTTCAATCTGATCCGGCGACATGCCGATGCCGGTATCTCGCACCGAAACAGAAAGCAGGATGTTGTCTTCCTCGCGATTTTCAACAGTAATTGCTAGCTCGATTTCGCCATGCGCGGTGAATTTCATGGCATTGCTGACTAGGTTATTCAGCACCTGCCCTAGACGCAGCGAGTCCCCTACTAATAATTGGGGTACATCCGGATCTACTCTGAAAGACAACTCGACTCCCTTCTCTTCTGCTTGTCCAGAGAAAAAGGTGGAGATTTGATTTAGGAGGTCGTTCAACCAAAATTCGCGCAATTCTAACTCTAACCGACCCGCCTCAATCTTAGAGTAGTCCAAGATATTGTTGAGAATTCTTAATAGTGATTTTGAGGCGCCTTGAATCTTGACTAGATAATCTCGTTGTTGGGGTGTGAGATCAGTAGCCAAGGCCAACTGACTCAATCCGATAAGGGCCGTCATGGGAGTGCGGATTTCATGGCTCATGTTGGAGAGAAATTCGCTTTTGGCCCGGGTAGCGGCCTCCGCCAGCTCCTTGGCCTGACGTAAGGCTTCCTCCATCTGTTTTCTCTCGGAAATCTCCAATCCCATGCCGATCAGGCAAGGTACGCCATCAAGTTCGATGCGATGTCCCACAAAGTAGTAAGGAATCACCGTATCGTTTTTCGTGATGATATTGGCTTCAGCGGCTGCAAACCCCTGGGTGAATACTTCTTGCATCCGTTCGAGGATGTAAATGCGCTCCTCACCTCGAAAGAGGTCGCCAGGAGATGCTACTGCCATTTCCTCGGCAGTGAATCCAGAGATGTCCTCAAGCGCCTTATTCCACAATAGGAATCGTTCCTGTTGATTGATTAGGTAGAATACGCCAGGCAGCGCATTAATCATTTCTCGAATAAAATCCCTCTCCCGCCGCAGAGCGTTTTCCACTTCCACCCGTTCGGTCACATTGCGGGAGACGGTTTGGATATGCCTTACCTTTCCCTCAGCGTCCAGAATTGGCTTAACCAAGGTTTCCAACCAGAGATAACGACCATCCTTGGCACGGAACCGGTACCTCAAGTTATCGTTTTTTTTCGAAATGGCAACCTTTTGATAAGATGGATCAAAAAAACGTTTGGCGTCTTCTGGATAATAAAATTCCGGCGGTTTCCTTCCCAATAGTTCTTCCGCATCATAGCCCAACATCGGCCTGATCGATGAGGACACATAGATAAATCTGGAATCCGGGGCATGTAGGCAGATAAGGTCGATCATGTTTTCCGAGATCAGGCGGTAGCGTTCCTCACTCTCCCGCAAGGATTCCAGTGATACGTTTTCTTGACTTTTGGAGTGAGCCAACTTGACCAATGCCAGCCCTAAC
The DNA here is from genome assembly GCA_963575685.1 of Gammaproteobacteria bacterium. Classification (GTDB taxonomy): domain Bacteria; phylum Pseudomonadota; class Gammaproteobacteria; order CAIRSR01; family CAIRSR01; genus CAUYTW01. The sequence goes on along the minus strand of CAUYUB010000707.1, from coordinate 4,794 downwards.
AGACCCAACAGGAAGGTACTGAAGAGGATGGTATGACCAACCTCTGTATACCAATTCTTCAGGATATCCTTGAAGGCCGCGCCCACAATTAGATACAGCGAAGTATCACGAATGGTGCGGTAGGCATAGATGCGATTAATATTATCAACAGGGGAAAATGTCGTATAGGTTGCCTCTTTTTTATCCTGGTCACGAATGACTTTCAGTTCAGGAGAAATGGCAATGGCGCCAGGTTGCCCCTGATCTCCCTCCTGGTGGGGATAACGGGCGATGAGGGCGGCATCCTGGTCTCTTAGCGTCACGCTTCCGTGGGGACCCAAGTCGAGTTTTGCGAATTGTTCGGTGAATTGTTGCAGGTAAATAGCCGCGAACACTACACCGAAGAAACTGCCATTTGGATGATTGAGGCGACGAGCCAGGACGATTTGAGGAATACCGGTCAATCGACCGTGCAGTGGTTTGCTGATTAATAGATCGGCCTGTGGATCACTACGGGCCTGGATAAAGTAGTCACGCTGGGCAATGGAGGCGGTGCCATGTTTTTTGACCGCATTACCGTGGGTTAAATTGCCTTGGGCATCGCACAGAACCAGCGCGTTGATTCCTGGCAGCCGTTGTTCTTGGCGGGCCAGGAAGGTGTTGAGCACTACATCATCCACGCCTCCGATCATATTCTGACGTAACACCTCGTCGGCTACCGCTAGCAGAGCATAGTCGATGCGGTCAAAAGTTAGCGCGATGTTGTTTTCGAGGGTTCTGGCTAAATTCTGGGTAGCTGCCGTCGCATAGCCCTCATGCGCCAATCGGGATTTCCAGAGGTGCCATGCGGCTAACCCAGTGACTAGCAGGCACACCAGTAAAAAGACAGCGATTAACCGCCGCCGAAAGCTGGTTAGTGAAAATAATTGCAGGAGGTGTTTTTCTGATTTTTTAGAAAATTGCATATTTCTACTGGTTCGCGGTGATAGAACATCCTGAATTATGAATTAATACGATGAGGTGATATTGTTTCGAACAGTAATAGAGTTGGCTTTATTCCCAGAGGGAAATGATCGGACGGCCATTCTAAAAACCATTTTTCCTTACGCAAAAACAGTACTTCGGGCATACCGCCGTTCCACAAACGGATGACATCCAAACCAGGGCTCAACTCAACAAAACAGCTCGCCATGAAAATGTTGCGCGGAGCCCGATAAAGCTTGCGGTTGATTTCACGCAGAATCTCCTCTGGTGAAAAACCCTTTCCCGTCATGGCGTGAAAAATATCCATGACCATTGGACCAATAATAGCGGAGGAAAGACCATGACCTGTGCTATCCCCTACCATGGCGTGGATGAATCCGTCGGGACGGCGCGCCAAAAGAAAAATATCTCCACTGGTTCGTTCCACCGGGACCGATAGGATACGGACAAAATCTTCACGCAGTAACGGCTGCTCCCACATGCTGAGCAAAATATCCTCTATAACTTTCCGTTCCGATTGGAGTCGATCACGCTCGTCCGCTAAATCTCGACGGGCCTTGTGGAGGATAAGATGCGTCTTTACCCTACCCATGACGACTACGGGCGAAATGGATGTGGAGAGATAGTCCACTCCCCCCACGTTAAAAGCCTGTATCTCATTTTCCTCGTTAGGGCGTGCGGTGATGAAGATAACCGGAATATCAGCGGTGTCTTGGCGGTTTTTAAGTCGACGGTATACTTCAAAGCCATCCATATCGGGCATCATCACCTTCAATAAAATAAGATCCGGCAAAGGAGATGTTGAAGCCATACGTAAGACTTCCTCTCCGGAAACAGCAGTTACTAGCAAATAATCAGTCACCATCACCTCGAACCAAATCGCAAGACTTTCGATCGAATCCTCCACGATCAAGATTCTTGGTTTATCATGTTGCAACATGATAGCTATCCGGATGTGGTCTATAATTACGTGATGGCGTGACGTATCAATTTTAATCCCTACCTTGGGAAACGGAATTCTTGGTATAAATTACTGCCAGCACTTCATTACCAATTCCATGATATTCGAGAAAATCAAAACCCAAGGTTTTCGCCATAAAAATGCCACGTCCATTTGGGTCAAATGCACGGGTAAAATCGAATTCTAAATAAGGTCGCCAATTGAATCCGCTCCCCTCATCCTTAATCAGAAACCGAATTTCATCCTCGTTACGTTTAAAATGGACGGTAACATATTTGCCAATATATTCCGGCAGAGATTGGCGACGCTTCAATTCAGCATCCCACGCATCGTTTTTCTTGAGATATGATTTTTCATCATAAGTAATTCCAAAAGAACCATGCTCAATCGCGTTGACAAGTAACTCCCTTAATCCGATATAGCTATTTTCCGGGTTAGGGCATATTCCCGACAAGGTATAGATTAAGGCTCATATTGAGTTTTGAGGACATGGCGCCGGTTGCAGCAGGATGTCCAGAAGCGATCCCAACAAAGCCCGACCGCGCCGCCTGGTGTTATGTACGAATTCAAAAAATCCCAGGTAAATCGGCAACTTCTCCTGGGAAATGCCCCGATGAGGACGTAGCCAGGAACGCAGCAGCGACCAAAATCCCTCGATCGTATTGACATGGACCTCATGGAAACCATCGCCGTCCTCGTCGCGAGCATATTCCCCGCGACCGTGGCAAACGCTCGCGTGCTCATAGCCCCACTCCTCCAAGGCGTTATAGATCACGTACTCGTCGGTATAGATCAGCGTCCCAGGTTCGATGGTCTCTTCTATGAGTGGCCGGATGGTTTTCTGCTGCACGTTCTCCAGCATGATAATTCGGACCTCGCCACCGCGTTCGAGCATGCCAAAGATCGGCGGTTTATCCTTCTCCAACGTGCCCCGGCCGGGTGCTCCCTTGAGCCGCCTACGGCGCGGAGCCCGGCCCTCGATCCGGTCGGGCTGGCCTTTATGTCCAGCTACGATATACACCTCGTCACATTCCGCCTTGCCCTTGATATGTGCTTTGGGACGGCGTTTGACGATACCATCTCGCAACTGATTCGCCATTGCTTGACCATCGCTTTCGTTCAGGTTCAACTCCATGGCGATCTGGCGGTTTGATATGTTCAACCCCATCAGGTACAGGTAGGAGAACCACACCGACAATGGCTGGTGCCGCCCCATGAAGATGGTCTCCGTCAGATCGTCAAACCGGTTCCCACAGTTTTGGCATGAGTAACGCCGGCATTCCTGTTGTCGATGGTTTTTGCCGCGTTTGCTGATTTTGTTGGATGTGCACTTTGGGCAGCACACCCCGCTGGGCCAGCGTATCCGCCTGACTTCTTCGTAACATTTGGCTTCGTCTATGAGGTCGTTGATATGACACATGGCGGGTAAACCTTATATACTATGTGGAAACATTCGCATGTTACCATATGCCCTCAAAACCCAATATGAGCCTAGATTAATTCCGAGGCATCGTCCAATGTTCTAATACGGAAAGAGCTTTCCTGCATGAATTGCAATCCATTTAATGATTTGGCATCACGTTTAAGCTTATATGGATAGCCTACATCGGCCAAGGCGGCTTTGGTGATTGCCAGAAGAAGCTTGGTATCGATGGGTTTGGTAGTATAATAGAAAGCTCCCGCCTCAATACCCATAATAATGTGTTCTGGGGCGGTATTGCTTGTGACAAAAATAATCGGAATGTTACTTGTGCTTTTACTGGCCTTTAACTGTTTACAAACCGTATAGCCATCCATCTCTGGCATGACCACATCTACTAACCTGCGCGTTGGTTAGGGGACAGGTGCTAAATAGCACCCTCCCGACCCCAGGCCTCCGATTCCCCACCCCTTGCTTGCAATACGTCAACTAATTGATCTTGCTTGGTTTGTGCTCCAAGTTCGTTGCGAGCTGGCAGGAGAGCAGCAAAGCGCCATTAGCACCTGTCCCCTAACCAACGCGCAGGTTAGTATATCTCCCGTTTGGAAACCTTTGATATGTTTCGACCGCGTGAGATAGCCGCGAGGGAAGCCAAAGGCATTCAAACGGGTTCGCTGGTAACTGCCACGTCCGGTAGCTTTTATGGCTAGGGTCGGTTTCTGCCAATCCTCAACAGTATTTAATTCCCCAACACATACCGCATCCAATGCGTGAGTCTTGGGTATTTCCAACCTAATCCGATTAAATTTTGTTAAACCACCCGATCCGGTAGCAACTGGACGTCCGGTTGTTTGGAGCGAATTAAACAACGCCCAACGTGTAGCATTAACCGCTGCCGCATCGCGTAACGGTGCCTTGGCTTGTGCCTTAATTTTCTTCAGCAGCTCAGGCTTGTTTGCCAAAAACTTTTCTACCGGTTGCGCGGCTTTCTTCTCGTTGCAGAGCAGACAAGCAACGGTTAGATTAGATACCCGATCACTGCCCCCCAGTACTCTAGGTTGGATATGTTCAATCTGAAGCGGTACATCCTTTTTCCCGCAGTAGGCGCAGGTCCGATTTTCTCGGGAATAGCGGCAGTCAATTCTTCCACCAGGATTTCCAACTGCAACTGATTTTGCAACAGGAGAGTAGGCATCCCGCGCCCCGCGAGGACACGGCCGAGCCATTGTATCTTAGGATTCGAGTGGTAATTGACAAGCGGCCAGGGCCTGAAAGAAAGGCGCCGCTTGGATGCCGACGTGAGCTTGGAAGATTTCCGCCTTGAGTTCTTCCATCAGGCCACCACCACATATTTCGGAGCCACCATGAAGCCAGGACTGTACGGACAGCAACTGACCTTACCTTGACCTAACGGGCAGGGCTGGAAAGGAAATCCATTCACGAACTGTCC
>CAUYUB010000706.1:0-12061 GCA_963575685.1 Gammaproteobacteria bacterium | reverse complement strand
GGAATCTTAAGAACTTTCTACCGTGCGTATGGTTAGGTCAAGGTAAGGCACCACCGTTGCACCCGCACGGCTAAAAATCTGCCCCTTCCAATTCCAAAGAGATGGCTGTCTTGGGCGCACACTATCTACAATTCGACAAGTTACGTTGACCGATACCATACCAGTTCAGGGTTCAGGGCATTAGCGACCGTCCCCCGTCTACCGTCAAGATATGACCGCTGGTATAGGTCGCGTTTTGCACCAGGAACAGCACTGCGCGAGCAATCTCCGCGGGGGAACCCAGACGTTGAAGGGCGGTGCGGGCAAGAAGGTTGGTTTTATAGGTGTCACTCACCGGCCGTTCCGGCCACAGGATAGTCCCTGGTGCTACGGCGTTGACTCGTACCTCTGGCGCCAATTCCCGTGCCAAGGTTTTGGTCAGCATGGTGAGCCCCGCCTTTGCAATGCTGTAGACCGGATGGTCTTTCAATGGACGTTCCGCATAGATGTCTACAATGTTGACGATGCAGCCCCCAGTCGTACGCAACCAAGGCGCAGCTGCCTGAGACAGGAAAAAAGGGGCGCGCAGATTGGTGCCGAGGAGATCGTCCCACTGGGCGGCACTGACCTGTCCGAGAGGGGTAGGGTAGAACGTTGAGGCATTGTTCACCAGGCAGTCCAATCGGCCCCACGCGGCAACGGCCTGATCCATCAGGGAGGGAAGACCCTCGAAAGCGAGCAGGTCGGCTTGCAGCGTGATGACTGAATCGGGACGAAGCGCTTCCAACTCATCACGCAGGGAATGCACCGCTGCTACGGAAGACCGGTAGTGTAATACGACATTCATCCCTGCGTCGTGCAGGGTGCGGGCAATCGCAGCACCTACCCGTTGTGCTGCCCCCGTAATCAGGGCGGTCTGAGCCATATCTCACCGTTGGTTTGTTTTAAAACATAGAGTTACGAGAACTCGTACCATCAGGACAGAAAAAATCAATCGATTATGACGGAAATTCCATCTATTTCCTGATAAAACGTTGTAACATAATACATTCCCTTTTGTTTTAGAAACTTGAAACTTTTCAAAATTACACGTTGGAGTGCGCCATGTCTTTGGGTCCAGTGATGGTAGATATTGAGGGTACGACGCTAATGGCCGAAGATCGGGAACTGCTGCGTCATCCCCAGGTCGGCGGGATTATCCTCTTCTCCCGTAATTACACTTCGCCGGAACAACTCCAGGCACTGTTGGCAGAGGTTCACGCCCTACGCAACCCGCGCCTGCTGGTGGCGGTGGACCATGAGGGAGGACGAGTACAACGTTTCCGGGAAGGCTTCACCCGCCTACCGGCGGTAGCTCGTCTGGGTGAGATCTACGACCTGGACCCGCGCCGTGCCTTGCGTCTGGCGGACCTCGCCGGCTGGTTGATGGCTGCGGAATTGCGGGCGGTGGGCGTGGATTTCAGCTTTGCTCCGGTCTTGGACTTGGGAAAGGGCGTGAGCACAGTAATCGGCGACCGCGCCTTTCACGCCACCCCACAAGGAGTGGCAAGGCTTGCCCAAGCCTATGTCACGGGGATGCAGCGGGCCGGAATGGCGGCTACCGGCAAACACTTCCCCGGCCACGGGGCAGTCGCGGCGGACTCCCACTTGGCCTTGCCGGTGGATGAGCGCTCCTTTGATGAAATCGTCGCTGAAGACCTTTATCCCTTTCGCACACTCATTGCCCATGGCTTGGCCGGGATTATGCCGGCCCATGTCGTCTACCCTCAGATTGATCCTGCCCCAGCGGGTTTCTCCCGTTTCTGGCTCCAAGAGGTGCTGCGCACCCGTATGGGTTTCCAGGGTGTGATCTTCAGTGATGACCTATCTATGGTCGGCGCCGAAGGCGTAGGCGGCTACGGGGCTCGCGCCCATGCCGCGTTGGAGGCGGGGTGCGATATGGTGTTGGTGTGCAACCGTCGGGTGGGTGCCGTGGAAGTGCTCCACGCCCTGGAGGGGTATGACCGACCCCTCACCCATCTCCGTTTAGTACGCATGCATGGACGTGAGGGCATTGATCCAATCCAACTTCGCAGGGAAAGTGCTTGGCGTACTGCAGTGGTCGAACTCACTCATGCCTTGGATGACCCTGGTCTTTCCCTCGATCTGTAAGGCAGCTCCCGCCCGGCGCGGTGTCGGTGGATACTGTGGGCAATTCGGAATTTTGCAGCGGCAGAGGAGGCGGCGTCGACCATAAGGCCGACACCCGTAGGTATGGCGAGACCGGACAGTAAGTTACAACGATTCTATCTCGATGGAATCGCCGTAGGTCTCAATCCCCAACTGCTCCGCGACCTTGCGCGCTCGGGCATCGATCATCGGCGAAACCACAATCAACCGATTCGCGACACGCTGGTGCTGTTTTTCGTAAAACCGCACCTTGCGCTCGAAGCTATACATTCCGGCCTTGTCAATGGAGGATTTTAGTTCGCAAATCAGCAACAGACCGTTGTGGACAACCACATCCAGTTCCACTTGATCGGGCCGCCCAAATACCACGCCCTGATCATCATACTCATTGACGTTGACAACCTGTACTCCAAAGTTCTTCTCCAAAATTCCCGCCAGCGCGTCGCGAAACGCCTTCTCGGATTGCATGCCCCACCGCGACCCCAGCGCGCCGATACCTCGTTCGTATTTTTTCGCCTGGGCCATGATTTCTTCGTGGATCCGTTTGAATTCATTTCGCAGATCCGTTTGATGTACTTCCCACTGGCGGCTCTGCTCCTCCCACTTGCCGTTTTGCTCATCCCACTTGTGGCTCTGCGCCTCGCGGTCGCGACGCAATTCCCCCAGAAGTTCGTAAAACCGATCTTGAGTATCCGCCAACCCAGCATACTCCTGCCGGGTCAGTTCCAGAATATAGGAACGAAAATTCGGATCTGCCCGGAAAAATTCCGGGAGGTTCCTTTTTATCGCTTCTTTTAGAGCTTCTGTATTCATTTTGATGCTCCATAGAGAAATTGATATCTACATTCAAGTTATCAGCCACCCATGCAATGCCATGCGAAAAATTGGTGTGAGAGGTCGCGAGCTTGACGAGTTACCCCAGGTCAACATTGGTCGCATGTAGCGCTGCTACCATGGCATCGCCCATTTCTTTGGTGCCTACACGTCGGCAACCTTCAGTATAGATATCACCGGTACGTAGGCCAGCGTTCAATACCGATCCCACCGCCGTTTCCAAACGTAAAGCTAAGTCTGGGACATTCAGGGTATAGCGCAGCATCATCGCCACTGATAAGAGGGTAGCGAGCGGATTAGCGATACCTTGGCCAGCGATATCCGGGGCAGAACCATGGATGGGTTCGTACATCCCTTTGCCGTGCGCATCCAAAGAGGCCGAGGGCAGCATTCCAATCGAACCGGTAAGCATGGCAGCTGCATCAGAGAGGATGTCACCGAACATATTTTCGGTGACCATGACATCGAACTGCCGGGGATTGCGCACCAGTTGCATGGCGGCGTTGTCCACGTACATATGGGAGAGGGCTACGTCTGGGTAGTCTTTATGCACCCGAACCATTACCTCACGCCACAGCTCGGTACACTCCAGAACATTGGCCTTGTCTACCGAGCAGAGCTTCCGTCCGCGCTTTCGAGCGATATCAAAGGCCACTCGACCGATCCGCTCAATTTCGGACTCGCTATACACCAGCGTGTTGAAACCTTGGCGTTCACCATTTTCCAAGGTACGGACGCCGCGGGGCTGTCCGAAATAGAGACCGCCGGTCAGCTCGCGCACGATCATAATGTCGAGCCCTGCCACTACTTCGGGGCGCAGGGTAGAGGCCCCGGCGAGTTGGGGATAAAGCAGGGCCGGACGGAGATTGGCAAATAGCCCCAATTCCGAGCGCAGGCCCAGCAGACCACGCTCCGGGCGGATGGCATAGGGGAGTGGTTCCCATTTGGGACCACCGACAGCACCCAACAAAACCGCATCCGCAGCCTTGGCGAGACGCAAGGTATCTTCCGGGAGGGGATGTCCGGTGGCATCAATGGCTGCTCCCCCCACCAGAGCGGTCTCCATTTCTACGCCGAGGCCAAATTCACTACGCAACACCTCCAGTATTTTCACGGCCTCGGCCATGATTTCCACACCAATGCCGTCACCCGGCAGCACAAGGATTTTGTAGGTCATACGTTGCCTTTGAGAGTAAAAGAAAATTGAAAATTTTAGGAAAACAACCACGGGGCCTGGAGCCCACGGTGGGTTTCATAGGAACGGATGGCGTCGGCGTACTGAAGGGTCAGCTCAATGTCGTCGAGACCATGCAACAGACAATGGCGGCGGTGCGGATCGATGGTGAAGCGAATCGCTTCTCCGCCGGGAGTCGTGATCGTCTGGGTCGTGAGATCGATGTATAGCCGATAGCTCGTATTTGTCTTTTCTACTTCACTAAACAACCGTCCCACTGTTTCTTCTTCCAAAATAATGGGCAGCAGTCCGTTTTTGAAACAGTTGTTGTAAAAAATATCGGCAAAGGAGGGCGCGATGATGGCACGTAAGCCATAGTCGGCGAGCGCCCAAGGTGCGTGTTCACGACTGGACCCACAACCGAAATTGGCGCGTGCGAGCAGCACTTGCGCCCTCTGGTAGCGTGGCTGGTTGAGCACGAAATCTGGGTTGCGCGGACGGGAGGTGCAGTCCATATCCGGCTCACCGTGGTCCAGATAGCGCCATTCATCAAAAAGGTAAGGCCCAAATCCGGTACGCCGGATGGATTTCAGAAATTGTTTGGGAATGATGGCGTCGGTATCCACGTTGGCGCGGTCCAACGGTGCCACCAGGCCGTCAAGGGTGGTAAAGGGTTGCATCTTTAGTGTTATCCTCGTTGTTCTATTTTTATATTCGGTCTTGCGGATAGTTTGAAACAAAATATAGAAGACCAGTGATTCAATTTATTTCTATGAACCAGGAAACCAATCAGGATTGAATAGCTCGGTAACCGTCCAAGGACAGATCTCAGGGAAACTCGATAGGCCGGTTTCCTGGGCTGCTTGGGCGGTGGCATCATCCCACACGGCATCCCACCATTCTTGGTTTTCTAATTCTCTTTTGAGGCTTGGGGTACTGTTCAGACGGCGGACAATACCGCGTCGTTGGTTACGGATAGTGATTTGCCAAGAAGTACCCCGACGTTCCGGTTGATATTCCCACTTGAGTAAATGGGCCAGGAGTACCACAATTCGGCTGGCCAATTCACGCTGTTCGCTCTTGCCCACGTCTGCAATCTCATCTGCCAGGTGTTCCCAATCGAGCAGGTCAAAACGCTTGGTTCGTAATAACCCAGCTTGTTCGTTTGCCCAAGCAACCACATCCTGTTCGTACCGGATAGTTTGCATAGCTAAATCCAACCAACCTTCAGAAGACGGACGATGATTCGCTCCGAACATCCACGAAATGACCAGCGATTGCCGCCGCGGCAGCCATGGCCGGACTCACCAGATGAGTACGTCCGCCCGGACCTTGGCGGCCCTCGAAGTTGCGGTTGGAAGTGGAGGCACAACGTTCCCCCGCTGCCAACCGGTCAGCATTCATCGCGAGACACATCGAACACCCTGGGGCGCGCCACTCAAAACCAGCCGCGCGGAAGACTGCATCCAGCCCTTCGGCTTCGGCTGCGGCCTTCACTAGCCCGGAACCCGGTACTGCCAGGGCGAGTTTGACCGTTGGGGCGACCTTACGCCCTCGGATTACCGCAGCGGCGGCGCGCAGATCTTCGATGCGGCCGTTGGTGCAGGAGCCGATGAAGATTTTATCGACGGGAATACCGCTAATCGGGGTATTGGCCGTAAGCCCCATGTAGGCAAGTGCTCGCTCCAGACCGGCACGCTTGGTTGGGTCGGTTTCGGCGGCGGGATCGGGGACCCGTTCATCTACGGCAACCACCATCTCCGGCGAGGTGCCCCAGGTCACCTGGGGTTTCAGCGTGGTCGCGTTGATTTCGACGACCGCATCGAATACCGCATCCGGGTCGGAGCGCAATTCACGCCAAGCGGCAACGGCGCGTTCCTTTACGTCATCGGGTGGGGCATAGGGCCGACGCACCCCCTCGCCATAGATATACTCAATGGTCTTGTCATCTACCGCCACCAATCCTGCTCGTGCCCCGGCCTCAATGGCCATGTTGCACACCGTCATTCGTCCTTCCATGGATAACGCCTCGATCGCAGTACCGGCGAACTCAATGGCATAACCGGTACCTCCTGCGGTACCAATGCGTCCGATTACGGCCAGAATGAGGTCTTTTGCGGTAACCCCTACAGGTAATTCTCCCTCCACCTGCACTTTCATATTTTTTGATTTCTTTTGGGCCAGGCACTGGGTGGCCAGCACATGCTCTACCTCCGAGGTGCCGATGCCGAAGGCGAGTGCCCCGCAGGCCCCGTGGGTCGCGGTGTGGGAATCTCCGCACACGACCGTCATCCCCGGCAGGATCGCCCCCTGTTCTGGGCCTACCACATGGACCACGCCCTGACGCGGGTCGTCCATACGGAATTCGGTGATGCCGAAATGGGCGCAATTTTCAGTCAGGGTCTCGACTTGGAGTCGAGAGATGGGGTCGGTAATACCCACCTTGCGATCGGTGGTGGGGACATTGTGATCCGCCACCGCCAGACTCGTCTCTACCCGCCACAGCCGACGCCCCGCCAGCCGCAGACCCTCGAAAGCCTGGGGCGAGGTGACCTCGTGGATGAGGTGACGATCAATATAGAGAAGGGTGGTGCCATCGGGTTCGGTACGCACCACATGGGCGTCCCAGAGTTTGTCGTAAAGGGTTTTTCCAGCCATTAGGGAACTCTTCAAGGTTGTTTATGACGCGGGTGAAGACGATTTTTTTAGGCCCAACCAGCGCCCCAAGGTAGAGAAGATCCGATGCAGTGCCCGCCACAGACGTGGCAGGATCCAAATTAATACCAACAAAAAAACCGCCAACAAAACCAAAAACAGCAGGGGATGATGGAGGGCGGTCCAGAGTCCCCCTACTACCATTACATCTTCACTTACGGATGCCGCCCAATTAGTGAAAGGTTCCGGTGAAGTATTGATGAGAACTCGCGTCCCGGCCTTGGTCGCATGGGTGGCACCGGCCAAACCGCCACCGACGAGGCCAACCGCAAACTGCATCGCCAGCCCTCCGTCGCCCACGGCCCCCGCAGCCAGTACCGCCCCCGCCGGAATGCGGACGAAGGTATGCAAGGTATCCCATGCCGTATCTACTCCCGGAATCTTGTCGGCGAAAAATTCCACGATATACATGAGTGCCGCCGCAGACATTACCAAAGGGTGGGCGACGATCAACAAGTCCGGCGGCAAGACGATGCCACCCGTCTGGTGCAGGTAACCCAGTACGAACAACGTTGCATACAGATTGATTCCGCTCGCCCAAGAGGCCCCCATGGTGAGGGCAATGGCGTCCACGTTTCCCATAAAATCACCTCGTTTGCGTATACCTGACCTCAGACGCCATCTTCTTCGTTGTCAAGAAAGGCTATCCATCTCTCCATTCGCTATACATCTATTGTCACTATATCCGAGATCTGGAACACCACCCAATGGCGTATGCCGTAAAATAGTCAGCAGCGTATTCCCCCATATTTTTCCGGAGCTGCCGATGTCCTCCCCCACCCCAGTCCCCCAACCCGACCCCTTCCTCTTTGACCTGGAACAGCTCCACACCTTGGCGGAAGACCAGATGGTGCGCAACGGGCTCAAGGATTTCAAGGAAAACCGGGTGACCTGGGTGGATCGGACGGTGGACTCGGTGGACGGCGACTTTCTCACCGCTACGGTGGAAGATGCAGATACCACGGAGGTGCTCTCTTTTGAGGTGCGTTCCGGCGGTGACGGCCATCTGGATGCCCGCTGTCCCTGCCATGACGGTGGAGGGCTATGTCGGCACGAAGTGGCGGCACTTTTCGCCTATTCCTCGCGGGCGGTCGCTCCGGGGGAACTGTTGGACGCGGTGGCGGGGGCGATTGAAGAGCGTGTTCAGCGCGCACGTTCCGAGGTGCGGGTGGAACACCTCACGGGTGAACCAGCCTTCGGGGCATGGTCGGCTTGGTCGGTCGGACCGGAGACCCATTTTCCACGCCGTTATCGGGTCCATATTCGATCACTGACCCGTCGCGCCAACTATTGTACCTGTCCGGACTTCGCCACCAACCAACTCGGGACCTGCAAACATATCGAGGCGGTGCGGCACACCATCCAAAAGCGCCCGGATTATCCCGAACTGTCGCGTAATCCGGCTCCATTGCCTTACCTCTTTCTGGATTGGGAGGGTGAGCGCGCCGCTACCATCCGTCTACACCGTACCGCGAACATGGGAGACGAACTGGTCCGACTGTTGGATGGATTCTTCGATACCACCGGACGTTTTCTACGCCGCCTGCCGGATGATTTTCTACATCTGGCGGATCTCCTTGAGGGGCGTTCCGATATCGACGTAGGTCAGGATGCCCTAAGTCATGCCCGTCGCTTGGCGGAGCGGGCGCTACACCAGGCTGAGGCGCGGGCGATCCGGGAACGCATCCAGGCGAGTGGCGGACAGTTGCCTGGGGTGTTGGCGCGACTCTATCCCTATCAGATGGAAGGGGTGGCCTTTCTCGCCGCCAACGGGCGCGCCTTGTTGGCCGACGACATGGGGCTGGGTAAGACCCTGCAGGCCATTGCTGCCGCTACCTGGCTACGCGACCACGCCCGGGTCGAGCGCGTGCTCATCATCTGCCCCGCTTCTCTCAAGCAGCAATGGGCGCGGGAGATCGAACGCTTCACCAATCGGGAGACGGTGGTGATCCAGGGTCCCGCTTCGGCACGTGGGGCGCAATACCGACGCGGGACCGGTTTTTTCATCGCCAATTACGAACTGATCCTGCGCGACATATCGGTAATCAACGAGACGCTACGGCCCGACCTGCTGATCCTGGACGAGGCCCAGCGCATCAAGAACTGGCGCATCAAACTCGCTGCTGCGGTCAAACTCATCACCTCGCGCTATGCCTTCGTCCTCAGTGGTACGCCGCTGGAGAACCGACTTGAAGACCTTTATAGCCTAATGCAGGTGGTGGACCCCCAGGTGCTTGGCCCGCTATGGCGCTATCGAGTGGATTTTCACATTACTGACGACAAGGGCAAGGTGCTCGGCTATCGCAACCTCTCCGAACTACGCCGCCGCCTCGCGCCAGTGATGTTGCGCCGTGACCGTCAATTGGTGCGCGACCAACTCCCGGACCGCATCGAGCAACGGATTGACGTTGAACTCTCGGAAAAACAGCGTGATCTTCACAATTCCGCACTCAAGGCCGCAGCGGAGATCGCCCAGATCGCCAAACGTCGCCCGCTCACCCCGAGCGAACAGAACCGTCTGTTGGCCGCTCTCCAGACCGCCCGCATGGCTTGTAACGCGGCTGGCCTGGTGGACAAGGAAACGGTGGGCTCGCCCAAACTCGATGAACTCGATAGCCTATTGGACGATCTGTGTGTGCAATCCGGTTTGAAGGCCGTGATCTTCTCGCAATGGGAGCGGATGACCCAAATGGTGGAGGAACGCGGACGTGCCCTGAAACTTGGCTGTGTCCGCCTCCACGGTGGGGTGGCGACGTCGAAACGCGGCGAATTGATCAACCGTTTCCGTGATGACGACGCGGTACAGCTTTTCATCTCCACGGATGCCGGATCCACCGGGCTCAATCTCCAATCCGCCGCCGTACTGGTCAACATGGATGTCCCTTGGAATCCTGCCATCCTCGACCAACGTATCGCCCGCATCCACCGCTTGGGCCAGAAGCGGACGGTACAGATCGTCAACCTCATCTCCGCCCCCTCCTACGAGGAACAGGTCTTGGCCCTGATCCAGGGTAAACGTCACCTGTTCGATAACGTGGTCGATCCGGACGCGGTCGAAGACGTGGTGGGGGTATCGAAAAAACTGGTAGAGGTATTGGTCAACGACCTTAATAGCCAAGGGGCGCCGTCGGAGGAAATCATCGCGATCGACGGGATAGAAGTAGATGAAGATGGTGTAATCGTAGAAGCGGAGGAGCCTGTCTCTCCCGTTGTGAAGGAACCCGATGCCGCAGCCATCGAGGCCCAAGCCACGGCTATTGCTGCCCGAGAGAAGGCGGTACGCGATGCGGTTACTGCCGTTCAAGCCGCCTTCGGCACGCGCATTGAGCGCATCTTGGGCGCGGGCGGTGGGCTGATGGTGGTACTCGACCGGGTAGACGCCGAGGCCGATCGCATCGCCGCCGGAATCTCCGAATCGGTCCCGGTCGCCCTCATCGATCCGCGTACGCTCAATAGTCTGAACCGACTTGGCGCTGCCTCACCGTTCGCCGAAGCGAAGATCTGGTTCGAGCCACCACCCCGTACGGAACCGGTCCTGCTCCGTCAGGCACGGGAGAAGCTCAAGGCGGCGCGGATCCTGATCGAGCAATCCTGCCCCGGTCCAGCGATGGAAATACTCCTCGGCGCCCTTCTTGCCGGTGCGGCGCAACAGGCCGGAGCGGACACCGCCCCGACCCCACAACAGGCCGGTATCTGGCTCTACACCGAGGTCCTACCCAAAGGACTGTTGAAGCCCGAGCAAACGGCACTTCTCCAGCGCGGCATTGCCTTTGCGCATAGTGCGGATGCCCTGCCGGAGGCATTGTTGCGAGAACTGCTGCGGGATGTGGAGGGATTGTTGGGGGGGTGAGGGATGAAGACGTGAGAAATTAGCTCCGTTCAGTCCGTTAGCCCCCGAAAACTGCGACGCATCGTTTTGAGCGTTTCGGGAATTTCAACCTCCATAATCTGATCGATTACCCAACGATTACCGTCCTTCTCTCCCATTACGGCCAATACCCGTTCTCCCAAATAACGACGGAACTGGTAACCGGGCTCGCCCTGGGAGAAAGAAAACTCAGCGTAGTCTCGGGCTCGCTCGTTAAAACGGGTAATGAAGCGGGACCGATAATCACCGGCACCGACCCAATCATTCTGGTTTTCGTCGATGGTCGTTGCCAGACGCAGGACCATCGCCGTGACGAGACGCTCGCGCTCGATATCGTCGATCCACTCATGAGCCCAACGGTCTATCACTTGGACCAAGAAAAGCAGAATCTCCTCCAGTACCGCGAAACGGTCCTGGGTAGTCTCGAACTTAAAGTTCTCGTCACCGATGTGGTCTACGGCCTGTACGCTCACTTTCCAGGTGGTAAAGGCCAGAACACTGGCAATGTCCTCAATGCTCTTGTTCTCCGATTTATGCCACTTCGTCTTAACGCGGATCGCCATCATCGGCTCCTCATATGGTTATGATATTTTAGTTTTCAAAAGCTTCAGCGGGTCTTGACGCTCGTTTCGATTACACTATCGAATAACTTCGCCTACCCCCCTTAATCGACCCGTACCATACACCGTCATGGACCTCAATACGTTACAACCCCTCCTCGACTGGATTACTGTCCACCCCACCTGGTCAGGTCTAATCGTCTTCTTCACCGCTCTCTCTGAATCACTTGCCTTTGTGGGTGTTATTTTCCCAGGGGCGATGATGATGTTCGGTTTCGGCGCCATCGTCGCGACGGGAGCCATGGCTTTTTGGCCCACCCTGGTCTGGGCGATTGCCGGTGCGATTGCTGGAGACAGTGTAAGTTTCTGGCTGGGCCACCATTTCCGAGACCGGTTGCGGATGGTGTGGCCCTTCCGTCGTCACCCCGAGCTACTGGAGAAGGGAATTGAATTCTTCCAGCGCCACGGCGGAAAAAGTATCCTCTTTGGCCGATTTGTCGGGCCGGTACGCCCAGTCATCCCGGTGGTGGCGGGGATGTTGGGGATGCCCGTGGTGCGGTTCGTCGGCGTCAATGTGCTGTCCGCCCTAGCCTGGGGACCCGCCTACCTGCTGCCGGGGATGGCATTCGGCGCGTCCCTGAGTTTGGCTGCCGAAGTCGCATCCCGCTTGGTGATTGTACTGGCAGGCGTGGTGGGTGCGGTGTGGCTCATCCTCTTCAGCGTGCATCGTCTGTTCCGCTTCCTGCAACCTGGGATCGATGC
>CAUYUB010000705.1:0-12312 GCA_963575685.1 Gammaproteobacteria bacterium | reverse complement strand
AATACATTTGTCAATATATATCCATAAATGACCATATCGCTAGTATCAGTTAATTACCCCCTTCCACACTAACAGTAGGCAGCACCACCACAGCCAGCGCCATAGCAACCTCAGGACTACCAGTGAGCTTTAGCTCTACCACTCCAAGCAAGTGCGCGGTGCTCGGTAGTAGTATGGTGACCAGTGTCACAACTGGCACCTGCACAGTAGCAGCCAATCAAGCCGGTAATACTAATTACAACGCCGCGCCACAGATAACCCAGAGCCTCACTATCGGTAAGGGCAGCCAGATTATCAATGCCATTAGCTTCACCCCTGCCACGCTGGCGATAAGTGGCACCACTACAGCCAGCACTATGGCAACCTCTGGGCTAGCGGTGAGCTTCACTTCCACCACACCGACTATCTGCACCACTGGCGGGACCAATGGCAGCACTGTGACCGGCATTGCTGCCGGTACCTGCATGGTGGCCGCTAGTCAGGCCGGCGATGTCAATTACAACGCCGCCCCCCTGGTGACCCAGAGCCTTACCATCAACCGTTACATCTACGATGGCGGCACAGTGACCGACACAACAACCTGGCTCACCTGGAGGCGTTGCGCGGTGGGTCAAATTTGGGACGGTAATACCAGTACCTGCAGCGGCATTGCCAGCAGTCACACCTGGGCTCAAGCCAGGTTGCTGACCGATACCTTTGCTGGCCACAACGACTGGCGGTTGCCCAATATTCGTGAACTACAAACCATTGTCGATCGGACGCACTCTCCGCTGGCCATTGATTCCACGGTTTTTCCAAATACGACATCGAAATTTTGGTCGGCTTCGGCTAATACTGGTAATTCTAGCTACGCGTGGTTTATAGATTTTTGCGGTGGCGGCTACTGCTCTGGCGGCTACTCTAGCCACTACGGTGATAAGAACGCTTCGTTCCAAACACGCCTTGTACGCGGACAGACTTCTACCCTATTGACCGATTCACGTCCAAATGCCGATTACGTCGATTTGGGAGACGGTACAATATTTCACATCCCTACCGCCCTAATTTGGAAACGCTGTGTCGAGGGGCAGAGCTGGACCAACGGTAACTGTAGCGGTACCGTCAGCTCCTACACCTGGAATCAAGCACAGGCATTGAGTGGTAGCAGTTTTGCTGGCCGTAACGATTGGCGCATACCCAGCGAGGATGAGCTGATCTCGCTGGTGGATTACACCATCCCTTTCCCAGGTCCAACCATCAACCCTATACAGTTCCCGAACGCCCCAATGTCTGATTTTTGGTCGGCTTCAACCTCCGCTTATGGTCCAAGCAACGCGTGGCTTGTGAGTTTCCTGTATGGCTATGCCAATGATTTCGATTACGGTAAGAATGGCTTGCTTTCGGTACGCCTCGTGCGCTAATGACAGCTATTACCTGATCTACCAGAGTGACGGTAACCTGGCAATTTATAAAAGCATTAGACCAAAGGTGGCTATCGCGATTTCTTATTTCTTATTTGAACGATGATCTAACCAATGTCAGGCAGCAATGCAATCACGACACTTTTTGCATCGGAAAAATATTCAAGAGCCTCTCCGGTTACGAGATAAATCCGGGAGCCTAAAAAATACCCATAGAAAATAAATAGAAACAAAAAGGCCATAATGGAACGAGTAATCGCCATAGAGGGTCGAACTATAGTCTGCGAATGGCATCTAAAAATCAGGCCAGGTTGCGACCGCATTCATTTTCACTTTGGACAGCCTGACATATACGAAGGCCGCACGATTATCGGCATCTTCACCGAGCATCTAACGGTGTAACAAATTTATGGATCAGCCAGATTTTCAGAGCGTAGAACAGAGAAGAGAAGCTATCCAAACAGAACGAATGTCCGTGATGGTGCTGTACGTGCGGGTATCGAGCGGTTACCATGCACTTAGTCGTGAGTTCCGCAGTAACGTAACCGTTCTCCCCGCGTCCGTGTCGGTTTTGACTTCGTCGACCGGCGAGGCCAGGGTAGGGATGGGGGGGCTAACCGGCTACCCCCTGAGAGTTGTGGTCTGCCACCATGCCTGTGACATTTTTTGGTATCCCCGCCATCGTTTTATACCTTACCGCCGGCGGTCTGCTGGCCCGACGGCTGCTGCATCGACCCGAGGAAGAGACCCTCGGCAAGGGACACATCATCGCCCTTGCGCTGGTGGGTGTTGCGTTACATGCTGTGGTCCTAGCACAAGGGATCCTGACCGAAACCGGTTTGGATCTCGCATTTTTCCACGCAGCATCCCTCATTACCTGGGCCATGGCGTTGCTGCTGATGCTCGTCGCGCTGGTGCGTCCGCTGGAAAACCTGGGAGTGGCCATTCTGCCGATTGCGGCCGTGGGTCTCGTCTTGGACCTGCTTTTCCACACCCACCATGTGATGGTGGAACACCGCGCCCTGGGGCTCGACCTCCATATCATTTTCTCCATCCTCGCCTACAGTTTTCTCTCCATTGCGGCGGCCCAGGCGATACTGCTGGCCATCCAGGAGTCTCACCTGCGCCACAAACACCCTGGGGGTTTCATTCGTGTCCTACCGCCCCTGGAGACGATGGAGACACTGCTGTTCCAAATGATCGGGCTGGGTTTCGTGATGCTGACCTTAGCCCTCATCAAGGGGTTTATCTTCCTACAGGATATCGTCGCCCAGCATTTGCTTCATAAGACCGTTCTGTCCATGGCGGCGTGGGTTGTTTTCGCTATCCTGTTGTGGGGACGGCACCGTTTCGGTTGGCGTGGGCGCATCGCAACCCGTTGGACGTTGGCGGGTTTTATGGTCTTGGTGCTGGCCTATTTCGGCAGCAAGTTCGTCCTGGAACTGATTCTGGTGCGTCGTTGACTCACAATTTTTGATTGGGAAGACAGTTTTTCCATGGAGTGGTACATTTAGGTCCTCCATGAACGACATTCCCCTTAGTCTGCTTTTTTCCGCCCTTGGCTTATGTGTAGCATTGGCCGCTTTCTGCGCGGGGGCCGAAACTGGTCTGATGGCGCTTAATCGCCATCGCTTGCGCTATCTGATGGCGCGTGGTCAACGTCGGGCGGCCTCCGCAGCACGTTTGCTGGAACACCCTGATCGCCTGATGGGGTTGTTGTTGCTCGGCAATACCTTTTTTAAGGTCTGTGCCGCCGGACTGGCAGCCCTCCTGGGTTGGCGTTTGGAGGGAGATTTAGGAATTGTGGTGGCGGCCGTCCTCCTTACGCTCGTGGTCCTGGTGGTAGCCGACCTTGCCCCAAAAACAGCGGCAACCCTGAACCCGGAAGGGGTAGGGCTGGCTCTGGCTCCTATCTTATTACCGCTGGTACGGTTTTTCACACCCTTGGTATGGATGCTCAATGCCTTGACCCGTGGCCTGTTGTGGTTGGGGCAATTGGTCCCGACCCGTGGCGACGGCGGCGAATCGCTCTCCCGGGAAGAATTGCGCTCGGTAGTCAATGAGGTGACCGAGATTGTCCCGCGCCGTCATCTGCGGGTGTTGGTAGGGCTGCTGGAGTTGGAAAATATTACCGTGGAGGATGTCATGGTACCGAGGGCGGAGATCATCGGCCTAGATCTGACCGACCCCTGGCCGGAATTGCTCACCCGTCTGACCACGACCCGTCATACCCATCTCCCGGTCTACCACGAGAATCTCGATCAGGTCGAGGGCATCTTGCATGTCCGCGACGTCCTGCCGCTGTTGGTACGCCCCGATTTCGACCAAGCCAGCCTGCGAAAAGTGCTTCGGGAGACCTATTTCATCCCTGTCGGCACCTCGCTACACACCCAACTCCTGCATTTCCAGCATCACCGCCAAGGACTGGGACTGGTAGTGAACGAATATGGAGATATCCGCGGTCTCCTGACCCTGGAGAATATTCTGGAAGAGGTTGTCGGCGAATTCGCCCCTGAGCCCACCAGCGGGCTACGCGATATCTATCCCGAGCCCGACGGCAGTTATCTAGTGGATGGCGGGGTAAGCGTGCGGGAACTCAACCGCCAGATGGGATGGAAACTTCCCATGGAGGGACCTAAAACCCTTAATGGTTTAATCCTGGAGCATATCGAGGCTATCCCCCAGATCGGCAGCCACTTCCAACTGGCCGGCTATCCGATGGAGGTGGTGGAAATCGGCGGGAATGTCGTCAAGACGGTGCGCATCAAACCAGAACCCCGGCGTTGGGGTCGTCGATAGCACATGCCGTCGGCAATCCGGCTATTTCCCTACCGCCATACCCGCCCAGTCCAGGGATTTGTCACCGAATACCAGAAAATGCGGATTCAAGATCGACGATTTGGCGTTGTAACGTAACGGTTGGTTTGTCCCTGACAACAATTTCCACGTCTTGGCCTAGCAGCGTCAGGCACCGGGAAAGCCGATCCGTCGAAAACCCCGCCAAACGCCCGCGCACCAGCGCGGATACCTTGGACTGATCAAGCCCCATGATAGCGGCGGCGGCAGTCTGGTTAAGGGTTTTGCACTCAATAGTGTCCGCAATTTGCTTGGCCAGCCGGATTCGAGCCAGTGCCTCCTCCGCATCAGGCCGATCCAAATCGGCAAACAAGTTGCCACTGCTGGCGTAAACGGAAATATCTTCTTGTTCGTTGCTCATGGCGTCATCTCCTCTGGGTAGCCAACCATTCCGCATAATGCGCCTCGATTTGGCGATTTTTCGCCCTGCTGCGCCCAATGAAGGGCATAGCCGAAATTGTCCTGCACTTCGTCAGGACAATCCTTCATTTCGCCACGACTACTTCCAACCCAAAACAGTGGTTTTTCAGTATGCTGTTCGATCGGTATGCACCTCAGAGTGCAGAGGTAGGCAGTTCCTATTACGTCAGGTGCACAACTTTATTTCCCTGCCGCAATTCCCGCCCAGTCCCGGGATTTGTCACCGAATACCAGAAAGTGCGGATTCAAGATCGACGGCTTGGCGTTGTAACGTAACGGTTGGCCCTGAAAATCGGTGACTTCGCCTCCTGCCGCGCGGACTACGCAATGGGCCGCCGCCGTATCCCACTCAGAGGTAAGACCGATGCGGGGATAGAGATCCGCGCTCCCGTCTGCTACCAGGCAAAATTTGAGTGAGCTACCGCTTACCATCAGCTCATAATCGCCGAGGCGATTCAGGTACGCCAACAATTCTTCGCCGGAATGAGAGCGGCTACCAATGACCCGCAACGGAGAGGGTGCGCTGGAACGTACGGTAATGGCTTCGGGTGGGGTCTCACCGATCTGCCGAAATGCCCCAATGCCGACCGCTGCGGAATAGCATAAGTCTTTCGCGGGGGCATAGACTACCCCCAATACCGGCTGCTCGTGATCGATGAGTGCAACATTCACGGTAAATTCATCGTTACGCTTGATAAATTCCTTGGTACCGTCCAAGGGGTCGATCAACCAAAAGGTCTCCCACTGCGAGCGTTCCTCGAACGGTACACCAATCGACTCCTCGGAAAGTATCGGATAGACCTGTGGTAATTTCTCCAATCCTGCCACCAGGCAATCATGAGAAGCCAGATCAGCGGCGGTCAGCGGCGACTGATCCTCTTTGAGATTCACCTGAAAATCGGACGAGTAAATCTCCATAACGCGCCGTCCAGCCTCTTTGGCAAGGACGACCACGGATTGTAAAAGTTGGGCGGGATCTTTGGGAAGAAACATGGCGTAAGGTGTCGTTTTTCGCCATAAAAGAAAAATTAAAACCAAAATAATTAAAAATTTTTCTTTTATGGCGGAAAGAAAAGGAGGCGGCAAAATTTTAGCGCAGTTATCCGACCAGCTTGCGCCGCAACAGCTCGTTCAACTGTCCCGGATTGGCTTTGCCGCCGGTGACTTTCATTACTTGACCGACGAAGAAACCGATCAGTTTATCTTTGCCGGCACGATACTGGGTTACCTGGACCGGATTGTCCGTCATCACCTGATCGATTATTGCTTCCAGGGCGCTGTTGTCGTTCACTTGGCGCAGTCCACGCTGCTCGATGATGGTGTCGGCATCGCCTTCCCCCGCCCACATCGCCTCAAATACTTCTTTGGCGATCTTGCCGGTAATGGTTCCGTCCGAGATGCGTTGGATCATCCCACCCAGCATGAGCGGGGTAACGGGGCTTGCCGTAACCTCCATCCCGGATTTATTCAGCGCTGCGGATAGGTCACCCATCACCCAATTGGCGGCAAGCTTGGCCTCCCCATCCGAGGCGCGTTCGGTCACTTCGTAGAAATCCGCTATCTCGCGCGTTGAGGTGAGAACAGTGGCGTCATAGAGAGAGAGGCCATATTCATACATAAACCGCTCGCGCTTGTCGTCGGGCAGCTCCGGTAAATCACGACGCACCATTTCGATGAAGGCATCATCTATCACCAGCGGCAGCAGATCGGGATCGGGGAAATAACGGTAATCGTTGGCCTCCTCCTTGCTACGCAAGGGCCGGGTCTCGTGGCGTTCCGGGTCGTAGAGGCGCGTCTCCTGCACTACGGTTCCACCTCCTTCCAGGAGGTCGATCTGGCGCTCAATCTCGTACTGGATGGCGCGCTCGACGAAACGGAAGGAGTTGAGATTTTTGATCTCCGCACGGGTACCGAAGCGGGATTCGCCAGTGCGTCGGACCGAAACGTTGGCGTCGCAACGCAGGCTACCCTCCTGCATGTTGCCGTCGCAGATCTCCAGATAGCGCACCAGGGCATGGATCTTCTTCATGTATGCCACAGCTTCCCGCGCCGAGCGCAGATCGGGCTCCGAGACGATCTCGAGCAAGGGCGTACCGGCACGGTTGAGGTCAATGCCGGAGAAGCCGTGAAAATCCTCATGTAGCGATTTGCCGGCGTCTTCCTCCAGGTGGGCGCGGGTCACGCCTATGACCTTGGTACTCCCATCATCCAACAGGATGGTTAGCGTACCCCGACCAACTACCGGCAGCTCGTACTGACTGATCTGGTATCCCTTGGGGAGGTCGGGATAAAAATAATTCTTGCGGGCGAAAACGGAGCGTTGCGCCACTTGGGCCGAGATGGCCAATCCGAACTTGACCGCCATGCGCACCGCCTCTTGGTTGAGCACGGGCAGCACACCAGGCAGGCCGAGGTCCACCGCACAGGCTTGCGTGTTGGGGGGAGCCCCGAAAGCGGTGGAAGCGCTGGAGAAAATCTTACTTTTGGTGGAAAGCTGGGCGTGGATCTCCAGCCCAATGACTGATTCCCATCCCATCGAATGAGTCCTCTGCGTCGGGGTGCAAAAAACAATTTGGTTGATAATCTGCGCCCCAGACAGGGGGCGATGGGGAGGTAAGGGTTCCAATCCGTGCCCCCGTAGGGGGGGCATTATCGAATTGGCGCTCCCTGGGGGATTCGAACCCCCGTTACCGCCGTGAGAGGGCGGCGTCCTGGGCCTCTAGACGAAGGGAGCGTGCTGATGACGGGTTGCTTCTATCTGCCCCCACACAGGGAACGACGAAGCGGTGCTATTATACAAAACTTCTAGGTTTGCTCAAGCCTGCGGGATGGTGTCGACCCGACCCTTTTCGATGCATGCCCGCCGTCCTTCTTCCCCCCTGGTGCAAGAGAAAGTACGCCATTAGCCAACCCACTGTAATCCCACGCCCGGAACATAATATCTCCCGGGCTCTGATTAGCGAGGCGGCCCTTCGGGTCCTCTATCGTCTGTTACATTCCGGTTATAACGCTTACCTGGTAGGAGGTGGGGTACGCGACCTGCTCCTTGGGCGCGAGCCCAAAGATTTTGACATAGCCACCAATGCCCGCCCCGAGCAGGTCCGACAGATCTTTCGTAACTGTCGCTTGGTAGGACGCCGCTTCCTGCTTGCCCATGTCCACTTCGGGCAGGAGATCGTAGAGGTCGCCACCTTTCGAGCAGCCCACGATCAGGCCGAGGAGGGAGAGGAAGGGGGCGTGATGGAGGATGGCCGCATCCTGCGCGACAACGTCTACGGTACCTTGGAACAGGACGCTTGGCGTCGCGACTTTACCGTCAATGCCCTGTATTACAACCTGCGTGACTTTTCGGTGGTGGATTTCGGGAGCGGGATGGAGGACCTGCGGGCAGGGGTTCTACGTCTCGTCGGCGAGCCCTATAGCCGCTATCGGGAAGACCCGGTACGGATGCTACGGGCGGTACGCTTTGCGGCCAAACTCGGCTTTAGGATCGCCCATGACACCGAGACCCCGCTCTTGACGCTCGGTTACCTCTTACGGGAAATTCCCCCGGCGCGGCTGTTTGATGAGGTGTTGAAGCTCTTCCTGGGCGGAACGGGGCTCCAGACCTTCGAACTGCTACGCCACTATGACCTGTTTGCGGAACTGTTCCCGCAAACGGAACTGGCCTTGGAGCAGGAAGAAGACCATTTTCCCCTCACCCTGCTGGCCCGCGCGCTCTCCAACACCGACGAACGGATCATGGCGGGCAAACCGGTGACGCCTGCCTTCCTGTTTGCCGCTCTATTGTGGGAACCGGTGCGTCAGGAGGCGCGACGTCAATCGGGGATGCCGATGCTGGAAACCCTGCACTTCGCCGCCGATTGCGTGCTTCAAGAGCAAGTCAGAAGAGTAGCCATTCCTCGCCGCTATACGTTGCAGATCCGTGAGATCTGGTCTCTACAGGGACGCTTCACCCATATTCGAGGGCGACGTCATCATCATCTGCTGGATCATCCTCGTTTTCGTGCCGCCTATGATTTTCTGCTGCTGAGACTTGCCGGCGGTGAAGATGTCGGAGACTTGGTAACCTATTGGACCCAGCTCCAAGAAGAGAGAGGCCTCACCATCGACAACTCCGTGCTTACCCTGATATCGGACGATGGGACAGAGATGGAGGATGCCACGACTACGCCCGATGCTGTGTCTCCGCTGGATGAGCCCCAACCCATTGAGGAGACACCCCCTGCGCCCACTTTCGAAACCCCTCACGCTGAACCAGAACGTCCACGCCGCCGTCGTTACCGTTCATCACGGCGCAAGGCCAAGGTTGCCCCAGTCTGAGGAAGGATGAATCCAACCATGCGGGCCTATGTTGGTCTGGGGAGTAATCTGGATTGTCCTCCCGCCCAGATACGGCGCGCCCTTGCCGAGCTTGCCCAACTCCCCGGCAGTCGCCTGATAGGGAATTCCCGATTTTACCGCAATCCTCCTATGGAACTTCCCGGACAACCGGAACAGCCGGACTATGTAAACGCCGTGGCGGTGCTTGATACCCGCTTGCCTCCCCACATCCTGCTCCATCTCCTACTTACGTTGGAGAACCGCCACCAGCGAGTCCGGCAACGACGCTGGGGCTCCCGCACCCTAGACTTAGATCTACTGCTCTACGGTCCTCTACGTCTGAATCGGCATAAGCTCACCCTCCCCCACCCCGGATTGCATCTGCGGCCT
Organism: Gammaproteobacteria bacterium; assembly: GCA_963575685.1. GTDB lineage: Bacteria > Pseudomonadota > Gammaproteobacteria > CAIRSR01 > CAIRSR01 > CAUYTW01. Next base: position 2,923 of record CAUYUB010000705.1, on the reverse strand, counting down.
TTTGTCCTCTATCCCTTGGCGGAATTGGCACCGAATTTGGTGATACCGGGGCGGGGCCGGTTGGTCCAGTTGCTGGCGTGCTGCACTCACCGCGGTTTGCGTCCCCTTCTGCCGTGGCGACGATATCCCTTTGGTCACGCCCGGCGCCCGGAGATAACATTGAGCAAACCGTGAGTTACAACGTTTCAATAAGACGCGCCAATTGCTTGCGTCGTTCCGAATCTTCGTCTACAAAATGCAGGGTTAGTTGTAGAAAGCGAGTAGTGGGGTTGGGCTCGATGGCCTCGATAACGCTGACGAGTGCGTTGAGGCCAATTACCTCGACAGTCCCAGCACTAAGGATAAGGTCAAGTACTACTGGTTCCAGGATAGCCGGGTAAGCTTCTTCCCGTAGCACCGTCACCGTAATCCCGACGAGGTCTAACCGTTTCGCCAAGCAACGTATCGTGTGTTCGCCAAAGTGGATCGTGGCATTCATCCGCGCCAGCGGGTTACGCTTCTTCTGGCCTGCGTCTTCTTTACGATGGCTACCGGTGAGGATGGCTACAGCGTCACTGGGTATGGCAGATACTGGTGGCGCTCCCAGGGCCACTCCTCGCTTGGTCAGGACCTCTCGGATCTTTTCCGCTAGCGCGTCAATACTGAAGGGTTTTACCACATAACCATCAATGCCAGCACGCAGAGCGGTGACGACGTGGTTCCTTTCCGTGCGACCAGTAACCATAATAAAAGGAAGATCTTTTAATCGTTCGTGGGCTCTGATCCAAAGCAGGAGTTCTTGACCATTAACTTCGGGCATCTCCCAATCGCACAACACCAGGTCTACTGGTTTTGTCTCCAGAACACCCTGGGCATGGCGACCGTTAACCGCCTCTAGTACTTCAACCTGAGACAGAACGGCCCCAAGTCCATGACGCACGAAGTCGCGCACGAGATTAACATCGTCGATAATAAGCACTTGGAGTTTTTTCATGCGACCGCCGAATAAGCACCTATGCGCACAATACACCGCTCATTAAATCGCCCCGTCCTGGTGGTCGTCATCCTAATCCTTCTGTGGGGCATCATAGTATGGGAAGGTTCAGAGTATCTTATCAACTCCCATATCGCCACCCTAATTAGCGAGGCAACACGACGGGTCGATCAACAGGCAGGGGTATTGAAATACAATCTGGATCGCAGCCTGGCCATTCTGCATGGCATTCCCGAGGTTTTATCCGATAACGACGATCTGGGCGCCGTACTGGCCACCTTTGGGACGGAGGCTACGTCATCATCACTCGACGAAAAGAAAACCTGGCCGACCCGCCCCGAACTAGCGAAGCTTAACTATCGTCTACTCAATGATAAACAGAAATTTGATGTAGATCTTATCTGGGTGATCAATGCGGCGGGTGACTGTATTGCCGCCAGCAACTTTGATCAATCCGCCAGTTTGGTGGGAAATAACTTTTCATACCGTGAATATTTTCGGATGGCGCGTTCTGGAAAACCAGGATATCAGTTTGCAGTAGGAAGAAGCACGAATATCCCCAGCATGTATTTCTCTGCGCCAGTGTTGATCGGCAACCAATTTCTGGGGGCGATTGTCATCAAGCTTGACCTCGTCAAACTCTCGTCACTGCTCGGTAGTACGGATTCGTTCGTGACGGACGAATTCGGCGTCATCATTATGGCCCATCAGCCTGAATTGGTGATGCGCGCCGTTCCCGAGCACCGCCTAGCGGCGCTGTCGTCAGAGGAACGTGAGTTGAGATACAAACTTCGGGAATTCAAAACACTCGAGATTGCACCATGGGATGGTCACAATTCGCGCCCCCCAAAGGAACCTTCCTCCAATAAATTGGTACGTATCGGCGGGGCTGCCCCCGCGCTGATGACAGTACGTACCAACAACAGCAACGGCCTTGCCATTTATGTAACCTCGCCGATCGAAGATCTGGAAGAGACCAACCGACATTACCATGCGCTGGGGATTGCCGCCTTTCTGACCGGAACCACACTCTTCCTGCTTGCCGTCGGCATCGCCATTCACGTTCGAAGCATCAACGAACATGTGCGTGAACTCCAGAAAAAACAACAAGATTTGGAGGAGGCACGACAACGGGCAGAAAGTGCCGCCAGTACCAAGGCCCAGTTTCTGGCAAATATGAGCCATGAAATTCGAACGCCGATGAATGCCGTCATCGGACTTGCTCAACTCGTGCTCAATACCCCGCTTAACCGAAAACAACGCGATTATCTTTTCAAGATTAAATCGTCGGCAACCTTATTGTTGGGCGTGCTCAATGATATCCTTGATTTTTCTAAAGTCGAGGCTGGCCAGTTACGTTTGGAGGCCATCGTTTTCAACCTCAATGAACTACTGGGCGATATCTCGACATTAACCAGCATACCCTCCCAGGGAAAGGGGCTGGAACTGTTATTTAGAGTTTATCCCGATGTTCCGATGCTGTTGATGGGTGATCCGCTACGGATTGAACAAATTTTAATCAATTTGATCAATAATGCTATTAAATTTACTGAACGCGGCGAGGTGGTATTATCGATCCGTCGGATGGCAGAAGTGGAAAACTCAGCAAACCGTGCCGATACGATCTACCTCGAATTTTCCGTACATGATACTGGGATTGGTTTAACGGAAGAACAACAGGCCCGACTGTTTCAAGCATTCTCCCAGAGCGATAGTTCCACCACCCGACGCTACGGAGGTACTGGGCTTGGCCTTGCCATCTGTAAACAGATGGTAGAGTTGATGGAGGGAACTATCTGGGTGGAAAGTAAACCCGGTCGTGGCAGCACCTTTTTTTTTAACGCTAGGCTTGGTCTTCCTGTCCAACAGGTCGATGTTCAAGCTAATATCCTGGATTGCTTACGAGATTTACGGGTTTTGGTGGTTGATGATAACAGCACTGCCCGCGAG
>CAUYUB010000704.1:0-12473 GCA_963575685.1 Gammaproteobacteria bacterium | reverse complement strand
AGGAAGGCACGCTGGCTAGTCTGTTCCCATTTCCGTTTGAAGATGGCGCCCGCCTGTCCGAGAGTCTCCTGATCCTTGGTACATTCTTCCGAATTGAGATTCAGATTATCCAAATCTTTCAAAATCTCCAAGGCACGATCAAGCCTCTCCAGGGAATGCAGGTCAGGGTCTTTATAGGTACAAAGGCTTAGCTGTTGGGCATATTTACGTTTGAGGCTTGCATCGGGCTGATGCTTTTCCAACAATCGCCGCGCCAAACCGAAAGCTTGTTCGCGTTTGAGTTCCTTCACCAAGTCCAGCCGATCGTTAGTTCCGGTTTCGATTTGCGTGCCTGCGATTATACTTCTAGCCCGAACGACACTTTTACTGACTGGTTTACTCATAAAAGTTTTCCTCAATTCCAGGTTCATACAGGTATTGGGTTGAGCAATCATTATCCAGTAAGATTAGATTTCCCATCCAGCACCAACGCCGCCGACGCCGGTATGTGATCGTCCTAATTATGCTTTTAACGCAAATTTCAGTAACATCATCCCGTTGTTACTGCAATCCTTGCAGTATAACCCCAATGTTTACACAATGCTGCATGATGATATCTAACAGACTGCCCCCTATCCTTGGAGTTGATCGCATTGCTCAATTCTGACCTATTGGAACCATCGGATAACACCACCGAGCATTTCCAACCCGCTGCCGAACCACGAGGACAGGGTATATGACTGATCTGCCCAAATATTTTCTGCCTCGCCCGGAAGACGCACGGCTCAAGGCAATGGTACTCTCCGGTGAAGCCGATACCATCATCATCACCGGTGCACCCCCGACGAGAACCGCAGGGATCGGCAAATCGGTGTCGGCAGCGGCCTTGGTACATGACCCCGAAGTTCAGCACGCCTTTCCCGACGGCGTGATATGGCTAACCGTGGGCCACTATCCGGCATTGACGGCGTTGTTGTCACAGTTGGCAACCGCGTTGGAAGGTACCATCGGAATTTATACCCCCACGGTTTTCGAAGATGAAAAGACCAGTGCCACGTGGTTGCGCGCCCGACTGGAAGATAAGGTCTGTCTGTTGGTCCTCGACGATGTGCGAAGTGCCGAACACTTCGCGGCCTTTGCGGTCTTGGGGCCGCGCAGCCGTTTGGTCTTGACGACACGGGATACCCGCTGGTTGGCGGACCTTTCCAAGACACCCCCTCAGGAAGGAACAAACCATCCCGAAAAGAAGAAAAAATCTCGCCGCGCCCCATCTCCCGAACAAACGATTCTCCCGAACAAACGAGAAACGCTGATACTGGAACCATGGAACGACAGCCAAGCGTTGGCATTGTTGGCGGCTTGGTCTGGACAATCGGTTGCGGAGTTGTCGCCTGTAGCGCGGGAAATAGTCCGTGAATGCGGCAATCTGCCACCGGCATTGGCGATAATAGGGGGACTATTACGAGTAGCGCCGGATTCCCAGGATTCGATTCTGGAGCGGATTCGGGAGCTCGATCCAGAACTGTTCCGACGCAAATTCGCCGATGACCCTTGGCTTGCGCCGGTGGCCTTACGTATGCTCCAGGTTGCGGTGAATGCCCTCGGGCCCGAAGGACAAAGGCGTTATCTGGACTTGGCGGTTTTTCCGGAAAATATCCAGATTCCCGTGACCGTCCTGCGTACTTTGTGGACATCGGAAGGATCCGTACCGGACATGGACGTGGATACGATAGTCGCCGACCTGGTGCAACGCGCCCTCGTCCAACGCGACGGCGATGACCAGATTCGCCTCCACGCGTTCCAAGAAGCGTATCTACAAAAATATTCCGGAAATCGTACCCCCCTGCATACACGCTTCCTGCGCAGTATTGCTGCCCAATTCGTGCCCTTGTCTTCGACTCCGTCTCTCCGTACTGCGGTGCCTTGGCACTTACTTTCCCGTGATGAGCCTTATCTCTGGCGGTATCTGCCTTATCACTTGGTAAACGCCGGGCAGCCCGTGGAATTAAAACAACTCTTGACGGACTTGAACTGGTTGGTCGCGCAGTTGGAGGTAACCGATCTGCTCACCCTTCGCAGTGCGTATGCGTTGCTGCCGCACGAGGAAGACCTCCAGCGGGTACATGAGGTGCTCCGGTTAGCGACGCCCGTATTGTTGAAAGATGAAACCCAATTGGTCGGGCAACTCTTGGGACGTCTGTTCGGTTTGCGGGTACCGGGACTGCGCGGTTTGCTGAAACAGGCGATGCGTTGGAAGGGTACACCCTGGTTGCGTCCCTTGACCGATAGCCTGCCCGCGCCGGGAGGCCCATTGGAACGCACGCTGGCAACGCCTCGGGATCGGACGCAGGCCATTGCGCTCACTTCGGACGGACGGCGATTTATTGCTGGTTCCATAGAAGGCAGAATCAATGTCTGGGATTTAGACCAAGGGCTTGAGTTGTATACCCTGACCAGTCAGCACCTCGGAATTAATGGGTTGACGATATTGCCGGATGATCGACGGGTTCTTTTGGCCACGAACGACGGTATGCTCGAATTGTGGGACATCGAGCAGCGAAGAGTCGTGGGCACACTCAAGGGCCATCGTGATAGCGTCAACGGGGTGGTATTGACTCAAAACGGGCGACAGGCAATTTCGGTATCGTCCGATGGCACGCTCAAGGGTTGGAACCTGGAACAACAACTGGTGATGTATACCCTGAAAGCCACTGGTCCGGTTCGGGCAGTGGCGATCTTCCCGGATGGGAATCATGCGGTTTCCGCAGCTGGAAATGGGGTATTGCAGGTTTGGGATCTGGTTCGACGGACCGAAAAGCGGACCTTGACCGGTGGACATCAAGCCCCGGTCATGACCGTCGCCGTCACTCCGGATGGACACCGGGCTATTTCCGGATCGCTCGATATGACGTTAAAGGTATGGAACCTGGAACAAGGAACCGTATTGCATACGATGAAGGGACATACCGGTGCCATTCGAGCCCTGGCGGTGACACCGGACGGCCAATGGATCATTTCCGCTTCCACGGACGGTACCTTGAAAATCTGGGACCTGGAACGTGGGTTGGAACGTTGCACCCTGTCCGGCCATTGCGCCGAGGTATGCTCCGTCGCAGTGACGTGGGACGGTCGGGCGCTTTCGGGCAGCGCCGATCGAACGGTCAAAGTTTGGGACCTGGAACGAGGCGCCGACTTGCATACGCTGACCGGCCATCGCGATGCCGTTAATGCCGTCGCCCTCTTGCCAGGTGGAGAGCAGTTTCTCTCCGCCTCGAACGATCGTACCCTCAAGGTATGGAGCATGAAACGACGCGGAGCAGCGTTGCAGATCCTGAAGGGCCATACCCGCGACGTAACTGCACTCGCCGTCGGCACCGAGGGACACCGCGCCGTTTCCGCCTCCAAAGACAAAACGATTAAAGTTTGGGATATCAAACAGGGGCGGGAGATTCATACCCTGACGGGTCATAGCGCCCCGATTCGGACCGTAGCCATTACTCCAGATGGGCGATGCGCCATTTCTGGTTCTTCAGATTGTACTTTATGCGTATGGGACCTTGACCGGGGCAACCTTCGATACACGCTGACCGGTCACCAGGAAGCGGTAACGGCACTTAGCGTAATCCGGGATGACGTAGTGCTTTCGGCCTCATTGGACGGCAGGCTCAAGCTTTGGGATCCGGAACAGGGGACGGAATTATGGGAGTTAGTGGAAAAAGACAGCGCTCCAGCAGTGCCGATCTTCGTATTGGCAGTACCGACCGATCTATCCGCCGATCAGATGGATGGTCCATGGGATACGCCTGCTGCTGCCGCGAAACAATGGGCTATCGCCGGTGCCGAAGATGGTACTCTTCAAATCTGGGCAATGGAGCCGGGAAGAGGGCGATATCTCTGGCCGGCACACGAGGGTGCAGTGACGGCATTAACGGTGACTTCAGACGGACGGCGTGCCGTTTCCGGTTCCGCGGATCACACTCTCCGTGTTTGGGACTTACCGCATCCCCGGGATATCTTCCGCTTGATCGCAAAAAATAGAGACCCGCGCCACGAGCGCGCCATCTTACCGGAAAATCCCGCTTGTATCGCCGAATTCACCGGAGAGAGCGCCATCTTGACCTGCATTATCGCAACGGATGGATTGACGGTAATTGCGGGGGAGAAGTCGGGTAGAATTCACGTACTACGCTTGGAAGAGGCGGAAGGAAGAGACCTTCCGAACTAAGGCAAAGGCAATGATTGGGCCTTCGGAAATTATAAATCGGTTAGGTCGTCAGCGTTCGCAGTAGGTTGATGAAGTCTTCATTGATACGGGCATCCTCCACCCGCAGTTCCTCCATCTTTTTACAAGCATGTAGGACCGTAGTGTGGTCTCGTCCGCCGAAGGCGTCGCCGATTTCTGGCAGGCTATGATTGGTCAGCTCCTTGGCCAGTGCCATGGCCAATTGGCGTGGGCGGGTGATGGAGCGATTGCGCCGTTTGGAGAGGAGATCGGATACTCGAATCTTATAATATTCCGCGACGGTCTTTTGAATATTCTCGATCGTGACGAGTTTATCCTGCAAGGCGAGGAGGTCTTTGAGGGCCTCGCGGGTAAACTCCAATGTAATTGGCCGACCAGTAAAACGAGAATTGGCAACCACTCGCCGCAGCGCACCTTCCAATTCGCGAACATTCGATCTCACGCGTTTGGCGATAAAGAATGCTACCTCACTCGGCAGTTCGGCGTTCATCTGCTCCGCCTTTTTCTGGAGGATAGCCACCCGCGTTTCCAATTCCGGCGGCTCTACCGCTACGGTCAACCCCCAACCGAAGCGTGATTTGAGCCGTTCTTCCAGACCGGTCACCTCCTTCGGGTAACGGTCACAGGTCATGATTACCTGACGCTGCCCCTCCAACAGGGCATTAAAGGTATGGAAAAACTCCTCTTGGGAGCGCTCCTTGCCGGCAAAGAATTGGATATCGTCGATGAGGAGCGCATCTACGGACCGATAAAAGCGTTTAAATTCATTGATGGCATTGTGTTGCAGCGCCTTGACCATATCGGCGACGAAGCGTTCCGAATGGAGATAAACCACCTTAGCAGTGGATTGGCGCTGTATTATCAGATTTCCCGCCGCATGCATAAGGTGGGTTTTACCAAGTCCTACGCCACCATAGATAAACAATGGATTGTAGGCCGCTCCTGCGTTTTCTCCGACCTGAAAGGCCGCAGCGCGAGCAAGCTGGTTGGATTTGCCTTCGACGAAGGTAGAGAACGTAAAATCGACGTTGAGGTTACTGCTGTGGGTAACCACAACTTCCGCCGGACGAGAAGCAGGGGTTTCCGGCGCACGGGTGCCCTTTCCGTCACGCCGGGAAGATCCAATTTCCACCACCACTTTCCACTCTTGACCGTCCCCAAAGCGCGTTACCGCTTCCATAATGCGATCCAGAAAACGGTCGTTCACCCAATCCAACACAAAACGGTTGGGTGCCAGCAGTCGGAGCTGCCCGTTGTCTTCCACCGCCTGTAGGGGCCTGATCCAATTGTTAAACTGTTGGGAGGGTAGCTCACCCTCCAGAAAATCCAGACATTTGCCCCACAACGAACTCATGCGAAGGAACCCCTAGCGACTATGATGTTCAAGTTCGCATCATAGCCTGATCTGCCTTGCGCTTCCAGGCACGATCCATAAAATTCAATAAGTTATAATATAAACACACACATTCGATCTCATGATATTTTCTACCCCCCAGTACCCCCTATGACGTTTACCGACGTGAATTTTCACCACCCAGTACCAACACCCCCGGTACCAACAGAACGGAGAAGCTGATACCCAATGCCAGGGTGATGCCGAATCCCGCCACGCATGCCCTCGACCAGAAAAATAGCATAGTTGATACCGACCCCAGCACCCGCAACAAGGCCAACACGTTGAACAGATTTGACGTGACAGCCGCGTAGCCCAATACGCCTAAGGTCAGGACCTGCGCCAACAGGGAGGGGAACAAAATGACGATACGCCCCGGCTGGCGTAACGCCAAGCCAACACTGAAAAAATCAGCACGGTGGCGGCGATCAGTACAAAGCCGCCGAGCCGTCGATAGTCGGAGAACAGACGTGAAACGGTGCCCGGTTTGTCCACCAGCGTGACACCCGACATCTCGGCGGCGACGGTCTCCTCGGCGCTTCCTGAACTTCTAAGCCGCCCACATGGCGGTAAATAGCCAAACCTATCGGCGCAACTTGCACAAATACTTCTAAGCCGCCCACATGGCGGTAAATGGGTGGGCAGCTGGGACGTGACTGTGCGTGTAGGGAACTTCTAAGCCGCCCACATGGCGGTAAATACAGTGAGGGACGAGAAAGGGAGGATTGTTTCCTTCTAAGCCGCCCACATGGCGGTAAATTGGCAGCAGGGATGCGGTACGTCATGGACGACCTTCTAAGCCGCCCACATGGCGGTAAATACGAAAGTGAAGCATATAAGATGGATCGAGTGCTTCTAAGCCGCCCACATGGCGGTAAATACATATTCACGTGTCAAAACTTCCGCCTGCAACTTCTAAGCCGCCCACATGGCGGTAAATTCCATGATCTGACGAAGTTGATCATCAGACAACTTCTAAGCCGCCCACATGGCGGTAAATGAGTCGCTCGAAAGAGCGTGGCTATATTGTTACTTCTAAGCCGCCCACATGGCGGTAAATACACTGCCTCAGAAGAATCGAACCTCCGACCCCTTCTAAGCCGCCCACATGGCGGTAAATAAATTTCCTCTTTTCTCTTCTCTCTTGCTAAACTTCTAAGCCGCCCACATGGCGGTAAATTGTGGATTACAGTAAGGAGTGACTCAAGGCAGCTTCTAAGCCGCCCACATGGCGGTAAATGAATGGCCTCCCACAAGGGCATTCCTGAGACTCTTCTAAGCCGCCCACATGGCGGTAAATAAATGAGTTTTTCATTAAAGCATTTCCCTTTACTTCTAAGCCGCCCACATGGCGGTAAATTTAATGGCGCTAAATGGAAAAAGGGGTGACGTCTTCTAAGCCGCCCACATGGCGGTAAATGTACGGATTTATCCCCTGTGCGGTACCTGTGCCTTCTAAGCCGCCCACATGGCGGTAAATGATCTGCTGCCGCTCGAGGTGGTCTGCTGTCACTTCTAAGCCGCCCACATGGCGGTAAATCCTAATCCCATGTCCAACCACAACATTGAAGTCTTCTAAGCCGCCCACATGGCGGTAAATGAGGCCATGGAACACGTAGTAACAGTTAACGCCTTCTAAGCCGCCCACATGGCGGTAAATAAGTTACGAGATGACCATGTTTCTATCAGGAGCTTCTAAGCCGCCCACATGGCGGTAAATACGTGTTCCATGGCCTCCCCCCACGTAAACCCCTTCTAAGCCGCCCACATGGCGGTAAATCCAGGCAGGGCGTTCATGGAGTTGTGCAAAGACTTCTAAGCCGCCCACATGGCGGTAAATAGCCGGTGTTATATCGAATGAATTTGGACAATGCTTCTAAGCCGCCCACATGGCGGTAAATCCTGTCCTGTCCTGTGCCTGTGCCTGTGTCCTCTTCTAAGCCGCCCACATGGCGGTAAATAACTCAGCAGGTTTTCTTGTCAATACCCAGCACTTCTAAGCCGCCCACATGGCGGTAAATATAATTTCCGTTATCTGGCAGACATCGAGTGACTTCTAAGCCGCCCACATGGCGGTAAATTATGTGTCCCATCGTTTAAGTCTACCCCGTGCCTTCTAAGCCGCCCACATGGCGGTAAATGATATAACCAAAGCAGCGGCCGCGTACAACTGCTTCTAAGCCGCCCACATGGCGGTAAATCTTCCAAGCTGCCACCCGTCCGCGCAGACCGTCTTCTAAGCCGCCCACATGGCGGTAAATGAGTGGCTCCTATTTGGGTTGCACCTCTGTCGCTTCTAAGCCGCCCACATGGCGGTAAATCCTGGTTTGTCACCGTGGCCAGGCGAGCCTTTGCTTCTAAGCCGCCCACATGGCGGTAAATTTCCATCCGCCCATACACGCTTGGTCACCGTTCTTCTAAGCCGCCCACATGGCGGTAAATGGGTTAGGGGGCTTCGATGCGGCAGATTTTCACTTCTAAGCCGCCCACATGGCGGTAAATTGATCCCGCGTAACGCTGCCCTCCGCTGGGGACTTCTAAGCCGCCCACATGGCGGTAAATGGTTCCGTGAGGAGTTATTAGCGTTTCCTGAGCTTCTAAGCCGCCCACATGGCGGTAAATGATCCCGCCCGCGTTCCCTCGTGGTTCCGTGACTTCTAAGCCGCCCACATGGCGGTAAATGCACCAATCGTGAGGACGAGCTTGGTATTCTCCTTCTAAGCCGCCCACATGGCGGTAAATTTGGGGCGCTACGTCGCTCCTGGGGCGCTACGTCGCTCCGCCAAAGGGCAGCTTCTAAGCCGCCCACATGGCGGTAAATCCAAACTGCGCGTTTATGCCTTTAGTCGCACTCTTCTAAGCCGCCCACATGGCGGTAAATTTGCGGCTATCGCCGGTGATCCAGACCGGCGCCTTCTAAGCCGCCCACATGGCGGTAAATAAATTCATCGGCCCGTGCGCGGATTGCGTAACCTTCTAAGCCGCCCACATGGCGGTAAATCCCTGGCATTGGCTCGGGCATCCGGTCACTCACTTCTAAGCCGCCCACATGGCGGTAAATGTAGTCAAGATTGTTGGCCGCATCGACCACAACTTCTAAGCCGCCCACATGGCGGTAAATAGTGCTTAATGGTTCAGGCATCCGGTCACTCACTTCTAAGCCGCCCACATGGCGGTAAATGAGCGTCTCGATGGCTGTGGGGATGTTTACCTGGCTTCTAAGCCGCCCACATGGCGGTAAATAATCACAGTGCTGTCAGCCCCTCCTCTGGCAGCTTCTAAGCCGCCCACATGGCGGTAAATCCAAGGAGATTCTTTCATTTTCCACGGCACAACTTCTAAGCCGCCCACATGGCGGTAAATGGTGGAGCAGCCGAGAAGTTACTCGAGATGGTCTTCTAAGCCGCCCACATGGCGGTAAATACAAGACATCTCCACTGCCAGATTGCCCGATTCTTCTAAGCCGCCCACATGGCGGTAAATCCACATCCCGAAACAGGGACGCTGCGGGGGCTCTTCTAAGCCGCCCACATGGCGGTAAATGGCATCTACCTCGGCCAGCCGGGTAATGGCAACCTTCTAAGCCGCCCACATGGCGGTAAATGCCATCCACCAGCTGCTTCATGATCGCCGCTTCTTCTAAGCCGCCCACATGGCGGTAAATGGCAGTAGCTGAATATCATGGCGGGACTGACCCTTCTAAGCCGCCCACATGGCGGTAAATCTCGCTGCGAGCACGGCGAGCTTGCTTATAAACTTCTAAGCCGCCCACATGGCGGTAAATACCTGGGGACTTGTAGCAGTTGCCGGCGCGACCTTCTAAGCCGCCCACATGGCGGTAAATGGCGATGTCATGCAGCAGGCAATGCCCCTTGCTCTTCTAAGCCGCCCACATGGCGGTAAATATGCGCGCCAGTACCGATCAGGGCATCGAACTCTTCTAAGCCGCCCACATGGCGGTAAATGCCGAAGCAGATCCACCAGCGCATGTTCGACTCTTCTAAGCCGCCCACATGGCGGTAAATGTATCCTGTAGCCATCTCCCGGCCTCATTATCCTTCTAAGCCGCCCACATGGCGGTAAATGAGAGCAAGAAATCATTTTGCTCGTGCCTCTACTTCTAAGCCGCCCACATGGCGGTAAATCGACGGACTCGCGGATATTCTCGATACAGACACTTCTAAGCCGCCCACATGGCGGTAAATATGCTCACGGTGCTGGCGACAGTGGCTGCTGCCTTCTAAGCCGCCCACATGGCGGTAAATGAGTACGGGTTTGCTGTACAAAACGAGAACGACTTCTAAGCCGCCCACATGGCGGTAAATTCGCTCGGCCACCAACGCCCTAGTTGCTGTCGTCTTCTAAGCCGCCCACATGGCGGTAAATAATGCGGCTGAGGTAGCTGGTCTCCTGCTCAACTTCTAAGCCGCCCACATGGCGGTAAATACAGCACTAGCCGCGCCAGCATCAACGCGGACCTTCTAAGCCGCCCACATGGCGGTAAATGCTGGCGACAGTTGCTGCTGCGGTTATTGCGTCTTCTAAGCCGCCCACATGGCGGTAAATAATGGCGCTGGTGGCCGAAGACGGGCGCGAGTCTTCTAAGCCGCCCACATGGCGGTAAATGACACGGTTTACCGTATGGGGCCGATGCTCACCTTCTAAGCCGCCCACATGGCGGTAAATTCAAGGAGCCAACCGTAGCCCAGGTGGTTATCCTTCTAAGCCGCCCACATGGCGGTAAATCGTTCCCGATTCAAAAATATTCTGTTCTCTATCAGTCAGTTATCATGCACACCTCCAGATATACCATCTTTTTATGAACAAATTGTAACATATTCTTTCATAAAATCTTTTTTTCAAGGCTCGTCTTGATGGTCTCGATCACTCTATCGATAATCCCATGAGCGAAGCAGACCTCGGTTAACTCATCACGGAATTGCTGGTCACGACTGACTTGCTTGCCGTGCTTGAAGGCCAACGGTAAGACAATCGCATCCTTGAACAAGTCGGCAACGTCAAAAACAAGAGCTCCGCGACGAGTCTTTCCATGCAACACCGGTAGGGCAAAAGAAATCCCTAGAGCATTAAGGGCCACCGCGGCATAGCCATATGCAATATAATTACCATGATCGATAAAACTATTTGCGCTGTCTTGCAATGTGGCTTTGCTACGCTTGCCCTCTTCGCGAGTGAATTCTTTAAGTCCAAAAACATTGGAGAGTAACCCATACAAACGGCGCGCCCACTCCGCTTCGGCGGACATCAGCTCCGTTGTATTGGTCGCTGCGTCGATACGTCCTTCGTAGGTACGAATTACGGAGTCCGGTAGACGCAGTTTTAATGCAGAAAGATCAGCATTCGCATCCCAACTCTCTTGAACCCAACGGATGCGTTCTTTCTGAAAATCTTTGGCTACACGCAAACGCTTCTCTTCGTCCAACCACATCCGCATCCAAGCTTGCATATATTCTGTGGGACGGTACTCTGATTGAGGCGTAAGAAAAGCAATATCAACACTTCCAAAAAGTGGGCTTCCACTATTACCAACGAAACCGACCACAACATTAGAATCTGCTAGTTTACGAATTGCCGCATCGGTAATAGATGTACCCTTGCCAAGCAAAAGGAAAGCGGTATTTCGTTCCGGGATGTTGAAGAACTGTTCAATGGTATTATCCTCTTCCGTGAGATAGACGACCCGCTCGTCTTTTTGTTGCACGCGAACGTGTTCGAGATAGAACACGTTCGCACGCTTTGACATGATGATTTGTCGTGGTTTGGTTGTCTGTTTCATCTTTTACGTCGCAGAGATGACGATAGGCACCTCATGGTAGCAACGGTAATGCAAATGGTCGAGTAGCGACTGATAAACCATAACTGTCCGGCTTACAATCATCCGTTCGGCCAGCATCTAATTGTGCTATGTAAACCCCAAAACCATGACCAGTACTGCGACTGATTACACGCAAGTAAGGTAATTTACTTGCCTCTTGCAATCTGAATTCTCGGCATTTTTCCAGTCTCGATCCACGATTGCTGATACGGTAGCGTCGATACTCACGCCACGGGCCGCTAAAATTAGCCGGCACGATACGCGGATAGCCAATCATAAGATAGTCCATTACTACGGATTGTTCCTGAATGGCCGCCACCAGCCGATCCAGATCTTCTCGTGTCTCTGAAAATACGCGAACCACAGTGCCTGGGTGACGATGTTCACCAAATCGCGCAAGAGGTAAAGCGATGGCATATTTACCGGGAGATTTTCGGAATACCCCATGCAATACACCTAATGCTCTCTCAAGCACAGGAATGGAAATCCCCTCGCCCTGCGCATTGGCACGTACTTCAAGATCGCAATAGATTAGCGGTTTCATAATGCCATACCTTCATTCCAATAAGGTTTCGTCATCGGCAGCCCCATCATCGGCTACTGATCCAGCACGTTTCTTCTTATCCTCCTTTACTGATTTATCAGAATCGGAGTAGACACCACCACGGTCTAAGGCGGCAATACAAAACATCCCCTCCGGTGAATTGGGATCGATAAGATTGAGCCGCTTGAACATGGCAAAAGAGGAAGCCTCTTTCGGTCTATAAAATTCTTGCTGACTGAGAGAAGCACCCGCCGGTTCTACTGCAATTGGGAAGCTGGTTTCTGAAAAAGCCGGATACCAGGTATCAATTGTACGAATAGCGTTAAAGATTTTTTGGTCCCGAATAGCAGCCTGACCCATCACGCGAAATTCTACCAGCTCGTTGCGGTTAATGCGTTCCGGTTTTCCGATACGGAAAAGTGAGCGTGCAAAACCTTTCGGTTTGTTTTCAATATAGTTCTGACTTGGAAACACCTCA
>CAUYUB010000703.1:0-12572 GCA_963575685.1 Gammaproteobacteria bacterium | reverse complement strand
GTTCGCCTTGTAGGAAAGTTGTCGTCGGAACTCGAAAAATCCCATATCCGAAATGGATCGGGCCAACTTATGGTTGCGGACCATTCCTTTGACGTTCAAGTCTTCGATACCGATCACCGAGAATCTTCGAGTCAGGTCAGTGGTGAGTTTGTGCAGCGCATCGTTCCGAATGTTTTTTATTCTGGCGTGCAGCCGGGCAATCTTCATCTGAGCCTTGCGTCGGTTAGCGGATTTTTTGACCTTGCGAGAGAGAGAACGGGAATCACGGCGGAGTTTCTTTATAGACATACGGAGAGCCTTTGGTCCTTCAATAGACTCGCCGGTACTCAGGGTTGCCAATGCCTTAACGCCGAGATCAACGCCAACCACCGGCCCTTGGTTTTCGGGTTTGGGTGGATCGGGAATCTCGACTTGAAGGCTGACAAACCAACGGTCGGCGGTGCGCGATATCGTGGCCGATTTGACCTGTCCGCTGAATCGCAGCGGTTCGCGCATACGCACCCAACCAACTACCGGCAAATTGATTCGCCGGTCTTCTACTGCTACTGCATCGACTCCTTTAACCTGTGGGCCGTTGTCAGCGCGGAAACTATCATGGATGCCTTTTTTCTTAAAGTTTGGGAACTTAGCGCGACCCTCAAAAAAGTTTTTGAAGGCAGTACCAAGATTCTTGATCGCCTGTTGCGGAGCATTCTTAGTTACGTCAGACATCCATGGGAATTGTTCTTTCTTTATGGAATTCAATCTTTTACGCAGAGACATCTCATTTGGTTTCCCTCCATCCTTGTATTGGGTTTGCCACTCCGCCAACGCCCAATTCCATGCAAAACGAGCCGTCCCGGACGCCCGCAGGAAGTACGTCTCCTGGATGTTGGTTGGATCCAAGGCTAGGCGGTGGGCAAGGATCACTCTTTTGGCTCCTCATGCGCGGCAGCCACAGCATTTAATGCCCGGTTTTTTGCAGATCGTCGGCCATACAGTCGAGCACAAAAACTGGTCAAAACATCGATCATGTCTTGTACTAGATCGTCTTTCATTTCAGCTTGGTCAAGCACTAGCAGCTTCCGGCCAGAAGAAGATAAGGCAGCCTCAATGTATTCTGAGCCAAATCTGGCTAAACGATCTCTGTGCTCGACCACAATGATGTGTATTTCCGGATCGGCCAGTAGTTTCATTAGCTTCGGGCGGTGGCCGTTCAGCCCAGATCCTATTTCTGACACAGACTTTGCTACAACGATCTTTTGGGTGGTGGCAAATGTCGCAAGACGGCCTAGCTGTCGCTCAAGATCGGCCTTTTGGTCACCACTGGAGACTTTCGCATACAGCGCGGCAACCTCAATAGGACAGGATTCGGGAGGATGCACCAGTATCGTGCCAGAGGGGAGCTGGGTATGCGGTACAGGCAGCGTGCCAGCCTTGAACCATCTCCAGGCTGTTTTGTACGTGACGCCCTGCTTCTTAGCCCAATCGGATAGCCTCATAAGGAAGAAGTATACATGACCATCAGTGTCCATAAAAGTACATTTTTACCGCAGCAGCCGATCACCCCATCACAGACAGTACCACTGCCTGGATCGTAGTACCCCCTGACGATCCCCAAAAGGGAGGCATCTTTGATATAAAAAGCAGTGCGCTGGGCAAAAGTCGAGACGGTACACCCTATGGAGAGTGGTAGGTAGACCGCGATCATGCAGCAAAATCAGTACGGGTTTACCTATTTGGGGCTACTGTTTGCAGTGGCGATGGCAGGTGTAGCCCTTGCGGCAACAGGAGTGTTGTGGTCTACCCAACGTCAACGGGAGCGTGAGCAGGATTTGCTCTTTGTGGGCAATCAAATTCGTCAGGCCATTCGTAGCTATTACGAACACTCACCTGGATTGGTAAAACGTTACCCGGCAAAGCTTGATGATCTACTCAGAGACAACCGGTTCCTCACCGTACAACGCCATCTGCGGCAGCGCTATATGGATCCCATGACAGGTGCTCGGGAATGGGGTTTAGTGATGGCTCCCAAAGGGGGTGATGGGAATTTATAGCCTAGCCTCTACTACACCGATTAAGCAGACCGGTTTTGTCGACGCAGATACCGTATTCGAGGAAAAATCACACTATTCAGATTGGCGTTTTTTATATCAACCATCATCCGAGACATCAGAACCAGCGCATGAAGGAATGTCGATGATACGGTGACCAACCAAAAAAATACCCATCCAACCCTTATCGTCGCTGCCCGTCCTACGGTACTACCACCAAATTAAATCATCATCCCAACAGGGAATAATAAAACCCACTACCCAGGGATGTTGAATGTAACAGGTTACTTCTAGGATATTCGGTCTCACCATTCCCTGTCGAAACCCAGATGCCGTAGAAGAACTTGATACGTTTTAACCGCCCTGAAGCCTGGATTCCCTCATTCACCGCCGCAATGATGATCTAATTCAACAGCCGTACCGCAAAACGGAAAACAACGATAGGTCGAATGGGTATCTAACCGATGTATACGAATACATCATCGCCCATTTAGGCGACTTCCTCCCCTGCTCCCGATACAGGCCGATCTACCAGTTCAACGATGGCCATCGTCGCCATATCTCCAGCACGAAAACCGGTCTTGAGGATACGTAGGTAACCGCCCGGACGCTCCCGATAACGTGGACCCAACTCATTGAAAAGTTTAGTAACGACCCCAGGATTACGCAGGCGGGCAAAGGCAAGCCGGCGATGGGCGACGGAGTCAATCTTAGCCAGGGTGATAAGAGGTTCGGCAACCCTACGCAATTCTTTGGCCTTGGGCAGGGTGGTGCGGATAATCTCATGCTGGAACAGGGAGCCGGCCATGTTCTTGAACATGGCGTGGCGATGGCTCGCGTTACGACTGAGTTGCCGTCCGCTGTTACGATGACGCATGGTCGGTACCTTGAATCTTGCTTTATCGAATACACAAAACGCGCTTTTTGCGCGCAATCGCAACCGTGCTTAAAAGAGAGAAAAGCCTAGACGGTTACACCTGGTCAGCTCGATGCCTTTTCTTCATTATTTCGCAGGCCCGGCACTGGCCAGTTTTCCAATTTCATGCCCAACGACAACCCCTTGGAAGCCAGCACATCCTTGATCTCGGTGAGCGACTTCTTGCCCAGATTGGGAGTCTTGAGCAACTCAACTTCAGTACGCTGGATCAGATCGCCGATGAAATAGATATTTTCCGCCTTCAGGCAATTGGCCGACCGTACCGTAAGCTCCAGATCATCCACCGGACGCAACAGGAGTGGGTCAACATCCATCCCCCGCGGCTGATTCATGGATTCTTCTTTGCCCTGGAGTTCCACAAAGACGGCCAGCTGATCCTGAAGAATAGTCGCAGCGATCCGAATGGTCTCTTCGGGATCCACCGTACCGTTGGTCTCCAAATCGATGACCAAGCGATCCAGATTGGTCCGCTGCTCGACACGGGCACTCTCGACGTTATAGGTCACACGCCGAATCGGGCTAAAGGATGCGTCGAGCAACAACTTATCGATGGGACGATTTTCCTCATCACCCGCCTGACGTATCACCGCAGGCTGATAGCCACGCCCCCGACGCACCTTGAGCCGCATATTCAACTCACCTTCCTTGGTAAGGTTGGCAATCAGATGATTGGGGTTGAAAATCTCCAGGTCCGGCTCCAACTGGAGGTCCCGCGCCAAAACTTGGCCCGGGCCTTTCTTGCTCAGAGTCATATACGACTCGGGCCGGCTCCCGACCATACGGATGGCCAACCCTTTGAGATTGAGCAGGATGTCAATAACGTCTTCCTGAACACCCTCTTTGGTGGTGTACTCGTGGAGTACACCTTCAATCTCAGCCTCGACCACCGCTGCCCCGGGAATGGCGGAAAGCAGGATCCGCCGCAAGGCATTGCCCAAGGTGTGGCCGAAACCGCGTTCGAGGGGCTCAACCGTCACACGCGCCCGAAACGGGCTGACGACCTGGACGTCGACCAGACGAGGTTTGAGAAGGTCCGGCACTGCGCTCTGCATTGGGGATCCCACTGCTTACTTGGAGTACAACTCAACAACCATCTGCTCGCTAATGGTAGCAGGCAGATCGCTACGTTCCGGTAGGCTCTTGAAGACACCTTGCATCTTGGCAGCATCCACTTCCAACCACGCTGGGACGCCGCGCTGAGTCGCCGCCTCCAACGCCGCCTTGATACGCAGTTGTTCTTTCGCCTTTTCCACCACGGCAACTACGTCGTTGGGACGCACTTGATAAGAAGGTATATTGACCCGCTTACCATTGACGGTAATCGTATTGTGGCGTACCAACTGACGCGCTTCGGAGCGCGAGGCACCAAAACCCATGTGGTGGACTACGCTATCGAGACGCGATTCCAACGCCTTGAGCAGGTTCTCACCGGTGGAGCCCTTGGTGCGGTCGGCCTCTTCATAATAGAGGCGGAACTGCCGCTCTAGGACGCCATAAATACGGCGGATCTTCTGCTTCTCGCGCAATTGCCCGGCATAATCGGAGAGCCGAGAACGGCGTTGGCCGTGCTGACCGGGAGGAAACGGACGCACATCCACCGAACACTTGGCGGTGAAGCACTTCTCGCCTTTAAGGAAGAGCTTTTCTCCCTCACGGCGACATTGACGACATTTGGAGCCGATGTATTTTGCCACAGGAAGCCTCCAGCCTCAGACGCGCCGCTTCTTGGGGGGGCGACAGCCGTTATGGGGAATAGGGGTCACGTCACTGATGCTGGTCACTTTAAATCCACCTGCATTCAAGGCACGTACCGCGGATTCTCGCCCCGGCCCAGGACCTTTGACCCGGACCTCGACGTTCTTCATTCCGAACTCCTTCACTACCGTCCCTACCTTCTCCGCCGCGACCTGAGCGGCGAAAGGCGTACTCTTGCGTGAGCCGCGAAAACCGCTGCCACCCGAAGTAGCCCACGCCAAGGTATTCCCCTGGCGATCGGTGATGGTAATGATGGTGTTGTTGAAAGAGGCGTGGACGTGGGCCACACCGTCTACGACATTTTTCTTGACGCGCTTGCGGACGCGGCTGACTGCTTTAGCCATAGTTTTCCTGTCAGGCCGGGGCCTTACTTCTTGATGGGCTTACGGGGTCCCTTACGGGTACGGGCGTTGGTACGGGTACGCTGGCCGCGCACCGGTAACCCTCGACGGTGACGCAGACCACGATAACAGCCGAGGTCCATGAGCCGTTTAATGCTCATCGATACCTCACGCCGTAGGTCCCCCTCGACAGTGTACTTGCTCACTTCAGCCCGCAGGGCATCGACCTCAGCCTCGCTCAAATCGCGAACCTTGCGAGCCGGAGCCACCCCCGCGGCGGCACAGATTGCCCGGGCATGGCTCGATCCAATGCCATAGATGGCCTGGAGGCCAATCACGGTATGCTTTTGGGCCGGGATGTTGATACCAGCAATACGGGCCATCCACTTCTCTCCTGGGACCGTTACTCAGAAAACTTGGAATTCTAAATGGCACGGTGGGAGACCGCAAGGTGACCCCCGGGTCTCTTTTAGTAACATCTCTTCTCAACTCCATTTGTCTTTGACTATAAAAGAAAAATTATTAAATAATTCTTCCTTTATCGTCAACCGCTAAAAACCAGCAAACCCCGCTTACCCCTGGCGCTGCTTATGCCGGGCATCCGTACAAATCACCCGCACCACGCCCTTACGCCGGATAATCTTACAATCGCGGCACATCTTTTTTACGGAAGCACGTACCTTCATGATATTCCCCTTACTTTCTGCTTAACGGATCAGCCCTGGCCGGCCGCCACCTTTGATGTTCTTCTTCAACAGCCCTTCGTACTGATGAGACATGATATGGGCTTGGACCTGAGCCATAAAGTCCATAACCACCACCACGATAATCAACAACGAAGTGCCACCGAAATAGAACGGGACGTTCCAGTTCAGGATCAGAAACTCCGGCAACAGACACACCGCAGTAATGTAAACCGCTCCCGCCATGGTCAGATGAGACATTACCTGATCAATATAACGTGCAGTCTGATCGCCTGGCCGAAACCCGGGAATAAAGGCACCGGACTTCTTCAAATTTTCTGCCGTTTCCTTGGGATCGAACACCAGCGCCGTATAGAAAAAGCAGAAAAAGACAATGGCGAGCGCATAAGTTAATACATACACCGGCTGTCCGGGCGACAAGGTAGAAGCAATGTCATGCAACCACTCCATCCCCTCCGCCTGACCAAACCAGCTCCCTAAAGTAGCAGGGAACAAGATGATCGAAGAAGCAAAAATCGGCGGAATGACACCCGCCATATTCAGCTTGAGCGGTAGATGGCTGGTCTGGCCAGCATACAACCGCCGCCCCTGCTGGCGCTTGGCGTAATTGACGGTAATCCGCCGCTGCCCCCGTTCAACAAAGACCACAAAGCCCGTCACCGCTACCGCAATCGCGAGCAGCAACAGGACCAACAACGCATGCATCTCACCGGTACGGGCTAATTCTAAGGTACCACCTACCGCTGCCGGCAAACCAGCAACGATACCTGCAAAAATAATCATCGAGATACCGTTACCGATACCACGTTCAGTAACCTGCTCACCCAACCACATCAGAAACAGCGTTCCCGTGACCAGAGAAATAGTCGCGATAAAACGGAATCCCCAACCCGGCTCGACGACGACCGAATGCCCCCCAGCAACCTGCGCTTCCAGAGCAATCGCCACTCCCAACGCCTGAACGCTGGCAAGAACGACGGTCCCATAACGGGTGTACTGAGTAATCTTACGCCGACCCGATTCGCCTTCCTTCTTCAGCTGCTCCAGCTTCGGATGCACCACCGTGAGGAGCTGCAAAATAATAGAAGCAGAGATATAGGGCATAATCCCTAAGGCAAACACCGTCAGACGCCGCAACGCGCCTCCCGAAAACATGTTGAACATGTCCAGGATGGTGCCCTTCTGCGCCCGAAACAGGTCTGCCAACGCCTGGGGGTCAATTCCGGGCACTGGGACATGAGCCCCGATCCGGAATACCACCAACGCCCCAAGAAGAAAGAGGAGACGCTGCTTGAGTTCGGTAAGTTTACCCAACCCACCGAGATTTGGATTAAGTGTGGCCATTACGTCTCGACGGATCCACCCGCCGCCTCGATTGCCGCGCGCGCACCCGCACTCACGGCGACGCCTTTCAGCGTAACGGGACGATCCAGGGTGCCACGAACAATTACCTTCGCCCCCTTCGCAGTACGAGGCACAACCCCCGCCGCTTGAAGAAGCGCCAGATCCACTACCTCGTCCGCGAACTGCCCCAGCTGATGCAGGCGCACCTCTGCCACATCCTCAGCCGTCAGGGATAGGAAGCCGAATTTTGGCAGCCGCCGTTGTAACGGCATCTGCCCGCCTTCAAAACCAACTTTATGATAACCACCTGCGCGGGCTTTCTGGCCCTTATGGCCACGCCCCGAGGTCTTACCAAGACCCGACCCAATACCGCGCCCCAGCCGCTTAGGCGTAGGCTTGGAACCAGGAGCAGGCTTAAGCGTGTTCATTCTCATGGGGCCGAATCCTCAACACGGAGTAGATAAGAAACCTTGCGAATCATCCCCCGAATTGGGGCGGTATCCTCAAGCGCCACCGTTTGACCGATACGACGCAGCCCCAGACCGACCAACGTCGCCTTGTGGGCGGGTAAACGGCCATGGCGACTACGGACCAACGTCACTTTTAAAGTTTTATCAGCCATGACCTTAACTCAAGATATCTTCGATGGTTTTGCCGCGCTTGGCCGCGACCATTTCAGGCGCATGCATCGCCCGCAAACCCTTAATGGTGGCACGTACCACATTAATAGGATTGGTCGAGCCCATGGACTTGGCAAGGACATCTTTGACGCCTACCACCTCAAAAACCGCGCGCATCGCACCGCCAGCGATGATCCCGGTACCCTCCGAAGCGGGCTGCATATAGATCCGCGCCGCGCCGTGGGCAGAAGTCATGGGGTAGTGCAACGTCTGCCCCTTGAGGGGCACCTTGCGTAGGTTGCGCCGCGCACTTTCCATCGCCTTCTGAATGGCAGCCGGGACCTCTCGCGCCTTACCACGGCCAATGCCCACCCGACCTGCCCCATCCCCGACTACAGTCAGGGCAGAGAAGCCGAATTGCCGGCCGCCCTTGACGACCTTGGCGACACGATTGACGGCAACCAGCTTTTCCTGCAGGCCATCGTTATTCTTGGGAACGTCGTAAGATGCCATGACTCAACCTTAATGATTCAGAACTCACTCACCTCGAAATCCCGGGAAGGCCATTACCCATTCCGGTTCTCCGCAGATGTTCCTTAGAATTTCAAACCCTGCTCACGTGCAGCATCGGCCAGGGCCTTAACCCGCCCATGATACTGGAAACCGGCACGATCAAAGGCAACATTGGTAATACCTGCCGCCAATGCCCGCTCCGCCACCAACCGACCCACCGCCGCCGCCGCCTGAATATTGCCGGTATAGGGCAGACCAGATTTCACCGTCTGCTCTACGGTCGAAGCGGCTACCAAAACTTGACCACCGTCGGGACTAATAACCTGGGCGTAAATGTGGCGCGGGGTGCGGTGAATGCACAAACGCGTAACGCAAAGCTCGCGGATCTTGGCGCGGGTACGCAATGCGCGCCGCAGCCGAGCGATCTTCTTCTCCATACCGAACCCCCCTTACTTCTTCTTAGCCTCTTTGCGGACAATAACTTCGTCCGAATACTTGACACCCTTGCCCTTATAGGGCTCTGGTGGCCGATAGGCGCGAATATTGGCCGCGACTTGGCCTACCAATTGGCGATTCGCCCCCTTGACCAGAATTTCAGTGGCCGAAGGAGTTTCGATCATAATTCCCTCAGGCACATCAAAGACTACCGGATGGGAATAGCCGAGCGTCAGATTAAGTTTACGGCCCTGGGCTTGGGCACGATAACCCACCCCGACCAGTTCCAGCTTGCGCTGAAAACCAGCCGTTACCCCCTTGATCATATTGGCAAGCAACGCACGCGCCGTACCGGCATGGCGATCGGCCTGACTCGTCAAGGGACTGATATGGATCGTATTACCCTGCTGAGCAATCTGGACCTGGGGAAAGGAATCAAACCCCAACTCCCCCTTCGGCCCTTTGACGCTTACGCGACACCCTTCAATACCGACTTGTACTCCTGCCGGAAGGGCTACGGGTTTCTTCGCAATTCTGGACATCGGTGGTCACCCGTTAAAAGACCTGACACAGGACTTCGCCGCCCTGTCCCGCGGCACGCGCCGCGCGGTCGGTCATGATCCCCTTCGGGGTCGAAATAATCGCAACCCCCAATCCCCCCATAACCTTGGGTAAGGAATTACGGTTCTTGTAGATACGCAACCCCGGCCGACTCACCCGACGCACCTGCTCAATGACTGGCACACCTTGGAAATATTTAAGGGTGATGGTCAATACCGGCTTGCCGTCCACCTCTTGGACCGTAGCATCCTGGATATAGCCCTCCCCCTTGAGCACCTCGGCAATGGCGCACTTGAGCTTAGAGGATGGCATGGCCACCGTGACCTTCTGCAACGCCTGGCCGTTGCGGATCCGGGTCAGCATATCCGCAATAGGATCAGTCATGCTCATCCGGTAGTTACTCCTGATTCAGTGATTGGTAAACAGCTTGCTACCAGCTGGCCTTGACCAAGCCGGGGATATCGCCACGCATCGCGGCCTCACGCAACTTATTGCGTGCCAGCCCGAACTTACGATAATAACCATGCGGCCGACCGGTAATGCGACACCGATTGTGCTGGCGCACTGGACTGGAATCCCGAGGCAGCGCCCAAAATTGGTGAGCAGCTTCCGCGCGCTCTTCATCGCTGAGACTCGGGTCAATGATACGTTTTTTGAGATCAGCACGCTTGGCCGCATACTTCTTTGCCAACTGGGTGCGACGCTTCTCTCGATTCTCCATGCACGTCTTTGCCATGGTCAGCTCCGGAAGGGAAAATTGAACGCTTGAAGCAGCGCCCGGCCCTCCTCGTCGGAACGAGCCGTGGTGGTGATGGTAATATCCAAACCCCGCAGCCGATCGATCTTGTCGTAATCGATCTCGGGGAAAATAATCTGCTCTTTAACCCCCAGGCTAAAGTTGCCACGCCCATCAAACGCACGGGGACTGATACCGCGAAAATCACGGACCCGCGGAATGGCAACATTCACCAAACGGTCCAGGAATTCATACATACGCTCCTGACGCAGAGTCACCTTGCAACCAATCGGCCACCCCTCGCGAATCTTGAAGGCAGCAATGGATTTACGCGCCTTAGTGACTACCGGCTTCTGGCCCGCAATGCGAGTAAGATCGCCGACGGCACTCTCCAGGACCTTTTTGTCGGACACCGACTCACCCACCCCCATATTGAGGGTAATCTTGGTGATGCGCGGCACCTGCATTACGCTCTTGTAGCTGAATTGCTCCATGAGCTGCGGAATGACGACCTGGCGATAATGAGCTTTCAGTCGGGACATAACCTATCTTCACCTAACTTCAGGCAACGGTAACTTCGTTGCGGAAGACCACTGACCTCTGCGGGATTGCTCTCGGGCATAACCCGAGCAAACCTCTTTCAACATCAGGTGTCAATGATCTCTTGACTGGACTTAAAATAGCGCACCTTACGCCCGTCCTCCAAGAACCGAAAACCAACCCGATCCCCTTTACCGGTACCAGAGTTGTAAATGGCCACATTGGAGATGTGGAGCGGCATCGCTTTTTCGACAATCGCGGGATTGACGTTGCGGCCCGGATTGCCACGGGTATGACGCTTGGCAATATTGACGCCCTCTACCACCACGCGCCCCGCTTCGGGCATTACGCGCTCGACCGTACCCCGCTTACCTTTGTCTTTACCGGTGACAACAATAATTTGGTCACCTTTTTTGATCTTCTGCATGGGTTCGATTCCGCCTTACAACACCTCAGGGGCGAGCGAGATAATCTTCATAAACCGCTCGCTACGCAACTCACGGGTAACCGGCCCAAAGATGCGGGTACCAATCGGTTGAAGCTGATTATTGAGCAGCACCGCCGCATTGCCGTCGAAACGGATGAGCGAGCCATCCGGGCGTCGCACCCCCTTACGGGTACGCACCACCACGGCATCATACACATCGCCCTTTTTTACCTTACCGCGCGGGATCGCTTCCTTAATACTCACCTTAATAATGTCGCCAACCCCCGCGTAACGCCGCTTCGACCCGCCCAGCACCTTGATACACATCAACTTGCGCGCGCCGCTATTATCGGCGGCATCAAGGATGGTCTGCATCTGAATCATTAGAATCTCTCCGAACCGCGTCTCCGGGCTCGGCCCGCGAAAGCGTGCGATAGTAGCACGAGGGTATAGGAAAACCAAGCCCCCCGTCTTACGCTACCGTCAGGCTTCGCGTGCCCGCTCCAGGACTTCAGCCAACCGCCAGCTCTTGGTCTTCGCCAAAGGCCGACACTGCTCAATGGCGACCACGTCACCCTCACGACAAGTATTTTCTTCGTCGTGGGCGTGGTACTTGGTGGAGCGGCGCATGTATTTTTGATAGAGGGGATGCCTGACCTGGCGCTCCACCAGCACCGTGACAGTCTTGTCCATCTTATTACTGACTACCCGTCCCACCACCTTGCGCGTAACTTTTTCCGCCTGCTCGCTCATGGATCTGCCTTTTATTGGCCCGCCCGGCTCTTTTCATTCAATATGGTCTTAACGCGGGCGATATTCCGACGCACCACCTTGAACTGATGATTTTTCGTGAACTGCTGGGTGGACACCTTCTGCATACGGAGGTTGAAATGCTCGCGCAACAGGGCCAGAAGTTCGCTATTCAGCTCATCAACGCCTTTTTGTCTCAGTTCCAAGGCATTCATCACATCACCGTCCGCATCACAAAGGTAGTTTGCACCGGGAGCTTAGCCGCAGCCAGACGAAAGGCTTCGCGGGCAATCTCTTCGCTCACCCCTTCCATCTCATAAAGCATCCGACCAGGCTGAACCTGGGCAATCCAGAACTCTACCCCACCCTTGCCATTACCCATACGCACCTCAAGGGGCTTTTTGGTAATGGGCTTATCCGGAAAGACCCGGATCCACAACTTACCACCACGCTTGACGTAGCGGCTCACCGCCCGCCGCGCGGCCTCGATCTGACGCGAGGTAAGCTGCCCCCAATCTAGGGCCTTGAGGCCATAGGCCCCAAAACTGACCTGATTGCCGCTGGTAGCCACCCCACGGTTGCGCAATTTCTGCTGCTTGCGAAATTTGGTTCTCTTGGGCTGTAACATGGTTAATAACTCCTCTCGCCCCGATCACTCCGGTCGCCCCGGTGATCGCCCCGCTCGCCGCGATCCCCTCGCCCTCCTCTTTCGCCTCTTTCACTCCTTTCGCCGCGCTCTCCCCTTTCGCCGCGTTCGCCACGTTCCCCACGACCACCCGCCGGTTTCTCAGGCGCTGCCTCGGCAACCGCATCACGGCCACCCAAGATCTCACCCTTAAAGATCCAGACCTTGACGCCAATCACCCCGTAGGTAGT
>CAUYUB010000702.1:0-12579 GCA_963575685.1 Gammaproteobacteria bacterium | reverse complement strand
CTATCTGGAGCAGCTTTTTGCTCGGTTGCGTAAGCGTGGTTTGGTGGACAGCGCACGAGGACCCGGAGGCGGGTACCGATTGAGTCGCCCAGCTACCGAGATTGCCGTGGGTGAAGTGATCACGGCAGTGGATGAGAAGGTCGATGCTACCCGTTGTGGTGGGCACGGTAATTGCCAGGAAGACGACCGTTGTTTGACTCATGAGTTGTGGATGGACCTGAGCGACCAGATCTTTCAGTTCCTTCAAAACATTACTCTGGGTGAGTTGGTGAAGCGTCGTGAGGTCCAGGAGGTACGTCTGCGTCAAGATGGGAGGGTGGTGCTGCCGGCCTGCCAGCGTGGTAAAGCAGCGTTGATGGATCCGATTTTAGACGTTGATTAAACCTTTCATGAATTATCCGATAACGCCGGATACGAAAATCAAAAAAATGGAATCAAATGTTTTTTCCGATTCCTTTTGGTTGTTTTTATTGGTTTAATTAATTTTTGTTTTATTGTTGAATTGTTAATTGAATAATTAGAAAACAGGTAACCATAAAAAATCCACAGTCGTAATGGCAGGGTGTGCTGAACATGAAACTACCAATTTATCTGGATTACGCGGCCACGACGCCGGTCGATCCCCGCGTAGCCAAGAAGATGATGGGACACCTGACGCAAGATGGGGTGTTCGGCAATCCTGCCTCCCGTTCCCACTCCTTTGGTTGGCAGGCAGAGGCAGCGGTAGAGGAGGCACGCCGTCAAGTGGCAGATTTGGTGCATTGCGATCCGAAGGAGATCGTTTGGACCTCGGGAGCCACGGAATCGGACAATCTGGCGATCAAAGGGGTGGCACACTTCTATCACAAGAAGGGTCGCCACCTCATTACCTGCAAGACCGAGCATAAGGCGGTGTTGGATACTTGTCGGTACTTGGAAGGTAGTGGCTACGAGGTCACCTATCTGGACCCGGAGCCGAACGGGCTCATCGACCTACACAAGCTTGAGGCGGCTCTGCGCAAGGACACTATCCTGGTCTCGATCATGCATGTGAACAATGAAATTGGAGTGATTCAAGATATTGAATCTATTTCCGAAATAACCCGTGATCGAGGCATCCTGTTCCATGTGGATGCTGCCCAGTCTCCCGGTAAGGTCCCCATTGATCTGGAGAGGGTGAAGGTCGACCTGATGTCGCTTTCCGCACATAAAACCTATGGTCCCAAGGGCAGCGGTGCTCTCTATGTGCGGCGTAAGCCACGGGTGCGCATTGAGGCCCAGATCCATGGGGGCGGCCATGAACGTGGGATGCGTTCGGGGACGTTGCCCACCCACCAGATCGTAGGAATGGGCGAGGCCTATCGGATCGCTGCTGAGGAGATGGCAGCGGAGGGCGAGCGTATCCGCTGGTTGCGCGACCGTCTGCTCACTGGCCTCCAGGACCTGGAAGAGGTTCATGTCAATGGCGATCTGGAGCAACGGGTCCCGCACAATCTGAACGTGAGTTTCTCCTTTGTCGAGGGCGAGTCGTTGATGATGTCTCTCAAGGAATTGGCCGTATCCTCGGGGTCGGCCTGCACCTCGGCGAGTCTGGAGCCGTCTTACGTGCTGCGGGCACTTGGACGTAGCGATGAATTGGCCCACAGCTCCCTGCGTCTTTCCCTTGGCCGTTTTACCACCACCGAAGAGATCGATTACACGTTGCGCAAGATCCACGAAGCGGTGGGTAAACTACGTGCGCTTTCTCCCTTGTGGGAGATGTACCAGGAAGGCATTGATATTTCCAAGGTACAGTGGGCGACCCACTAGTTGAGATTTTGACTGCGATTCCATCTTGACGTTAGGAGAAGCCCATGTCTTACAGCACAAAGGTCATCGACCACTACGAGAATCCGCGCAACGTAGGTTCGTTCGACAAAACCGAACAAAATATAGGCACAGGCATGGTCGGTGCTCCCGCCTGCGGTGATGTGATGAAGTTGCAAATCAAGGTCAACGCGGCGGGGATTATCGAAGATGCCCGTTTCAAGACCTACGGCTGCGGCTCTGCTATTGCTTCCAGCTCACTGTTGACCGAGTGGGTAAAGGGCAAGACACTGGCAGAGGCTACCGAAATCAAAAATACCCAAATTGCCGAAGAATTGGCGCTGCCTCCAGTCAAGATCCACTGTTCAGTACTGGCCGAGGACGCCATCAAGGCGGCAATTGCGGATTATCACGCCAAGCATCAGGCGGCAGCGTAACCGAAGCGTTTTAAGGTATTCACGGTTTAGAACAAATTCGTATCTACACTGATAGAGAGTTAAGGGTAAACCATGAGTATTACTATGACCGAGGCCGCGGCAACGCGGGTAAAGACTTTTTTGGCCAAACGCGGTAAAGGGGTGGGGCTACGGCTGGGGGTTCGTACCTCCGGTTGTTCGGGGCTTGCCTATGTGCTGGAGTTCGTAGACACCCCGCGGGAGATTGATCAAGTATTCGAGGATCGTGGGGTTAAGGTTTTCGTAGACCCCAAGAGTCTCATCTATCTGGCGGGTACGGAACTTGACTATACCAAGGAGGGGCTTAACGAGGGGTTTAAGTTCCACAACCCCAACGTCAAAAATAGCTGCGGCTGTGGCGAGAGTTTCAATACCTAAGCCGTAGTTCGGTAAGACAGAGGCAGACGGCGGTGCCGATGGATAATCCTTTTGAATTGTTCGGCCTTACGCCGTCCTTTGAAATTGATGAACAGCGCTTGGCTACAACCTTTCGTAGCGTCCAGCGGGCGGTCCATCCCGATCGTTACGCCGGGGGCTCCGATCAAGAACGACGCTGGGCGGTAGAGCGCGCAGCGGCGGTCAATGATGCCTACCAACTGCTACGTGACCCGTTGCGTCGAGCCCGCTATTTGCTTTCCTTACGGGGTGTGGAGACGCAGGAAGAGGGCAATACGGTAATGGACACCTCCTTTCTGATGGGCCAGATGGAATTGCGGGAGCAACTGGGAGAGGTGCGGGAGGCAGCGGATCCGGTAACGGCCTTGGCAGCGGTAAAGAATACGCTCCAAGAACGTCGGGCGGTGCTACTTGGTGAATTGGGCGAGTGTTTACGCGCGGATACCGACGAATCCTTGGCCCAAGCCGCAGAAAAGGTGCGTCGTCTGCGTTTTTTTAATCGTCTCGTTGAGGAAGCGACGATGTTGGAAGAGCGTTATCTCGATGATTTCCCCCTGTGAGGGGACGCAGGCTGATACGATTATCCCACCAATAATCTTTTGCCTTCAGGATTAAAAGAAAAATCTTTTAAATTATTTGAATTTGATTTTTCTTTTCTAATCCTGAAACCAAAAATTCCGAGACCCTCCATGGCCTTTCTTCAGATTGCCGAGCCTGGTCAATCCACTGCCCCCCACGAGCACCGTTTGGCGGTCGGTATCGACCTCGGCACCACCAACTCTCTGGTGGCGACGGTGCGCAGTGGTACCGCGGAGACACTACCCGACGACGCTGGCGGACACCTACTGTCCTCGGTGGTGCGTTACTTCGCCGATCGTTCCACCCTGGTAGGCCACGAGGCGCGTGATCGGGCGGGTGAAGATCCGCTGAGTACCATCGCCTCGATCAAGCGCCTGATGGGTCGAGGGCGTTGTGATGCGCGGCGGACCGGCAACCGCCTGCCCTACGAGTTTGCGGGTTGTGAAGAAGGCATGGCGATACTTAAGACCGCTGCCGGAGAGGTGAGCCCGGTGGAGGTCTCCGCGGAGATCCTGAAGGTCCTCAAGGAGCGGGCCGAGCGCGCCCTGGGGGGCGAATTGGTTGGAGTGGTGATCACCGTACCTGCCTATTTTGACGATGCCCAGCGTCAGGCCACCAAAGATGCCGCCTATCTGGCCGGACTCAAGGTTTTGCGTCTGCTCAACGAGCCGACCGCCGCCGCGGTGGCCTACGGCCTAGACCGCGGCTCCGAAGGCATTCACGCCATCTATGACCTTGGAGGTGGAACGTTCGACATCTCCATCCTCCACCTCCACCGTGGGGTGTTCGAGGTGATGGCGACCGGCGGCGATTCCGCGCTTGGCGGCGATGACATGGACCACGCCGTAGCCGAGTGGATTCTGGCCGAGAGCGGTATCGGTAATGATGGTGACCACCGCCTGGTACGCCACGTCATGGAACTGGCACGCACCGCCAAGGAGTCTCTTACCACGGTTGAGGCGGTGCCGTTGCATTTGGAGCGTCCTGACAGAACGGTATGGGCGAAAACGCTGACGCGCGCCATCTTCAACAATCTCATTGATCCCCTCATTACCCGCACCCTCCATACCTGCCGACGTACCCTACACGATGCCGGCCTCACTCCGGCCGAGGTCCAAGATGTAGTGCTGGTCGGCGGGGCTACCCGGGTGCCACGGGTACGGGCACGGGTGGCGGAGCTTTTTGGCCGGATGCCGCTCTCCGATCTCGACCCGGATCGCGTGGTAGCCCTCGGTGCCGCCATCCAGGCCGACATCCTGGTGGGCAATAAACCGGCCGACGAGATGCTGCTGCTCGATGTGATCCCGCTCTCGTTAGGGGTCGAAACCATGGGCGGCCTGGTGGAAAAGGTTATCCCGCGTAATACCACCCTTCCGGTGGCGCGGAGCCAGGATTTCACCACTTTCAAAGATGGCCAGACCGCCATGGCGATCCATGTGCTGCAGGGGGAGCGCGAACTGGTGACCGATTGCCGTTCGCTCGCCCGCTTTGAGTTGCGCGGCATTCCACCGCTGGTGGCGGGGGCGGCACGCATTCGTGTCACCTTTCAAGTAGATGCCGACGGGTTGCTCAGTGTTTCCGCGCAGGAACTGTCGACGGGGATACGTAGCTCCGTCCAAGTGAAACCGTCCTACGGGCTTACGGACGCTGAAGTAGAGCGGATGCTGCGTGACTCGATGGACCACGCCCGCGAGGATGTCGACGCCCGCAATCTGCGTGAACAGCAAGTTGAGGCGGATCGGGTGCTGGAGGGGTTGGCCCATGCGTTGGCGGAGGATGCCGACCTATTGTCGCTCGCCGAGCGTGCCGCCATTGATGCCGTCGCAGGAGAATTGGCCGATCTGCGTAATGGTACGGACCACCGCGCCATCCACGCCGCCCTCGAACACCTGGAACGGGTGAGCCAGGAATTTGCCGCGCGACGGATGAATCGCAGTATCAAAAAGGCCCTAACGGGTCATCGGCTGACAGAATTCAGTGAGGGCTAATCATGACCCACTTGATTTTTTTGCCTCATGAGGAGATCTGCCCGGAAGGCGCGGTAGTCGAAGCTTCCCCTGGAACCCTCCTGATCAATGCGGCGGCTGAGGGCGGGGTGGAATTGGAACACGCTTGCGAGAAGTCTTGCGCCTGCACCACCTGCCACGTCATCGTGCGTGAGGGTTTTGAGTCGCTGCCACCCGCCGAAGAACAGGAAGAAGACCTTTTGGATAAGGCTTGGGGTCTGGAACCGGAATCACGCCTGAGCTGCCAGGTCCGAATTGGTAAACAAGACCTCGTCATCGAGATTCCCCGCTATACCCTCAATATGGTCTCTGAATCCCACCGGTAGTTCCAACCAACGACGAGTTGCTCATGAAATGGGTTGATGTGCAGGATATTGCCATTGCTCTTGACGAGGCCCACCCCGAGGTGGATCCGCGTCGGGTACGGTTTACCGATCTCCATAATTGGGTAGTGGATCTACCCGATTTTTCCGACGATCACCAACGCGGGGGAGAAAAGGTCCTCGAAGCCATCCAGATGGCATGGATCGACGAACGGGATTACTGACCCGGAGTAATCGTCCCCAGTTTTTGGCCGGTCATGTCTTCCACCACCACCTGGGGGACTCGAGGGAGACCCAGCACCAGACAGGGTGCAGTAACCGCTCGCTTGGTTCGGGTACCGGGAAGCGGTGATTGTTGTTCCACTCGTATCAGTAATGTCTCATCTCCCAATTCTGTGCCCAACAGGGTCAGGTTGTAGCCTGTCGTGGGCTGGGAGCCCATGCGCACCACCACAGCTCCCTGTCGGGTAAAATCCAACGCTGGATTGCGTGGTAATGCCGGGTGTAATCGGCGGGATTTCGCGTAGAAGGTCGCAAAGGTTTCCGCGTCACCGATCCAAGTAATACCGGCAGGGATATCTGGATCGGGGCACTGTTCGGATTGGTACAGGACCCATGCCCCCCACGGATCACCGCTATTAACCCCCGCGCAGCCGGAGAGTAAGACAGTAATAAGGCTAAGGGTGGGAATGGGAGGCATGGGTCGAACGGTGGGTTAGGGGGCACCCAAATAGTAAGTTATGCCAAGCGTGAAATTCTCGTTGCTCAGCTTATCGCTATCGGCTTTATTGGTGGCCTTTGTCAACTCACCGACGGCGCTCCAGGTGGGTGAAAGTTTATACTCTAAACCTAAACCAAGATGGAGATCGACTCCGTATTTAAATTTGGTGACAGGGTATACGCCCATTCCGGTGATTCTGGTCAATCCCAGTTTTACATAGGGCATCAGATTGGTGATGGGCAAGCCAAGCTTGGCGTCCAACCCCATAGCGTTGCTGCCATAGTTTAAATCTGGAGACCCGACAAGAGTATGCGTTGTTTTCTGATTCATATCGAGGAAGAAATCGACACCGACCAAAAAGCCACTTTTATCCCAATTATATCCTTCCTCAAAGCCGTAGGTTGGCGAATTTTTGCTGTTAGTGTTATTAATCCCGGACATCTGAGAATTATTTATGCCCAGCTTTCCGGTGATATAGATACCGCTGAAATCGCTGGCTTGGACTGTTGGCATCGCCAACAGTGCAATGGGTAAAGCAATAGCTATTACGCTTCTTCTCATCGTAACCTCTCAAAAATAGTTGAGTTGTAAGGGAGATTTCATTACAGCAAGTGATTGTGCCGGTTTTTTGTCAATCACAAGATGCCGTGGTATTATTTGGTACGCTCACTGAAAATATCGTCAGTGATGGATGTTAGGCGCTATCCTATCAGGAATAATTATTCAGACACTTTGCCAACCACCTCCAATTGTATTCCCATGAGGTTGTAATGAAAACGCTACGCTGGAAAAGCCGTTACCTCACCGGTGAGACTGGCATCGACCAAAAGAACCGGGCGCTGGTCGATTGTCTCAATGGCTTTGTTCAAGCTGCCAAGCAGCGTGAACACTGCCAAGATATCGAAACTTTGTTGGAAGAATTGGTTGCCAAATTGGAAAACATTTTAACCGAAAATCCTGCCGCTGCCGATCTTATTGCGGAGATCAGAGCACCGCTCATCTGCGCCTTACCCTTACCGACCCGGAAGACGCCTGCTTGCAGAAAATGTGATATCTGCGATCTTGCGGAGCAACGAATCGCGCAGCACATCCACTCTTCCGCCCAGTGCCTGGGGATGGGGGAAGGAAGTGCTGGTCCTTGATTATCCTTTAGGTATTCGTTGGGGAGATAGTTTCGTTCCCCGCTCGGCGAGAGCGGGGAACGAGGGCGGATTATTACCCACCAGCCATACGTATGGTCAGACCGTAAGTGCCGTCCGGAGATTTTTCAGGGCTCCCTTCTCGATCTGGCGGATACGTTCCGCGGATACCTGATAGTGGTCGGCCAGTTCCTGCAAGGTCGCCTTCTCGTCATTGAGCCAACGCCGTTGCAGAATATCGCGGCTGCGGTGGTCAAGACGCGCTAGAGCATGGTCAAGACGCGTCTGCTCATGATTTTCCCAATCCTCCCGTTCGAGCACGGTTGCCGGGTCCATTCGCGTGTCTTGCAGATAGGCCGCTGGTGCCGGAGGGGCATCGTCATCATCCCCGTCTACCTCGCCCTCAAAGCTGAGGTCGTGGCCGGTCATACGTTTCTCCATCTCTACGACTGCTTCTGGACTGACCCCCAGCTCATTGGCTACGGTTTGGACCTCGTCGCGATTGAACCAGCCCAGACGCTTTTTGGCGCTTCGCAAGTGGAAGAAGAGTTTACGCTGGGCTTTGGTCGTCGCTACTTTGACGATACGCCAGTTGCGTAGGATGAATTCATGGATTTCAGCACGGATCCAATGGACGGCAAAGGAGACCAGCCGTACCCCGAGATCAGGGTTGAAACGCCGTACCGCCTTCATCAGGCCGATATTACCTTCTTGGATGAGGTCGGCCTGAGGAAGACCGTAACCGCTATAGCCCCGCGCAATGTGTATGACAAAGCGGAGGTGAGCGAGAATGAGGCGCCGCGCGGCGTCCAGATCGTTATGGTCACGGAGACGGATCGCCAGCTCGCGCTCTTCGCCGGCGCTCAATATAGGGATAGCATTCACTGCCTGTGTATAAACTTCGAGGCTGCCCGTGGGAAGGGCGAGATCGAATCTTTGCAGCGCGGTAGTCATGGGGGATTCCTCCTTTCAATCCACCCTATCTTAGCACTCTCTTGTGGAGAGTGCTAAGTGGGATAGGGTAGAAACTATTAAAGTTTCCTGGTTCTCTCGTTCATTTTCTATCCTGCCCTGTCGTTTAGCCCTCCAAAACCCACTCTTGTCGAACCCATTTTTCCGCCCAAAATAAACCGACAACGGTTTTGGCGTCGGTAATTAATCCGGTACGGATACCCTCCATGGCGGCATCAAGGGGCAGTTCTACCACTTCAATCAGCTCGTCTTCGTCCCAGTTGGGGCGGGTCAGGGTCAGCTCTTCGGCCATGTAGAGGAACATCTCTTCATTGGCGTAGCCAATGCAGGGATGGATACGGCAGAGCAGATGCCAACGGGTAGCGGAGTAACCCGTTTCCTCCAAGAGTTCCCGTTGCGCTGCCGCCAAAGGATCTTCGCCCGGGGTGAGTTTGCCGGCGGGTAGTTCTAGGAACTCCCGTTTTAATGGGTGTCGGTATTGACGCTCCAAGACCAATCGCCTTTCGGGAAGCCAAGGAATCACTACCACCGCACCGGGATGGATGATGTACTCCCGAACTCCGTTCCGTCCGTCCGGCAGAACAACCTCGTCTTGATAGACCTGGAGTAGATTGCCGGAAAAGACGTTACGGGAAGAATAACAATGTTCGGCAAGCGTCGGGCGTTTCATGAACTACCTGTATTAAGCGGAGAAAGAAGACCCGCAGCCGCAGGTAGTTACTGCATTGGGGTTACGGATGACAAAATGGGCACCCTCCAGGTCTTCGCTATAGTCGATTTCCGCACCCACCAGATACTGGAAACTCATGGGGTCGATGAGGAGAGTTACTCCACCTTTTTCGACCTTAGTATCACCGTCATTAATATCCTCATCAAAGGTGAATCCATATTGGAAACCGGAGCAACCTCCCCCGGTGACGAATACACGCAACATCAATGCGTCATTGTTTTCTTCCGCAATGAGTTCGCGAACCTTGGTGGCGGCGGCATCAGTGAACAGGATGGGAGAGGATGGGTCAGCTTGGGTCGTCGTGGTTTTCATGGATCGGGTCTCGTAAGATTTTCCGCCGCTAATAGGCGACAATATTTTACTAGGATGGTACCTATACCTATTAAAGCCGTCAACAATTTACTGATTCGGAAAACCAGTAAAGTCTTGGGGGAGCTAAGGGTTTTAGCCCGACAACTACCCGTAACGTTTCTTCAAGATTAAGGGAAAAGTCAGCCGGAACCAGGGGAATCGCGTAGCCTCCCTCTGGTTTTTCGTGACGACTCAAGGCAGTAGGGCGATGCCTTCCAGCCCTAAGGTTTCAGGCAGACCAAACATCAGATTCATATTTTGGACTGCCTGACCGGCGGCGCCTTTGACGAGATTGTCGATGACGGCAAGTACCACCACGGTATCCCCTCCCTGTGGTTGGTGGATAGCCAAGCGGCAGGTATTGGCTCCACGTACGCTTCGGGTTTCGGGATGGCTACCTATCGGCATCACATCGACAAATGGTTCGTCGGCATAACGGTCCTCATAAAGGGCCTGTAGGTCCACCGCCGACGGATCCCGTAAGACGGCATAGAGCGTGGCATGGATACCACGGACCATGGGGGTCAGGTGGGGTACGAAGGTAAGCCCAAGCGGTACTCCCGCCGCAGCTCGGTCGAGGCCCTGGAGGATCTCGGGGAGATGGCGATGTCCGGCCACGGCGTAGGCTTTGAGGCTCTCTGTGGCTTCGCACAACAAGCTTCCCACCGTGGCTTTGCGGCCGGCCCCGCTCACCCCCGACTTGGCATCGGCGATAAGTCGTTGGGAATCTACCAACCCTTTTTCCACAAGAGGCAAGAAGCCGAGTTGAACCGCCGTGGGGTAACAACCTGGATTAGCCACCAGACGTGCCCCACGTATGGTCTCGCGGTTCACCTCCGGCAGGCCATAGATTGCCTCCGCGAGCAGTTCCGGGCAGGCGTGCGGGATACCATACCAGCGCTGCCATACCTCTGGGTTCGTGAGGCGGAAATCGGCGGCAAGATCGATGATGCGCACTCCCTGGGCCAGTAGCTCACGAGCCATGCCCATCGCCGTACCATTAGGGGTGGCGAAGAAGACGACCTCACAGCCAGCCAGGGCCTTCTCGTCAGGCTCAGTGAAGCGCAGTACGCTCTTCCCGCGCAGGTTGGGGAAGAGGTCCGCTATTGCCATGCCGGTCTCGGAACGGGAGGTGATTACCTCGATCCGGGCTTCAGGATGGGCCACCAATAACCGTAGCAGTTCTACCCCGGTGTAACCAGTACCGCCGACGATGCCGACTTTAACCATAAGAACCTCACTTTCTCGCGTGCATAGAATGGAGACGACGCATCATAGGGGTAGTGGGCGGTAGCGCAAGTCCTGAGCATCTGGTTTACCCTCCGATAGAGCAACTTCTTTTCTGTAAAATTTGCAAATAGCCTCTTCTGGGATGGGTAGTTAAGGGTTGAGGTTCAGGTAAATTTTCCCTGCCATCCATTCCTCGTCGAATTCGACAAGCAAGGCGGAAACCAAACGCAGACAGGAAGCCGGATTGGGAAAAATGGAAGCGACGCGCGTTCTGCGTTTGATTTCACGGTTGATGCGTTCTAGGCCATTGGTGGTGCGTAGCCGGATGCGATGTGCGGGTGGATAGTTAAACACGGAAAAGCCTTCGGGAAGGTTTTGTTCATAGCGGGCGTCCAGGAAATTGTGTAACACCGTCTCTACTTTCCGGGTGGAAACCCCTTGGACATGCATCCTCTGTTGCTAATCATCTCTAGGCCAATACAAGCTAGGGCATAGGAGGCAATCGAGGATTCATTGGCCCTCTCCATGGCGCTCTGGATGCAATACTTGGGAATGGATTTAGAGGAGGGCTGGTTTACTGAGGGGGGATTAGAGAAAATCTTATCGATAGTAGATTGTGACAATACGATATCGTCGTCGGCAATCTGGCGAATCTCGGTAAGAGTAATGCCGTCATCCGAATGGCCTTCAAAATGCTTGGGGAAAAAGGGGGCGTTGGACGCAATTGCGCCCTGGGAGGGAGAAGACATGGGGGTATGGCTCCAGTGTGAATTAGGGGAGCCACCTGATCCGCTGCGAAACGGAAGAAAGGTGGCAGTGAACTGCGTAGGGTTCGCAGACCGGCACACTGGAACCGGCAGACCTCGCGGTCTCCCTGCGCAGTCCACCGCCATAGAGGGTAGATGCGAGCACAAAAAAAGCGCCGCATCACGAACGATTGGCGCTGGTGCGCCAGTGTATTCCAGGCTGCGAAACCTGGGCCGCCCATGGGGGGCGACAACAACGGGAGGAGGGTAGACACAGGGGAGGAGCGGAGTCAAGGGGCGCGAGATCCTTTGACGCCACCAATAAACGCATATACAATTATTGTCATGAATACGAAATACACCTGGCAAGAAAGCAAGCGGCAGGCAAATCTTGCCAAGCACCAGCTTGATTTCATTCGGGCGGGCCTGGTGCTTGAAAGCCCTTATCGCATGGACATCGAGACTGAGCGCAATGGCGAGTGTCGCCAACAATTCTTCGCCTATGTGTTCGACCTGCTGACGGTGTTGACCGTGGTCTATCTTCCCGGAGACACACCACACATCATCAGTTTCCGCCCTGCAAAGCGCAAAGAAAGAGGTGCCTACCCTGAATGGCTCGCAAATGACTTCCATGACGCTTGATGAAATGCGCGCCGCGTGCGAACGCGGTGAAGACCAATCGGATTGGGAAGCGATCCAACGTAAAGCGGTGCTGGGGATCGAGCCCGAGGATGACGAGGACTCCCCCAATGTCACGGAACTCATGCTTGCGGCTATTGCCAAACGCCGCGCCGGTCGTCCGGCTGGAAGCGGCAAGAAGGAACAGGTCGCCATCCGCATTGATAAGGACGTGCTGGAAATCTTTCGCGCGGCAGGTCCGGGTTGGCAAACCCGGATGAACGCGGCCTTACGGGACTGGCTGAAAACCCATTCCCTGGCGTAGCCGGAGGTGTGCCGGGTGGAAGTTCGGTTTGTCTGAAGGATGGCCGCGCGGACTCCGCGAAACTGGTTGGGAATCCACAGGGGAGAGGGCAAGGGGGCGGTCATTGGATGATCCTCTCAATGGGGAGGATATTGGCCGCCTCATTCAATAGACATTATCGGAAACCTGTTTTTTGTTAGAAACATCAGTTTATGGTATAATAT
>CAUYUB010000701.1:0-12666 GCA_963575685.1 Gammaproteobacteria bacterium | reverse complement strand
GGTTCCACTTCGGCGGGAGAGCAATAAAGGTATCCCCGCTGACCTGCCCGGTCATCGTTACGGTTGTGGTAATCGTTCCGGCGGTCTGGGCAAAGTCGGTAATGGTTGCGCTAAGGCTGCGGGTGGAATTGAATAACACGCCGCCATTGAACCAATCGTCCGGTTCCACCTGCGCCCCGCCGTAGATGTTCAGGACGGTTGTGCTTGTGCTGGTGGTCGCCTTCCCGTCCAATTTTCCGTCAAGCATCCGGGCTACATTCAGCATGACTTGGAATAGAGTTGTCATTCGCCCTCGATGATTGGAATGAATATGCTGTTATCTTTGGCGGGGCAATAGTCGTACACCTCGCCGCCCGGCCCCTGCACCAGATAGCAAGGCTCGATGGTGATGACGTTCGGCCCATCTCCGGCTTGTACTCCAAAGGTGGTAACGACCAGAACCAGAACGGTTAGGAGGACGGCAAGTTTATAGCGCATGGTTCACCCCAGGTAATCTTGCAGGTAAACGTCAATCAGGCGAGGGGTGGACTCTGAAGCATTGGATACCAGCCGTAAACATTGATAGCCATAGGTTAAGAAGGGGGCTAAAGTTACAGACCGTCCGCTTGGGCTGGCGATTGACAATGATGCGTCCTGATCGCCAATGGTTACGCCGTCAGAGGAAACGCCGGTTTCACTTCCCTTGATGGTGATTGCGGTCCCGGTCATGGTTGGGAAGTCCAACCGAATTATACTGTTCCGATTGGAATAAATAATTCCAGACTCGGTTGCGCTTATCGTTACAGTTGCTTTAGTGGTCATTGTCTTACTCCTATTCAGAATTGATCTTGCTGGCTAAAACCAGAAGATAACGATGTAACTTGGTATTGCTTAATGCGTGATAGAA
Source organism: Gammaproteobacteria bacterium (assembly GCA_963575685.1). Taxonomy (GTDB): domain Bacteria; phylum Pseudomonadota; class Gammaproteobacteria; order CAIRSR01; family CAIRSR01; genus CAUYTW01. Next base: position 11,780 of record CAUYUB010000701.1, on the reverse strand, counting down.
AACGCAGTCGAGTTTAAAACCAACAAGCCCCAATAATTTTTCCAGGGTGTATCTCGTGAAGGCCATCGGGTGAGATATTCTAAAAGCCGCTGAGCAACATTCGGAGTTTGGAACTTCAATCAGAAGTTGGGTATCTTTCTTGGCATGTTTGTCCAGTAGTTCTTCTAGAAACTCTTTGGGGTGGTTTATGTGTTCCAGGGAATGACTCATGCAAATCAGGTCATACTTTTCAGCGGGGAGTTCCGATATATCCGTACTTATCTTGTATCGGCTGGCTGGTGTTCGTTGATGACACCTGGTATCCGGTTCTACCCCTGTGCATTTCGCCCCCCTCTTTTCCCACTCCCATAACAGGTATCCAGAACCGCACCCTACATCCAATACATTGTACGGGATAACACCCCAGGCGTTCGCAACTTGCGCTTGCAATGAGGCCCGTAGGCGTTGTGCGGTTTCATCTTGCGGAGTTACGCCAGTCGGCCCCAATAGACGATTGCGGTAGTCGCCCTGGTAGTAGTCCTTCAGTTGATTATCACCCAGGCGGGGATTTAGAAATAACTGGCCGCAGTCCTGGCAGTTGGCATAAGAAAGGTGTCCCTGATATCCTTCAACACGAGCAAGAAAGAAAGCGGGAATATCCTCACCCCCGCATATCGGGCATGTGGTAAGTTTCTCCTGCAAGTTCTGGCGCATCTTGTGGATTTTCACAAGGCTCCTAGTTCATCTGTTGCGGGGTTGCTCCCGCTTCAAATATGGTTTGCTTCTTTGATGGCGGTGCCTTGATTTCCTGCCCGTCCATCGTTTCGGTGGCGCTATAACCGAAGTCGTGGGTAAGGATAGAAACCTTCTTGCGAGCGTCTACCAGGTCAGCCGATACAAAAGCGTGTCCGTTCTCGAAGTACACCCCGGCAGTAGTTCCAGTGTAGGCCGGGTTGGGCGTAGATATCATCCAGCCCTTTCGTCCAGAATGGGCGCTGGCAGCTTGCTTGTTGATCTGGTCTTGCAATTCCGAAACCACATCGGTGAGGCGCTTGATTTCGTCCATCAGTTCTTCTTTTGTGAAGTTGATGTTAGATTGGTTCGCCCCTTGCGTGTTTCCTTTTGATACCATATTTCTTTTCCTTTTGCATGTCGTTGAATCGTTCTCCCAGTTTGTCTAGAAGCAACTGGCCGGGGTTTTGGTAGAACCTGAACGGCTGAGGGATACGGTGCATGTATTTCTTTTCCCGGCTGTTCGGGTCACAACGGGGGCAAATAACCCTTACCATCTCCGTCATTCCGTGACTTATCCACCACCTTTCGTGATCGGGGTTATCACACCCGTACAGATACTTTGCCATGACTACTCCACAATCAACTTTGTCAGATAGTGATCTGGCTTCATCAGGCGGCACTCGTCTCGCAGTTTCTTTAGAACCTGAATAGCGCCGGAAAAGGCCATCATTACACTTCGATCATGCTGATACCTGTCCCATACCTTTTTGGCTTCGTCTTTCTTTTTCTGCTTGATTAAGATTTCAGACTCGGCCTTCGCCATATTTGCCTTTCCCTTAAATTGTTCTTCCTCATTCTTGTAAAGGCGGTATTTTTCTTCGAGGAATTGGGCGCTTACGTAGGCGTCATGCTCATTCTGCAAGATGGTTATTGCGTTGACCGCCCCGCCGTACATGTGCTTCCAATCAACGGCATCCATAGCCTTGTTGTTGTCCGTTTCTTTTCCGGAATTGAAGGCGGCTACGATCTTGTTGGCGTTGGCGTCTGCTTCTTCTAAAAGTTTCTTGTAGTGAACGATCAATGCGTCCAGGCGGTCGTGGACGATATGCGGGACGCCTTCATACCCGTACACCTGGGCATTGAGCAGAGCGCAAGTTGGGTGAAGGACAATATCAATCCCCCGCCCCATTGCAAACCCTTGCATGAATTCAATGCCTGGTTTCTGGTCGGCGTATTCGGTGTCTGTCAGGGCTTCCACCCCGTAGAATTCAATCCGTTCTACGCCCAAATGAATAGCGAAGGCAATCATCATGCACACGCTGGAGGTGTAATATTCCACCTCGTTCTGGTCGCCCCGCCATAGGTGGCTAAATAATTCTTTCTTCAGGATGTCACGCTGGAATTTCACGCAAGATGGGAATTCATCCATCTGGTCCAGCATGTAAATCGGGAATTCCTTTTTCTCCTGAAGCCACTTACGGTACAACAGGGCGTCTGGAATTTCTTTCCGGGTAAACCATTCCGGTCGGTGCAGTTCAAACAATCGGTCGCAGCGGAAAATATCTCGCTTGTCTGCGTCCATCCTTTCTTGCAAAAAAACATGGTGGTTCATTGTCCAAAGTTCATCGGCCTTGCTTTCTTTGGCATACTTCAAGTTTATGTTGGAGTAGCCGACGATAGCGACGGAGCGCGGTTTATACTCATGGGCAAGCTGGTTGTCTGTCACTCTTTACCTTTCTCTAAGGGTTTGGATTCGTCCACCTTTGGGGTGTAGACGGTTCGATCTTCAGGGTGCCGCTCGTACCAATCCTCGTATTCAGGATAGGCAAATTCGCTGTCCTCTGTGATTACAGCCTTTGGTAACTTCTGTTCTTTTTTGGGGTCCATAGTCTCCCGCCGGGTAAGGGGGGAGGGATTGTCCCTCCCCCCTCGGTAGGTTAGTGGAAGTTGACGGCCCGTGACCAGTTGGTACCAACGTTCTGAACGATGGCAACTTCAACAGAAGCCAAAGTCAGGGCGGCGGTGGCGGTCGTGCCGGTCAGTTCGACAACAGCTTTCAGGGCGCGGATTTCGGGATCGCAGAAGGGGAGGATGTATTCAACATACTCGCCACTGGCGGTCGCCAGTTCCAAGAAGGTCTGGCTAACAAGCATCCGCATACCCGCATCGGTTACAACGCGGGCTGAGGTCGGGGCGGTGGTGGTCGTGGTTCCCCACAACTCAACGGTGAGGTGAGGGGAGGTTCCGGTTCCGGTGGAGACATTCACGCGCAACGCAAGCCCGGTTAGGGGCGTTCCTTCGATCTCGATTTGCTCTGACCAGATATGCAGGTCGGCGCTGTCGATCGCAAGGAAGTTGTTGGCGGTGTCGGTTGCAGGGTGGAAAACGAGGGAGGCATCAGCTAAAGGTGACATGTCATTTCTCCTTTACGACCACTTGGCGGGGTCGAATACGTTGTACAGGCGGGTAATCCCGTACGAACCAAAGGAGGCCAGGCCGACAGGCCACTCGATGCGAATGCCAGTGTATGGACCCTGGAAGGACTCCTGTAAGGGTATAACATCCATTCCACCCAACTGGATACCAGTCACGCCGTTTTCGGTATTGAAGGACGCAAAGTAAACGCTGGTACGGTCGGCATCACCCCCGGTCGAGTCGGTTTCAGCCACCCCGATAATCTCGGTGGACTGATCTTTCTTCAGGCCCATGTCGATAAAGGGTGCGCCGCGATAGGTGAGAATCTGCCGGTCAAACGAGTCTTTGGTTACGTCGAGCAAGTTACCGCCCGCAGCACCAACGTACCGAAGTACCCCGGCAAATCCAAGATACATGGCCTCGTTCATAAAGATGGCATTTACATCGCCACCATTGCAGCGATACCAGGCAGTTTCCCACTTGTCGAGGAAAGACCGGGCGGCGTTCGCTGATGAAGTAGGGTTGGCCGTAGTTGTAGAGGCGGCGGCAGCGATAAGCTGGCGAGAGGGCATTCCGGAAACACGTTTCTTCAATCCCTCAAAGCCGTCAACGTCGGTAGCATGGTCGCCATTGATAAAGTAGTTGTTGAAGTCCAGGGCCATTGACTTCAATTTTAATTGGGTCTGTTGGGTCTTCGGGTCAACGATTACGTTGCTGACCTTATCGAAGATGCGGTCAAACTTAAGTTCCCCGCCAAAGATGTAGACAGACTCCCAAACCTGCTCGACGTCGCCGTCGGTTGTTTCGGTGTAGGTCCCGCCGATTTTACGGAAGGCCCCGCCGGTGGGGAGGGTGCGAACACGCACAGCGACGGATTGCAGGCTGTTGACATTCGTCCAGGGAAGGACTTCCTGAATCTTCGAGTCGCGGATCATGTTCTCCATAATCCCCTTTTTTAGAGGCTGTTCTTCGATCTTGGCGAGCTGAGCTAATGTGTAAGCCATAGCAGCTCACTCCTATTTTTTGAATTTGGTTAGGCCCATCTTTATTAATTCCGACGGGTCGGTTATGTTTTCAATGGGGTTGTTTTTAGCGGGCATCCCGCCCCCCATCATAGGCGCTCTGGCTTGCGCCTGCGCCTTTTCTGTGGACTGTTTGACTTCAGCTTTCGCAGCAGCAATCTCGCGGTACCTGGCTAAAAAGCCGACGGCATCACCCTCTTTCTTCAATTCGGCTAAGTCGGTCGCACCCTCATCGGTTGCGGTGACTTCTACGCCAAACTTCTTAGTGATGTCAGCAATCGCCAAATCCACCCAATGTGCCGCTGGTGCAGGAACCGGCTTGGCTGGCTCTTTCTTTGGTTGGGCAACCTCGGTAAGAACCTGCTCGCTTTCGTCGCCCGCCACCATCTTCTCGGCCCGGCGCTGAAATGCCTGGGTCAGTTGCGGTGTGATTTCTTGCCCGCCTTCTCTGGCGGCGTCAAGCAAATCGGCGACGGTTTCTTTTATTCGGTTCTCTTGCTTCTTCCTTAGTCCCTGCTGCTGGCGGTTGAACTCTGCCAACTCCGCTCGCAGTTCTTCCCTGGTCAAGTATTTCGTTTCCAGTTCGGCCTTAGCGCTGCCCGGCGCTCCACCTGCAACCTCATCCGAAAATTGAACGGGTGTGTTCTCATCCATTGTCCACTTTCTCCCTTTTGTAACGTGCTAATTATATTCTAGCACAACATCCCAAAAACACAAAATGTTTTGAGAATTGTGCCAACACAACCGATACATTACCCGCCACCCATGAACATTGACACAATGGCGGGGCGTAGATACATGCTCAAAAGCACGTCCTTTGGTACGCCGCCCATTTTCCAAATCTCCTGCAAGCGGCCTAATTCGTCCATTGCTCCCTGGGATAGATCGCCTTTGTTGTAGTAGGCCCACAACTGGCGGCGCAAGGATGGGCTTATCAATGCCACCTCGCTCTGCGTGAGAAGCGGAGGACGGGCGCTGTCAAACGTGCCTTTCTTTCCGGTTGCTTTGCTGGTGGTCGCTTTGCTTGGGTCTAACAGGTTGCCTAAACTCTCAGCCCCTAAGATGTAATAGGCGGCTTGCGGGTTCTGTGCGGCAAACTGTTTGCGGAATGTCCAGTATGATTCTAGTTCCGGGTGCGCTTCCAGGTATGTTCTCCGTTGTGCAGTATCGGTGTAGCTGAAATACTTGGTCTGTTTCTCGAAGATATCCGGGAAGTTTTCGTCACGGAGCGCCCTGTACTGGTACACAATCCCTTGCAACTGAACCGGCAAGCCAAACAATTCGCTCTGGTCGCTGGTTAGGTATTGGGTCAAGGCCGGATGGTCGGCAAGCTGGCGATTTTTCCATTTGTCGTATTCGGCCATGATTGGAAACTGTTTCTTGTCCTGGGCTCCTGCGGGCAACGAATAGAACATAGCCGATACTTCATCGAGGTTCGGAAATTTCTTTTTCTTCTCAGCTTCATACTGCTGCATCAGCGGGCGCACGGCGGCGGGTAATTGGATGTTCCCGCCCGCTCCTTCTGCGGGTGTTGCGGTGCTTGGCAGTTGAGCCCCTAATGTCTTGGCCCAATAAGCAAGCGTGTCGTTGTCGATCGTTCCGTAGGCCCTGGTCTTGCTGTCCAAGAAATTCTGAGTAAACATCTCGCCAAATTGGGCGCTGGCGTTCTTCTTCTCCGGGCTGGTGAGCTGTCCGTATTTATCCCATACCTGGCCTATCAGGAAGTAGTGTAACCTTTCCTCTGGCGTGTTGAATTGGTCAATCCTCACGCTGTATTCGGGGTGGTCCTCCCAAAACTTTTCCTTAGTGGCTTTGTTCTGGCGGGCTTTGTCGTACTCTAGTTTCAATTCCCGCATCTTCTTTTCGCCTTCAGGGAAGATGTCTGCTCCGACCAGTGAACCAAAGTACTTGAAGCTGGATACGCCTTGCGCCCTCTGCAGCGCCTGTTCCCAGGCTTTGCCGCGCCGTTCGATCATAGCTTTCTTGGCATCGGCGGCGGTAATTACACCTTCTCCCGCCAGGTCTGAGATTGCTTTGTCAATGGCGTATGTTTCCAATACATCGTTTTCGCTTGCGCCAACGGCTTTACGGGCTGCGCCTTCCACGTCCCATCCGGTCGCCGCCTTGATAAACTTGCTGACGGGCATCTTGGATATGTGATCTCCCCGTCCGGTCATAGCCTGCCATGCTATCGAGATTGGCAAGGATGGACCTAACACGGAGAACATAGCATCCACGCCCTTGATTAGCGGATTGACAGTATCGCCGCCCCCGCCGCCCATCGGGTTCGCAAGTGAGCCTAAGCCTGGATCTCGCTCCAATTCAGCTTGATTGATTGCCCTTTCCCACAGTGGCCCGGTCTTGGTCTGTAAAGCTTGGTCAGCGGAGTACTGGTCTACCTGTCCGCTTTCCACCATCTGTTGTAATATCCCTTCGGCCCGGCGCTCGTTGTAAATCTTGGTTTGGGTCATGTTCTCGAACGGGCGCAGCATTTGAGCAAATGGGAAGGTCTGGCGTAATGGGTCTGCAAAGATGGTATCTCCCCATCCTTCGGGTAAGAACGCCGCCGGGAAACCCATCTTCCCTTTTAGCCTGGTGGGGTATCCTTCCCGCTGTTGTTCCCGTTCTCCCATGCGCTTTAGCCGGTAATAGTTGGCGTAGATGCTTGGCTTGTCGATGGCTCGCAAGGCCCAATTCATAGCGGATCGGGTATACCAATATTGGTATGGGAATATCCCGCCAAAGAGGTTATCGAACCCGGTGCGATTGGTGTAATCCAGTAAGGCGAAATTGCGCCGCCCCTCTGCCCATTTCACTGCGCCCATGCGGGTATCGGCAAGGTTGGTGTATATCCCACCCAATGCCCGCCGGACTGCGGCTTGTCCCTCTTTCGGCAGCTTTCCAACTTCGGCGGGTGTCCAGTTGGATTTGTTGCTGTGGTACTGTTCCACCTTGCGGAGCGTGGGGGCCATGTGCTTTAGATAGCCTTCGAGCAAGGTCTGTGCCACTGGCGGTTCGGTCATGCGGGCACTGTCACCCAGAACGCTATCGGCGGCTCCAGGCGGGTTGGGGTTGACGTTTCGCTGGAATAATAGTTTAGGCGCAGAGGGTTGCTTCGATACGGTTTGCCCCGCTTTCCATGTCTTGTATGTCTTTTCAAGGACGGTAATTCCCGCTTTACTCTTTGTAATCTTTTCGCCTGTGAACGCTTCAATTAACTGCTGGCGCAAGGTGGCATTGCTATCTCCTGAATATTTTTGCCACATTAAGCCCGATATTACTTCACCCTCTTTGTTTGTAATACTTTTCTCAAACTTTACAATAAGCGGGTTTACTTCCACCTGTATGATCTTCTCAATCGGCAGCGTCCCCGCATCCGGCGCTTTCTTCGCCTCAATCCCCTTCACCTGCTCTCGCATATTGAATAGCGCATCCTGCGGGGCGGCCTCGGCGGGCTTGAATACCTCTGCTTTTACCGTTTCGGGTGTACCGCTAAACAGCGGGCTATCTTCTCCCGCTCCGAACATGACAGTTTGCCCGTTTTTCATCTTGGAGAAAGTCTGCGTCTCGTTCCAGGCGGTAGTGACGGGAGCCAGATAGTCTATCCCAGGATATTCGGCCTGAACTTCTGGTGGAATCAGTTTCCCTTCTGAAGCGGCGTTTGTGACAGAGTCTATATGACCGAATTCCGCTTCAAATCTTTGCGTTTGTAACTCGTCATAATTTCCAGCAAGGGTATCTTTGTATCTTTGCTCCATAATCGCAAGCATTTCCGGGTCGTTTCCCGCTTTTGCTTCTGCGTAGTCGTATCTAGCATCTTCTATAATTCGCTTTTTTGTTGCCTCGAATACCGTCTTGTTTTCGGGCAAGGCTATTAGTTCTCTAATAGTCATTTGCCAGGGTTGGGGTGCTGTCCTTTCCTTCCCCATCCACTCGGCAAACTTCGCCCGCATGGTGTCGCTCAGAGGTACGTCTATCTCGCTGCCCTTGATCTTCTGGTAAACCTGGAGCATCCAATCTTTCACCCGTGCGAATACAGCCTCTAGCTTGGAGGTCGGCGCAACGCCTTCGGATAGATATTTCTCATACGCACGTGATAGCCACTCGTACACTTCGGTATGCACGGGGGCAAACTCTTTCCCTGCCGGCGTCATCTGGGTGTGCCAATCTTCGGGCAGGTCAACCTTGCTAATCAGCTTCCACTCTGACCGGATAATATCAGCATCGGCCTGTTTCAGCATCGGGGTTATGCCGTGAATTAGCTCATGCGCGAAGGTGCTTATATTGGCGCTCTTATAAGCACGGATGATCGCTTTCATGTCAGCGGTGAAGGTGGTGATGCCGTGGACGGTCCCGGCGGTGTCTTGGAATAGCGGTTGCCCTGCAAGCGCGCTTTCCCGCATGGTGGGGGTTACGTCAAAGGAATGGACGGTTTCGGACGACATCCACTTTTGCGCCTTCCCGTCTACCTGTTCCATTCCCCGCTGATATTCTAACTTTGTCTCCCCAACCTTCGCCCCCCACTTCTTGATGTACTTGTCAACGTTGGACGGGAGCATGACGTCGTAGAATTGGCGCATACCTGCACCACCTACGGCCAAGTCCTCACCTTCCAAATACCGCCAATCTCGGTAGCCGGGGTCCGGGTCTTTCCTTCCTTCCCCGGATAAAATCTTGTCTGTTATTTCCTTGCCTACTAAATCTTTTACTTCCCCAATCTTCAAGTCCTCTTTGTAAATCCCCGGCCTACCATCTGGTAATGGTGCGGTTATGTTGTACGTCCCATCGTCATTCAATTCCCATGCGATGTGCTTTACTTGCGTAGCCAGGTTATACCGATCAGCCTGCATCTTCCCAGTCGTCCAGGCCACCTTGTCGTACCCGTTCTCAGCCGCCCATCGGATCATGCGCTTCATCACCAGCATGTCCCAGGTCTTAGAGAAGGGGGCTTGTGGTACACCTTTGCTTTGCTGTCTTTCCCAGGTGGGATCTCCTACTACTTTCAGGTCATGCAACGCCGCCGCTTCAGCCTTGTCCAGACTGCTAACCGAATCTTTGTAATATGTGAATATACCTTGGTTTCCGTTGTGATTGTGCAGTACCCACTTGTTATTGTATTCGCCAAAGTAATACCCCATATCGTCCCACTCTTGCAAATTCTTTGGCGCTACATATTCCTTTACGGGTCCGTTATACCCCTTCTCCCTCCCCTCCTGGTGCCAATCGGATTGAACTTCCTCAACGAATAACACCTTCTTTCCATCGGCGTCTACTCGGTCGTCAAAGCGAACATGCGCAAGGAGGTTGGTTCCTTCGTTGCCAAAGTGGGGAGAATTATAATTTTCAGTGGCAGAAACCGAAACAACAGAAAGATCAGAAAACGGGCTATTATCCCTAAACATTATGTCATCGGCAAATTTCTGCGCTTCTGCATTTGTCTTAAACTCCGGCCCGATCTGTTGTGATCCTTCGTAAACCTTAAACCCCACCGCTTCTTTCGGAAACTTGAACAGCAGCTCCCGGTAGTTCGTCCCGCCGGGAAGGGTGTAGGTGGCGTATTGGGTTCGGTCTTTAGAATCTTCTAACTCCTGTTTCAGATTCCTATATTCTTCCAGCAATCCTCGATATTCTGGGGTGTCCGGCCTTGAACCACCTGGACCACGCAAGTTATCAAGATTTCTCTCAACTCCTGCTATATCATCGGTTATATCAGCGGTAGTTCTACCTTTCCCAAGTACCTTTTCTTCCACCGTCACATTGCTCTGCCGCAGAAACTCTAACGCCTCGGCCTTCGTCGGGTTCGGGTGTTCGTTCAGCCAATCGTCAAAGCCTGTCCACTTTAGTTCATCGCCTTTCACAACTCCAGCGATAATCCCTCTCACCTGTTGGGCGCTGGCCTTGTTGGGCATCTTCTGTTCAAGGGTGCGGGATAGCTGAGAGTACCAGACCGGGGCGATGTTCTGTTGTTTCAGTCCTCCCCCTTCCACAAACTCGCCGCCCGTCTGCCAACCCATGCGCCGGTAAAATTCCTCCCGCTTCAATTCGGGATTGAAGTTATCGGCAAGACTGTCGAATATCGCAAGCATGTCATCAGCTTGCTTGGGAGCGATATCCCTCAGCGCGTTCTCTAACGACTGCCGCCCTTCCCATTCAACCTGACGGGCTTCAAGGTTCTGGCGTATCTGTTCAGCCTGTTTACCAATTTTCTCTTTGGCGTGAACCGGCTCGTTGCTGCGCTTCTGTTTCCACTCCTGCAATAACTCCGGCGTGAGTTCATCAACCGACTTGACGTCTTGCCCCGTGTATTTCTTCACAGACGCCTTCAGGTGAGCGCCATACTCATCCTGCTTGAAGTCGGGTACGTTGTCGTGAACCCACTGGCGGGCCTGGGTGCGCTTGGTTTCCAGGCTGGCTTCATGCGCTTTGGTGATGTCTTCTAGCGGGACGACCTTTCCGGTTTCGTCCTTTACTTCCCATCCGTCGTTGATAAGGTCGGTGATGGTGTTGACGTTCTCGGTATCATCGAATGACCGTTGCCATGCTAAGTATTCATCAACGAATTTATCCGGGTCAACTCCACCAGACCTCAGATAGTCCTCGGTGTAATAGGATTGGTTTCTGTCGAATATCTCGAACGCTTTAGCTTTCTGCCCAAACAGGTACAGTTGTCCGGCGTCCTCATAGTCGAGCGCCACTTCGTTCATCAGGGTGCTAATAACCTGCCGCCCAAATCCCTTGTTGCGTTTCAGGTATTCGGCCACCTTTCCTTCCCGAATTGCTTTGGCGGCGGCGTCAATCTTATCCCATGTGATCTTACCACCGGTGTTCTTGTACAAGTCCTTGTACCAGGTCGGGTTCTCGCTGATGCGGGTATGACTTTCTTTGTTGATTACTACGCCCCGGCTGGTGTTGAGCAATCCATCTATGCCCCGTTTGTATCCTTCGGGGTAAATATTGTATTCGGCAAGGATGTCTTCGGATTGCTTATCGACCACCCCTTCGGCAGCTTTACCACTTTCCACTGGTTGTTCAGGCTTTGGCTTGGGCTGGACGGGCTTTCCTGAGGCTGCAGCTTTCTCTCGCTCTCCGGCTCGTTGGAGGGCAACGGCAGCATCGCCTCTGGCTTTGTTGAAGTCTCCGCTTTCTCCGTATCCATAGCGGAGACTGGCTCCGGTAATGCTTTCTCCGTCTGGTCTGACAAAGGTAACATTTTCTAGCTCCTTATTGATTGTCTTTACTACTTCTGCCGCTTCTTCGGGTGTGCGAACACGGATGATGAATTCATCTCCGGTATCGTTTACCGAATAGCCGTTCTCTTTCCCGTGCTTGCCAACCATATCGGCGACCCAGGCAACTACATCATCGCCGAAGTCCTGCCCGCCAAAGGAGTTGTACTCTTTCATCCGGCGCATGTCCAGGTAGACTACGCCCTTATGGTCGGGGTTTACGTTGTTCTCTAAATCGCTGGCAAGGTAACGCTTGTTCTTGATGATCTCCCGGCCCAGGTTGTCAATGCGGTAATTGCTCTTGCGAAATTCTTCGGCCCTCTGCTCCGGGGTCATCTTATCATACCGCCCGCGCAATTCCGCGCCTTCGGCTTTCCGGCGTTCCGGCCCGGTGTATTTGGCG
>CAUYUB010000700.1:0-12935 GCA_963575685.1 Gammaproteobacteria bacterium | reverse complement strand
TACCGCCTGTAGCGCCTGTAGCACCTATGCCACCCGTATCACCTGTAGCTCCCGTGGCGCCTATACCGCCCGTAGCTCCCGTAGCACCCGTGGCACCTATGCCACCCGCATCACCTGTAGCTCCCGTGGCACCCGTAGCTCCTACACCACCTGTAGCGCCCATGCCACCCGTAGCTCCCGTAGCTCCCGTGGCACCCGTGGCACCTATACCGCCTGTAGCGCCTGTAGCACCTATGCCACCCGTATCACCTGTAGCTCCCGTAGCGCCTATCCCGCCCGTAGCTCCCGTGGCACCCACAGCTCCTACAGCACCTATACCGCCTGTATCACCTGTAGCTCCCGTGGCACCTGTAGCTCCTGCAGCACCTATACCGCCTGTGGCACCTATGGGGCCTATGGGGCCTATAAGGCCCGCAGCGCCTATAGCACCCGCAGCACCTGTAGCGCCTACGGGACCTATGGGACCTATGGGACCTATGGGACCTGCGGCACCTGCAGCGCCAGTAGCGCCTGCAGCGCCTATAGCACCTGCAACACCCGCAACTCCTGTAGCTCCCGTAGCTCCCGTAGCTCCCGTGGCTCCTGCTGGTCCTTGCGGTCCTGGTGGTCCTGCTGGTCCTTGTGGTCCTGTAGGCCCCACTGCGAACACCAACGAATATTGGGCCAGCGTGGCGCCGCCGGTTAAGGTGAAGTTACTCGAATAATCCGTCGTCGTTCCGATCGGGTTGTAAATCTTGACTGCCGCATCCGGCCCTGTGACGGCAACTGGAGGGGTGAGAGGCGCAAAGACCACGGCACCAGCCCCGCTGGCATCATTGCCGGAACTCAGAACAATGTTGCCCCTGGTCGTCGTAAGGGCTGCGGTCGTGATGTTTACATTGTGTCCGGCGTTCGTTGTCAGGTTTCCGTCGGTCGTCGTAACAGCGGTAAGCGTGTGGGTGCCATCCTTTACGATGTTTACATCGCGTCCGGCGGTCGAGGTAAAGCTTCCGTTGGTCGTCGTAACGGGCGCAAACAACGTTACATCCCGTACGGCTGTCGCGACCAGATTTCCCCAAGTGGCAGTAATTGCCTGGTTCACGGTCACGTCCCGAACGGCTGTCAACGTCAGTGTCGATGCGGGCGCGATCCCTGGCGCTTTAGTCCAGCTAATCGCCGAGTCGACGCTGATATCGCCATGTCCGATTCCGCTGGTGTTTGCCGTGTTGATAGTGACGTTGGTACCAGAGGCCAGAGCGGTTGTGATGGTGGCGACATTCACATTGGCTGTATCTGCGTTGGGGTCCGGCGAGAAGATGCCGCCGGCGAATGTTCCGCCGGTCGTCGCTGCGCCCGTGATCGTCACATCGGCGGGGTCGAGCAGCCATACGCCGTCGTTGCCGTTCGGAGCGCTGGCATTGACATTGATACCTGCTACATCCACCCAGTGGCCGGAGGTTTCGATCAAGCCACCGTCGCCGCCGCGCGCGCCGCCTCGTGCCGTAATGCTGCCGTAAGCGCGCGTCGAGTCGTTTGCCCACAGCACAACCCTACCGCCGCTACCATTACTGATGGCGTCAGCGCTAATCGTCGAATCCGCGCTCATATAAGTCGCACCGGCATTTGGCGTTCGCCCTGTCGATGCCGCAGCGTTCGCGCCATCGCCGCCGACCAACACTGTCCCGCCGCCTGCGTCGCCAGAGGCATTGATGTGGCTGCCGAACAAGCCGATGTGCCGCCCGGTAACAGTAACCTTGCCGCCGGTTTGTCCCATGCCGGTGCCGGAGGCATCAGCGTGCCATTGACGTTCACCGTACCGCTTTGCATGTCGCCTAGCAGCCTGATTGTGCCGTTGTGGTTCTCAATGGTCTGCGCCTGGATTACGCCGGAGTTGTTCACCGCGCTCTGCAACAATGTCCCCGCTGACTGCGCAGTCAGCAGTACTTGCCCACCGTCGGCCTGGATCAGGCCGCCATTCCCTACCAGCGCGTTCACCGCGCCCTGGTTCACGCTGACATTGAGCAGTCCGTCTCCGGCCACGTCGAGTGTCATTGCATTGCCTGCGGCAAGCACCACCGTGCCGAGTTTGGCCGAGATCACGCCTTCATTACTAACGTTCGCACCCAAGAGAGCGATAAAGCCACCATCGGCGTTGATTGACCCCTGATTGAGGATTGTGCCATTGCCCGCACCGGCAAAATTGTAGTTGCCCGCCATGAAATCGCTGTCGGTGATGTTGAGGGTAGACGCTACCAACCCGCCTACATTCACTTGCGCCCCCTTGCCGAACAGGATGCCGTTCGGATTCACCAGGAACACTTTGCCGTTGGCCGACAGGTTGCCCAGGATGTTCGAAGAATCAGCCCCCAGCACCCGATTGAGCGCTACCGAACTGCTGTTGGGCTGCACGAACTGGACTGCTTCTCCCTGTCTAATATTGAAGCCCTGCCAGTTGATCGCCACATTTTGGCTCGACTGGCTGATCGTCGTCTTGCCAGTATTACTGGCGATGCTCGCGCTGCCCGCTGATACCGCACCGCCCGTTGGCAGGGCAAGGACGTTTGAACCGAACGTAACTATCAGGAAAAACGCCAGCCCTTTCAGGACAAAGCGCTCACCCTGCGCTATTGCGGTTGCGCCAAACGAGGATTTCTTGGTGTCGTTTTTGTCGTTTTCGGAGATGGCAACAAAGGTGTCAGTCTTGTTGTCACAGATTGATCGGTAAATGCGGTTCATGGTGTCCCCGTTATCCTAAAACACTTATGCCGAGTCGATATTCGTTACGTATGCTGCCGTCAAAAATATTTGACCAGCTGGATCCAGAAACGGTTGCTCCTATCCGGGGCTGAGGTCGCCACCTCATTGCCCAGCTTGTGGGCCCAATACGCATTCACCACAAAATTATTGTAGTCCGCCCAGGTGAGCCCAATCCCCGCACCGCTCAGCGTTCTGCGGTTCTGTTCGCTTGTCCAGGGTTTTTCGTTAAGGATCCCCATGCCGATATCGGCGAAGCCCACCAAATGCATCTGCCCGGCCAGGCTCCGCGAAAACTTCGGTAGCAGCAATCTCGCCTCCAGCGTTGCTACATAGCCACGATCCACATAGCCTTCGCCTAAGGGATAGGCCCGCACTGCATACGCGCCGCCTAGACCCATCTTTTCCGAGATGTCCAGGTTCTTCGAGGCAAACTGCCCGTTAACCACGCCGTAAAGCGAGATCGTTTCGGTGACGTTCTGCAGCCGTGCGGCATGGAACCCGAGTTTCTCGTAATTCCCGTTAGTTTGAGGCCCCAGCGTATCGAAGGTCCGAGCCGCGGGAGTGCGAATGTCGAGGTGACCGAAAGTTAGGGTGAGCGAATAAGTGCTTAACCCGCCACCACCGAAACTGTCACGGTGGTTGCCATACAAGCTCGTCATCAGGACCTGGGCATTCTTGTCAGTGACGGTTGAAGTTAAGTCCTCCTTGTCCTGAAAGGACTTGGCATCAAAATCAACTAGGACGTACAGGTTGGTGTTGCGCGAGCGGATTAGCGGATAGCTGCCGTAGATGCTAGCGATCTGGGCCGTGCCGTTAGCATGTAGGCTCTCAAACTCCTCGCCCAACTGGTATTGCAGCGCGGTATAGGCGACCCCCAGCGTCGTTTTTCCCAATTGTCCCTGGTAGGACGCACGGCCATAAGTCAGCCCAGCGCCTGAAGTCAGCGCACGCAGGGTCACGACATCTCCATACCCGGCAAGATTATTGATGTTCACCGTCGCCCCTACACGATTTGCACCGGTGTAGCGGTTGCCGGCGTTATCGGCTTCGACGCTGCCGGTTATGCGCTCGCCTGGAGTCACATCGACGATTAGGTCGGATGCGCCCACCGAGGCACCGGGAACCAGGCTGGATTTCACATTCACGCCGGGAAGGTCGGAAAGTAGCAGGAGGCGGCTCTCAAGCGGGGCGATGGCGATTGTGTCCCCGTGATTCAAGCCTTCGAGCAATTCGTTCGCCAGTATATTCGACAGCTTTGTCTGGTTGCGCAGAGTGACGCTGCCATAGTGGCCCTCAATTACGGCGATCGTCACCATCCCGTCCTTGATTTCCTGCGCGGGCAGATAGGCTTGCGCTATGAAATAGCCATTCCTGTGGTAAAACTCTGCAATTTTTGACGCCATGCCGCGCAAATCGGAGAGCGTCAGTTCGCGACCCGGAATGAACCCCATAATGGCGATCAGTGTGGCTTCTGAATACAGTGTTTGCCCGGTTACACGTAACGAGCTGACCAGAATTTTCATCTGACTTGAAGGCGGTACGGCCGGCGCTTTGCTTGGCTCGACAAGGGTCTTTGGAACTGCTTTTGGCGGAATGAACGTGGGCGGAATCTGTTGCAACTGACTGCCCGCGCTTGGTAGATCGGCGGCAAAGACGGTTTGGCTCAACGCCAATAGGGCAATGGTAAATAACTTCATTTTCGACATTATAGTGGACCCCCAAGTCAAAACAAAAAATCGCTCAATTTAGGCTATGATCGTTAACTCACAGCAGCTACTCTATAAATATTCAGCGCATGATTAAAAATTCTTCAAGGAATACTGGGAACTTGGAAGGACAACGCCTCTGCTTCAGCCTGGCAATTGCGTGTGGGCTTGAGTCCCTTGGCACGAGTAGCGGCAAGCTCGACCTTGGCAATCTCAAGGTGAGTACGGAAGGTGGGATTTGCGTGTAATCGAGCAACCACTGAATCGGCAATAATGCGGCCCGCATCAACATCACTCTGCCAATGCACCCCGCAAACTACACGACTGTGGCCGAAAGCATAACCGCGTGCCAGAATGGCATCGGTGTGATCCGGGGCAATCTCGGTAAGAATCATCGCCCACATCCAGCCGGTAGCCGTATGGCCGGAAGGGAAAGAACCATTTCTCGTGAGCATGGGTTCATCTTGCGGTGTACAACTTACCTCTTTGTTTACGACGAATGGACGGATACGTTGATAGTGAATTTTCATCTTTTGAATGGCATGGCTAATATCAATCCGGGTGCGATGCATAAGCTGATAAAGATGCTGCGTTGTCTTTTCCGTAATCGGTGCGCCTAATGCACAAGAGAACGTTCCTACCACTTCTGGAAAGGCAAGATTGGCATCCTCTGCGGCCAGTGCCCAGCGGGGCGTATCGCGAAACTTACGCGTTAGGCGATAGGCCTCCTGGTCAGCGGTAAAAAAGGCTGAACTCTGTAGTGGTGGCGGTGGGATCAAAGCGATACTATCCGAAAGATCTTTTTCCGATAGATAGCCGGTAAGTATTTCCGGGTTGCTTTTCGATTCTGCGACGGAGGGATTAGAAAACATAACCCCAAAGCAACCTACTGCAATCAAAAGAAAGAACTGGGGAATCGGGTCAAACCATCTCATTTTGGGTTCTCAGAAGGAATACCGGGCACTAGGATAGGCGTTACTCCGTCACCGATGGTTGTCCTTCAATTCATAACCCACATAACCATATTCAGCCAGCTTATCAACAAAGGCGACAATCTCTTCAAAGGCAGCAACAGAAGCATCTGCAAAGTTGGCTTTGATCTCTAAGACGATCTCCTTTACTCGTCGCTTTCCGTCCATCATTTTCCATACCGCTACCCCAATCGGATTAATTCCGACCGCTGCGGCGGTATCGGGGTTGAAGAGAATAGCCCAGTCATCGAACTCTTCCTGGAGCACAACGAGGGGATTTGCAATTGGTCTATCTGTTTGGTTCATAGATTATCTGCCTATTATTATATTAGTGGAAAAACGCGCCTGACCTCCGCAAAAGGGACGAGTCGCATCATTCAAGAGGGAAGAGGGATTGTACCTGCCGAGCAATAACCTCCTACAGTAACACCAGCTGAGCAATAGCCTCCTGTGGCGAATAGTCCTGCCTCGCAATAACCGCCGCCACCTACACTTGACCCGGCTACGCAATTACCGGCCCCTCGGGCCATCTCTCCTAAGAATGTGACGATTGGTGCTTCGTATTTAGGTTTTGTCTTTTTCTCATTCTCTGACATTACAGAGCTCACTTCGCTGAATTAAAACCGTGCTCACGAGCATGACGGTTTATGTGGGTAAATGTTGAAAGCAACCAGCAGAACCTTCTCGACGAGCTATAGCAATGCTTATCCTCTTTTATTTAAAGGAGTTCTGTACGCTACAACACATATAAATAAGATAGGAAATAACACCGCAGGCGAGTAACTACTTAAAGTTAAAGTGTCTACTACGTTGATTTTATAGAAATATCCTAACGAGTCCTGGCAATACGAAATCCGCTGCTGTTGCTTCGAAAGTCGGGCGTGAGGTTACTCCGGGAGGCTGCGCGGCTACCCTTGGCGAGGTTGTCCCAGGAGCCGCCGCGCAGTACGCGATCCTCATTGGTGCAGCTATTGGCCCAGACACTGCCGTCGGTCGGAGCGCCGACATAACTACTGTGCCAGCAGCCTTGTACCCACTCCCAAACGTTTCCCGCCATATCGTAGAGACCGAAGGCATTGCCCTGTTTGGTGCTTACCGGGTGCTGATGCCCATTACTGTTGTCGGCATACCAGGCAATTGCGTCAATATTGTTGCTGCCGCAGTAGGTTTCATTGCTGCCGGCGCGACAGGCGTATTCCCATTCCGCTTCGCTGGGCAGACGATAACCCCCACCGTAGGTCTGATTTAGCCAGGCAATAAAGGCTTGTGCGTCGTTCCAACTGACATTTACCACTGGCGCATCTGCGTCGTAGGTATTGTATTTCGTAAAATTGCTACCCGTAGAATCAGTATGCCCTGTTCCAGTAAGAAATTTATTGAATTGGCCGAAGGTGATCTCGGTCTTGCCCATTTGAAAGGCTGGGACACTTACATAATGCTGAGGGGTTTCGTTGTTTTCAACATTGATACTCGCACGGCCGAGTAGGCAAGTAGTCTCAACGGTGGGGATGGGGGGCTGATTCAGGAAGGCACGTTTCCTGTTTTCCTCAATCTGGAGAGCGGTTGGTTCAGCGTTTTTGCACGAGCCCATAACGAACTTACCTGCGGGAATATCGACCATGACGATGCCGATCTGGTTGATTTCATTCGCCAAGATGGGTGTGATCGTCAAGCCGAAGACCGTGGCCGTGAGCCAAGGATGAAGGCAAGACATGTGAATATTCCTCAATACGTTGGATCTTCGATCTTCTAGAACCGTCCTTATTCGTATGCGTCTAGCGCGATCTGGCGATACGGAAGCCGCTACTATTGCTCCGAAAATCGGGGGTGAGATTGCTCCGTGAGGCGGCGCGGGTACCCCTGGCGATATTGTCCCAGGAGCCGCTACGCAGCACGCGATCATCATTGGTACAGCCACTGGTCCAGACACTGCCGTCGGTTGGAGCGCCGTCATAACTATTGTGCCAACAGCCTTGTACCCATTCCCAAACGTTTCCGCTCATATCGTATAGGCCGAAGGCATTGGCCTGTTTGGCGCCGACTGGGTGCTGATGTCCGTTACTATTGCCGGCATACCAGGCAACCGCATCAATATTGTTGCTGCCGCAGTAAGTTTCGTTGCTGCCGGCGCGACAGGCGTATTCCCATTCCGCTTCGCTGGGCAAACGATAACCGCCGCCGTCGATCTTATTCAGCCAGGCAATGAAGGCCTCCGCGTCGTTCCAGCTAACATCCACCACCGGCGCATCGTCGTCGTAGGTGTTGTATTTCATGAAGTTGCCATCCGCCAACTCGGTGCGTTCCGCGCCGATGAGAAATTTCTTGAATTGGCCGAGAGTGACTTCCGTCTTGCCCATCCGAAAGGCAGAGACGTTCACGTAGTGTTGCGGGGTTTCGTTGCTTTCCACATTGGTGCCCACTTTGCCAACCAGGCAAGTGGTCTCAACGTCAGGGATGGGCGACTGATCCAGGAAGGCACGTTTTTTGTTTTCCTCGATATTAGGAGAGATCAATTCAGCGCCCTTGCACGAGCCCATGGCGAATCTACCCGCAGGGATATTAACCATGGTGATGCCGATTTTGTTGATTTCGTCCGCCTGGGCCAGTGCGGCCGCCAAACCAAAGAAAATGGCAGTGAGCCAGGGACAAGCACAAATAACCGCTCGCATCAAGGCTCGCATCAAGGGTGGAAGGTAAGGCATGGGAGTTTCCTCAACAACGAAGGACAAAAAAAGCCCCGGCGCGAATATAGAATGCCTCCCTGCGGATCCCATCCACCGATCGATGGATTAACCTCGTTATGCGATTTGATGGCTCACCGGCTGCTCGCGTTTGCGGCGTAAATCCCTGGTCGCAGAGCTTCTCTCCAGCATCTGGTCAATCTGTTGCCAGAAGGTGCCGGTTAAACTGAGGTGAAGTACATGGGTGGGTATAACTCGCGCCAAGGCGCACAGGTTATTAAACCGTTCCAGGTGTAGTACGCTGGCCTCTTCCTTACTCACCCCCCGCGTCATGATCTGTGGGGTCTGTCCCGCGCACTCGACCAGCATACTGACCGCGTGGCCTGGGCCTACCGATTCCACACGGTCATCGAGTGCTTGTGACAAAAAGAAGATGCCCTTGAGCGGGACCGCTTTTTGTACATCCCAAGAGCCACCTACTCCTTCCCCTTGGAATCGGCTCCAAGTAGGCCAGGGGTGTGCCCAGTAATTTCCTTGTGAATCTCGTACCACCAGGGTTGCGTCATCGCAACGCGAATGCCACGGGGCCGGCAGTCGTGCGCTGGCAGTGCTCTTTCCCGTCCCACCCGGTGCGGCCAGAATTACGCCAATGCCGTCTTTTTCAGCGAGCGCACCATGTAGAAGAATTCCTCCGCGGGTTTGTATTTCCTGGGCAATAATTGACGACAGCCCTACCAGCTGGATATACAACCCATCGCTATGAGTAAAGGAGCGCAGACTGCACACCACACAGCTTTCGTCTTCTCCGGGTAGCAGCACATAGAGTTTTGCCGGGAATGCGTCGGGATTGTGTGCGTCAATCAGGACGAAAAGACGACGGACGATGCCGTGATGAGACGGTTCTCCCGTGCCCGTCATGGTCGCCCCGCATAACTGCATCGCATCACTGAGTCGTGAGACGATGGCTTCTGCATTTTGATTGCTCGCCACAATGACCCAGCGGGTCCCGTCAATCAGAACCAATTGATGCTTCAAATCCTGTTGCAGTGGATTATTCAAGGTTTGCTATCCTCAATGAAAACGGAATAAGCTGGTTTAGTTCTTATCCTGTCACGCGCTTTCGGTCATGCGATGGCGCCTCCGGCCTCACTGAATCGTCGCAAACACGCATCCGGGCTGGGATGGTCTACCTGGCCGGTGGTGGTATAGGCCAGCCCTGGGCAGTTTCCCGTGCAATAAGGGATGTAGGAACAACCGGCGCAGAATTCAAACTTGTCCAGCGGAATGGTATGTCGGCTACGGAGTTGGTTCAGTGCTGGACTGTTTTTCCAAATCCCCGCCAACGAATCCCGATTGATTCGTCCCAATTCGCTGTGGGCCAACATTGAACACGGAATGACGGCACCATCGGCGCGCACCGTGAGCTTATTGCTGGGACAGCCGCATCCGGTCAGATGACTCCCATTGGAAAAGGCGGGCGCGCCTTGTGCCCGCGCCTGCTCCATCCGGTGCCAGGTACGACCTTCGGATAATGGGCCGGCGGTTGCTGAGATACGGTCGGGGTATTTCTCCGACAAGCGTAACAAGGTTGTCATCGCCACCTGGCGTTCCTCTACGTTCAGCATTACATCCTCCGCATTCAGGCGACAGGTGCCCAGGTAGCCGGCGGAGTTGGTGCCGAAACTCGGCAAGTTCAGTTCTTCGAGAAGAAAGTGAGCGATATTTTCCAGATCATTCACATTATTCCGATGAATAGTGACACGCACTGCCGTATTGATCTGATGGCGCTGCAGGGTGCGAATGCCGCGGATCGCACGGTCGAAAGAACCCTTGCCGCGACAGGAATCATGTGGCTTTGCCGAGGAACCATCTACCGATACTTGCACATACTCGCAACGACGGGTGCCGGCAATGAAGGCGGCAATCTCGTCGTCAATCAGGGTACCGTTGGAAAGGAAGGAGAAACGCATCCGGTTGCGGACAATACCTTCCAGGAGTTCCGGCAGATCGTCGCGAATAAAGGGTTCACCACCCGCCAGCACGACCTTCATGACACCAAGCGCCCCCAGTTCATCGAAGAACTTGAGCCACTCGTCCGTAGGTAACTCTCGGTAATCTACCGCTGGGTTGTTGAAGAAGTAACAGTAGTGACAGCGCAGGTTGCAGCGCGTAGTGATTTCAAGGTCGACGCTGCGGGGGGTATGCATTAACATGGGCATCACCAGTTTTGTTTTATCCGGCAATTTTTCCGTCATCCATCGCGATTTTCAGATCATAGCCGACATAATTACGTTCAACCAGTTTGTCAACAAAGGCAACGATCTCTTCAAAGGCCGCCTCGGAAGCATTTGCAAAACGGGTTTTGATCTCTAAAACGATATCCTTGAAGCGTCGCTGGCCATCCATCATTTTCCATACGGCAACTCCGACAGGATTAATGACGACCGCATCGGCGGTATCAGGGTTAAAGAGGATGGCCCACTCGTCGGATTCTTCTCGGAGCACCACAATGGGGTTTACAATCGGGTTATCGGTTCGGTTCATGGATGATTCTGCCTATTATTTAGAGTTGTGGCAATAACGCCACACCTTTTACTACCAGAGATCGACCTGTACGATTAGAATTTTTCTCGCCTTAATACAACGAGTATCCATTCCCACGCTAGCGTGGAAATGCGTCCTGCCGTGCTCTAATACGATGAGATGGGCGTTGGGAGCTTCATAAGCGGCATTCCTGATTGGAGCTGGTAATGATAAAATCTAATCGTACAGGTCGAAAATCAACACTCGTCGTGCAATCGGTTATTTCTTGTGCTGGTGATGATCACCGCTACCAGGCGCCGCGCCGCCGGTGCAAGTGGGGCTGGCACTACCACCGGCCGAGCAAGTTCCGCCATTATTTACTGGGCCGGCCGTACAGGCGTTGTCTGCAAGCCCACCCATTGTGCAATCGCCTTTGTCTCCACTTCCGGCAGAACACGCTCCTGCCCCTTTGGCCATTTCGCCGAGGGGGACGAGGACCGGCGATTCGTAGGTAGACTGGGCACTCTTTTCATTATTCGACATGGTAATAACCTCATTTTGTTAAGTTAGGATAGCTAGTTTCGATATTCCCATACAGACGGCAACCTGCTAATGCTTACCAGGAGCTGCGCCATTCGTGCATGTGGGTTTTGCACTACCACCGGCCGAGCAAGTTCCCCCATTATTTACCGGGCCGGCGGTACACGCATTGTCCGCAAGCCCCCCCATCGTGCAATCTCCTCGATCTCCACTTCCAGCGGAACAGGCACCCGCCCCCTTGGCCATCTCGCCGAGGGGGACAAGGGCTGGCGATTGGTATTGAGACTGGGCACGCTTCTCTTTATCCGGCATGGTGATAACCTCATTGTGAACTTGGAACGCAGGATACTTATCCTCTTTTCTGAGAAGGCGTTCTGTGCGTTATCACACATAGAAAGGAACGAT
Source organism: Gammaproteobacteria bacterium (assembly GCA_963575685.1). GTDB lineage: Bacteria > Pseudomonadota > Gammaproteobacteria > CAIRSR01 > CAIRSR01 > CAUYTW01. The sequence continues at coordinate 1,373 of CAUYUB010000700.1, read as the reverse complement.
TGCTATTAGGTTGTCTAGAGTTTAACGAGTCCTGACGAGACGAAAACCGAGGGCGCTGTTCCGATTGCTACGTGTGTTGTAGCTGCGGCTGGCGGAGCGGGAGAGCCAGGTCTCGCCGCTCCAGGAGCCGCCGCGGAGCCCGCGTACGTCACCTTTGCATTTGGTGGTCCAAGCTTTGCCGTTATTTGGCGCACCGAGATAACTATCGTGCCAGCAATCTTGTACCCACTCCCACGCGTTTCCACTCATATCGTATAGGCCGAAAGCATTGGCCTGTTTATTTCCTACCGTGTGTTGATGCCCGCTGCTGTTTTCTTTAGACCAGGCAATCGCATCGACATTGTCGCTGCCGCAGTGATTATCTCTGCCGCCGGCACGGCAGGCGTATTCCCACTCGGCCTCACTGGGCAGACGGTAACCACGACCGTCGGTCTTGTTCAACCAGCCGATAAAGGCTTGGGCATCTTCCCAACTGACCTGCACTACCGGTGTGTTGTCGCCGTAGTCGTTGGATTTCATAAATTCACTGTTCACCAAATTGCTACGCCCAGTAGCGGCAATGAATTGCTTGAACTGGCCCACGGTGACTTCGGTTTTGCTCATCTGAAAGGCACGGACGGTTACGCGGTGCTGCGGGGTTTCAACATCGGACGCTTCGGAAACCTCGGCATGTTCACAGTTGGCGGTCAACCAGGATTTACCGAGAAAAGCGCGTTTCCTGTTTTCTTTCTCCATGACAGCAGTGACCTTGCAGGAACCCATCAGAAAGCTGCCGCTGGGGATATCAACCATGGTGATGCCGATTTTGTTGGTAGTTTCGTTGGCCTGAACCAGTGTGGCCGCCAAGCAGAGGGCCACAGCAGTAAACCAGGCACAAGCGCAAACTGTCGTTCGTATTAAGGGGGAAAGGCGTGACATGGGAATCTCCTCAACAAAGGCGAAAGAAAAGCCACAACGCGAATCATCGCGGCGAAGCAGAGGGAAAACTATTTATTTAACCTCAAAAAATTAGCAAGATCAGCGTATCGCAAGCGCATCATCCATTCGTCGCACTCGGCGGCGGCGTGCTCATCTTCCAGCCACCGCCGAGCGCCTTGAATAAGACGATGGCGGCCTGCAGCCGTGATAAGCGGACCTGCGCCAGTTGGTCCTCGGCTTGGAATAGTGTCCGCTGCGCGTCCAGTACCGTTAATAAATCGACGATCCCTTCACGATAGCGAATTTCCGCGAGCTGGAGCGCCCGTTGCGCCTGTTCCTGGACCTGTTGCTGCAATGATTCTTGATCCGCCATTCGGCTGTTGAAGGCCAACGCACTTTCAACATCCACCAGCGCAGTCAAAATGGATTTCCTGTAGCTCTCAAGAATTTGATGC
>CAUYUB010000699.1:0-47629 GCA_963575685.1 Gammaproteobacteria bacterium | reverse complement strand
CCAGCTTTATCCGTTCCCAGGTTGGGATAGTGTTGCGCCACTGGGAACGATCGCTACCGTGGAAGTAGTTCACTTGGGTGGAAGATAAATCATCACCTGTCGGTTTAGGCTTACCACCCACGAATCGCTCTACCACCGCCCAGGCAGGGATGGTTGCCTTCGTCACGCGCGGGGAGAGATTCCACACCAATTTCCCTTCACGGGTCACAAACAAGGGTCCCGCCAAGGTTCGGGCCTGAAAAGCCACCCGAGCATCGATCTGTCCCTGATTTTGTTCGAACGGAACGGCCAACCCGGCAAGGGTTGATGCGACCTGTTTCTGACTAACCGCTGAGGGCGAGATAGGGGCATCAATAGCCCCCGCCGATGAGAGGGCAATCAGCCCCAATAGTCCGACCAGCAACCGGAGGATAATATGATTCAGATTCATTGCCTTTCTCTCGGCAAGAGGGTTGTGAATGTGCTAACGCTAATGCACCTTTAGGCAAGTCCCGGTTAAAAACTACCAGGAGCCAACCACCGCGTAGCGGCGTAATGAATTTAGCCGTGGGTTTCAACCCACGGTTGAGAGTCATTTATTACGATCGTCGCGTCGCGACGATTTAAATTTATGTCTAAAATCATCACGTTCATTCAGTTGTCGCTACGCGACGATGAAAATCTCCCAATTCAACCGTGGGTTGAAACCCACGGCTAAATTCATTATGCCGCTACGCGGCATTGACCGATCTGGTAGTTCTTTAACCGGGAGTTGCCTATGCTAATGGCAAGGAACTCTCCTTTAGTTATTCATGCTGCGCTTTTCTGTTTGGAGGTTATATTTCATCATGTTGAAAAGATTGTACGCTCATAATTTTAGATGCCTAGAGAATTTTGAACTCACCATCGATAAGATGCCATCCATCTTGCTGATCGGAAAAAATGGCGTAGGAAAAACGACGATAGGAGAGGTATTGCGACGGTTTCAGCAAATAGGCAGAGGCGTTAACCGGATTAAGGAACTTATTGAACCGGATGATTTTTCTTATGGAAGATCAAACCTTCCTATCCGACTGGAACTCGAAGCCATTCTTGATGGGGGTTCGTACCATTATAGCCTTGCTTTGGAGTTACCCGAAAAATTCAGAGAACTCAAAGTCGCCGAAGAGAAACTTTCCGTCGAAGAGAAATTAATCTACTCCAGAAAGGAAGCCCAAATTACCCTTTTTAGTACTCAAAATAATCGGGAGGCCCAATTTCTACTAGATTGGCATCTTATCGCCCTCCCCATAATTCAGGAGCAGTCGCCTAACGATCCCCTGCGCATTTTCAGGAACTGGCTAGCTAATATGATCGTCCTAAATCCGATTCCATCTTGTATGGATGGTAATTCCGGTAACGACACCTTAGCGCCGCGATTAGATGGAACAAATATAGGTGAGTGGTTCTCTGGGTTACTGAGCAGATATCCAGCGGCTTATGCGGACATCGACCAATATCTTCGAAACGTCATGCCTGATATTAGCGATGTTCAGAATGAGGTCATCGGGAAAAATTCCAGGAGCATGAAGATAAGCTTTGAGAAAGATAGCGCCTATTTTAGTGTTGATTTCAAGAGGCTCTCCGATGGCGAAAAGTGTTTTTTCCTCTGCGCCCTTGTTTTAGCCGCTAACAGACGATACGGCCCAATTTTTTGCTTTTGGGATGAGCCCGACAATTATCTTTCTCTATCAGATATCGGGCATTTCATTGTATCGTTGCGACGTTCATTTCAGCGTGGTGGTCAAATTTTGTTAACCTCCCATAATGCAGAAGTGGTAAGAAAATTTTCTGATGAAAACACTTTTATACTGGGAAGGAGTAGCCATCTGGAGCCAACCCTAATCAGATTACTTTGCGATATATCCCACAAGGGAAATCTTATCAATTCCCTGATTACCGGGGACCTTGAACCATGAGCGTGAACAAATATCGACCACACCTTCTGGTGATACCTGAGGATGATGCTAATCGTCAAATTGCAAATGGATTTCATAATCATCCAAAACTCAATGAGCACGCTATTCAAATTTTACCGAACGCAGGAGGTTGGGGTAATGTGGTCGAAGAATTTGAAAATCTTGTTGTCCAAATAAGACGGTTTCCAGAAAGAAGTATTGTATTACTGGTTGACTTCGATAAGAACGAAAATCGAGGTGATTACATTAGAGGGAAGATTCCTTCAGAATTATCTGGTAGGGTATTTGTTCTCGGGATATTTTCCGAACCGGAGCAATGGCGGAGAGAAAACCCATCGATCAGTTACGAACGGATGGGTATGGACTTAGCTGAGGATTGTGTCAACAATACGCGAAAAGTATGGGGGTGCAATCTTCTTAAGCACAATAAGGATGAGATTGAACGAATGATCGCTGCAGATGTTAAATCGTTTTTATTTGGCAATAAATGGCAAACTCATCTCTCTACGCGGTCGTAAGTTCCTGGCGCAAGGTAAGTTGATCAAGAACACCAAGACCATCATCTGGGAGCCCGGAGAAGGGTTAAAAAATATTTTCACGGACCATTGGGCCGATGGCTGAGTGGAATGATATTCCGGGTTATTCAACGGTGTGGCCTTGATTAATTGGCCGCTACCCTTTCTGAACCGATGCAGGAGCGATTCCATGCCGAGGCAGTCTGACCTATTCGAACCCACTGCTTTTTCCCTAAAACCTGAAGTAGGCCGCACTGAACCGCGCCTGTGGGTCCGCCGTTTGGGGATCTGGGCCGATGCCAATTCTCCGCCGCTACGCGAGATTGTGTTACGTCCGGGGTTTAATATCATTTGGTCGCCCGACTCCAGCGACCAGGAGGACGGCGGGAACCAAAGTGGCGGTAGCTTGGGACACGGCAGCGGCAAAACGCTGTTCTGCCGCTTGCTGCGTTATGTGCTGGGGGAAAACCACTTTGCCCCTGATGAACAACGCGATCACATTATCAATGCCTTCCCGGAGGGAAGGGTGGGCGCGGAAATCATTATCGATGGGATGCCATGGGCGGTATTGCGTCCCTTCGCACCCAGTCGTCGTCATTTCGCCATCGCGGAGCGCAATCTTGAGCAATTGTTGGCGGAAAATTCAGAACCGACGGGGATCGAACCACTATTGCACGCCTTGGAAACGTGCATCCTCTCTCCAGAGGTTGCCGCCTTAATCCCAACCGAACACCCACGACAAGCCTGGCTGGTGGCACTGGCTTGGCTCTCCAGGGATCAGGAATGTCGTTTCGATAAACCGCTGGACTGGCGTTCCTCGGATTCAGACTCCGGTTCTCCGGTACGCGGCCAATCAGTGGAATGGATGTTGGATGCCGTACGGGCACTAATCGGTGCTATCGATCCGCAAGAGTTTCAATTACGGATGGAAATTGAACCACTGAAAAACCAACGCGATGAAGCCACCAAGGAAATTGAGCATCGGCGCTGGGAGGCTACCCGATTGCAGAAAAAGCTCGTCACCGAATTACAACTTACCACCCGCGAGCTACCACCGGGTCGGCTGGTAATCGAACTACTACGAACAGAAGCGAAATCAAAACTCGCACAAGCGGCGCAGGTCAGCCCCAATCTGGATGTGAGCAATCTCGATTTCTTACGCCAACAAGCCATGCAAGCGCACTCAAAGATTGAGCGTCTGAAGCAAGAATTATCGAGTATTGATGCAGCTCTCCCGCTGCTCGAAAAGTTCGTTAATCGCATCAAAGGGGAAATGGGGGCGGCTTCGACGAAATGGGACGAGGCCACAAACCTGGTTTGTCCGATCTGTGCGGTTCCTATCGATCGGGCATTAGCTGAAGGTTGCCGCTTGTCGCATCGCCTGCCGGATCCGGAACAAGCCAAACAACGCATGGAAAAACTCCGCCAAGAGCTGGGCAGGGAAGAGCAGCATCTACGTGAAGCACGCCTCGAACAGAAGCGGCTCAACCACGAACTTCTCCTGGCCCAAGCGCCGGATGATGAGGCACGCTTGCGGTTGCAGGCAGTGGAACAACTACAAATCGAGCGGAACGAAGTATGGTTTAAAGCAAAACGATTGCGCGACGATATCGAACGCTTGGATCTTTTGCTGGCGGAGCGGCAGCAACAACATCACGCCCTTGAAACCTTGACCGAAAAAATCGAGACCCTGCGTGGCCGCGCCGCTGCCTTTCGCGACGGGCGCGCCAATGTCTTTCAGCAGCTCTCTCTCTTGTTCGATGTGATTATCCGTGCCTTGGTCGGCAAGAATGCTAGCGGCAAGGTGGTCGTAGATGGACGTGGTCTGCGTGCTGTTGTCGAACTGGGTGGTGAACGAACCACCGCGGCCATTGATTCGCTCAAGGTGATCGCTTTCGATTTGGCTGCACTGTGTATGGGGATGGAAGGAAAAACTCGTCTACCGCCGTTTCTGATCCATGATAGCCCGCGTGAGGCGGATCTTGGTATTGGGATCTATCATCGCCTATTTCATTTGGCGGTCGATTTGGAGCGTTCCAGCGGTCGTCAACCTTTGTTTCAATATATCATTACCACCACCACTGCGCCTCCTGAAACGTTCAAGAATAAGGAGCAGCCTTGGCTTCGAGAGAAATTACGGGGCGCCCCCTCAAATGAAAGATTAATGCGGCGTGATCTTTGATATAATAAAAGATCTTCACCCTCCTACCATCCATTATTAATGTGCAATTGATGATGAGCCGTTCAGACCAACCCCGTATTCTGCTGATTCTCGAAACCTATCTGCCCGATATCGGTGGTGCGGAGTTCCACCTCTACTATCTGGCCAAGCAGTTGCTGGCACGAGGTTATGCGGTGGAAATCGTGACCGGATGTACCGATCTCAAGCCTGACCACCAGGATATCTGTCCCGTACATCGCTATCCCCACGCCGTCGGGCGCCGCGCACTACCCTATGCCTTGGTGTGGCTGTTTCGCTTCATCAGGATGTTTCGGCAATTCGACATTATCCATGTCCATCACAGTTCATTTCTTGCAACGATAGCGGTGATCGCCGGCCGTATTACTGGGAGACCGGTAGTCGTATCGTTGCATGGGCTTGGCGCCCATCACTCGGCGGTCGGTCGTTGTCCGATCCGCCGATTTTATCGTTATCTGTCTTTACGTGGTGCCACCCGGATTATTGCCACCAGTGAGGAATTGCAGGCAGTTGCTTGGCGTTTTGCGCCGGCAGAACGGGTTTTCTTCATTCCCAACGGGGTCGACACCAAAACCTTTACCCCTCGTCAGCCACGTTCGTTCGATCATATCGGAAAAGAACTACGACTACTGACGCTACGCCGCTTGACGCTCAAGCATGGGGTACAGTTCGTGATCCAAGCCTTGGCCGCAGCCGGTAATCGCCTCGCCTTCACGCTCCGAATCGCGGGCGATGGGCCACTTCGCGACACGTTGGAACGTGCGGTGGCAAGCCATGGGCTGGATGACCGCGTCCATTTTGAGGGTTTTCTCTCCCATCGCCAGATCATCCCGGTGCTCGAAGGTTGCGATGTTGCCTTGTTTCTGTCTACGGTGGAGTCGACCAGTCTGGCGGCGCTTGAGTGCATGGCCATGGGGTGTCTGGTGGTTTGCAGCAACGCTGGGGCCTATCCAAGATTCATCAAGCATGGCGTAACCGGCTTTATGGTCGATCTGTTTGAGGACAGCACCTCACGTCACGATGCCCCCGAGTCCCTAGACCCATCGCAGGTCGTACGTATTGTTGATACCTTAGTGGCAATTCAACATATGGCCCCCACCGACCTAGCCAAAGTTGTCGAGCAGGCCCGCGGCGTCGTACGGGAATGCTTCGACTGGTCGGTGATCACGGAACGTACCCTGACCGAAGCTTACTTACCGCTACTTACGCAAAAAGTGATTGATTGTTAAGGAAATTTTCAGAAACTCGAGAGTGTCGTCAAATTATTTTTCAAGTTAGGGAGATTTTTCTTTTATACTGAGGCTAAAGAAGGAGGATACGGTTGTACTACCATGCACCTATCCCCTAAAAACTCCACATCCCCCAACACTCTGAAAAAACTGCCCGGGTAAGACGAGACGCTATGTCGAAACCTGCTGCCGTTGTCCTGTCTTCATGTCCGGATACTCCGGCAAGTACCTACCTCGATCCGATGCGTTTGTATCTCTTCACCTTCGCTTTCGGTTCCCTCTTGCTCTTCAGCGATATGCTCGTGGCCCTGGTGACGATCATTTTGCCGGGGCTGCTCCCTTGGGAGTTCGACTGGACTCTTTCCCTTCAGTATCTCAATGATTTTGCGAACGATTCCGCCCTGTTCACGAAGCTCCTTGAGCGCTCGTTCACGGTCGGTTGCGCATTGTTTTGGCTCCACCGACTGCGGCATTACCAGATTCGCTTGCCGTTCCACTATGAGGCGAGCCAAGTCATCCTGGTTGCGGCCGTCGCAATGGTCGCACATGGGGCACTACGGTGGATTACCCGTTCGGTTACGCCTGATTTCGTACTGGTCGAATATTGGATCAGTGCCATCGTTCTGATCCTGGCAGGACGTCGGACGGTCCGTGCGTTGCTACATCGTCGCGGTTTTGGTCGGTTACCTGTGGTCGTGGTTGGAACCGGTTCGACGGCCGCGACCGTGACTACCCTCGTGGAAAATCACCTCGGTCTCGATTACGAAGTCGTGGGCAGCGTGGACCCCAGCGTGCTCGCCGCCCTTGCGGAACGGGACTATCGCTATGACCTCTACCGTCGAGGCGGTGGTATCAGTGCAATCGTTACACTGGATGAAAACCCTGCAACTAAGACGGTAACTGAACGTTTGCTGCGTCAGGGACTTCTAACGGGGGCAGTTACCTTTGCCTCGCCTCCCTATTTTTCGGTAGGACGACCGGAGTGGACCACTTTATTGGGCGATGCTTCTGGTTTTCAACCAGTTTTCCACTTGGGCTCCGATCGTATTATGCTGGTGCCTCGTAGCCGCTTGAGTGATCCGCTCAGCCGGGGGCTCAAGCGCTTGCTCGACATCGTTGGTGCGGGAGTCGCGATCCTGCTTGCCGTGACCGTTCTGGCGCCGTTCCTCGCTTGGGTGGTACTGGCGATCAAGGCCGATGGTGGACCGCTCCTTTTCCGCCAGCGTCGGGTTGGCCATCATGGTCGGCTGTTCGAGTGCCTGAAGCTGCGTACCATGACCGTCAATGCCGAACAAACCCTGCACCGGGAACTTCTCCATGACCCGGAGAAGGCCAAGGAATGGAACCGAGATTTCAAACTGCGCCACGACCCGCGAATTACGCCGATCGGCCGTTTCCTGCGGCGGACCAGTCTTGATGAGCTGCCTCAAATTATTAATGTCCTGCGTGGCGAGATGAGCCTGGTGGGGTCGCGGCCGATCGTGCCGGCCGAGGTTGAACGCTATGGGGAAGATGCCGCCTATTATTTGCGGAGTCGTCCGGGGTTGACTGGGTTATGGCAGGTGAGCGGACGCAATGATCTGGATTATCCGACACGGGTCCGACTCGACGCCTCGTATGTTCGGAATTGGACCCTCTGGAATGATATCTCAATCCTGTTGCGCACCCTCCCGGCATTGCTCAGTGGCCGGGGGGCCTGCTGATCCATCTGGCAAAGAGCAGTCCATCCGGTGATCGTGTTTCACGTCGTCGAGTCGTTCAGTACCGGCACCTTACAGGCATTACGGACACTCTGCCACGCTACCAGCGGGGAGATGGATTGTCATATCCTGCACGGCAACCGCAATGAGGGTGCCTGCGCCAAGCCGGATGGTTTTCCCCCAACCGTATCATTCACCTCCTGGCCGGCTACCCGCGAGATCTCGCCTCACCGGGATTATCAGGCAATCGCCGCGCTAAAGGAGGTGGTAGCACGGTTGCGTCCCGATCTGATCCACGCCCATTCGAGTAAGGCGGGGGCGCTGGTCCGAATCGCATTTCCCTGGGGACAACTTCCCCTTCTCTATTCACCGCATGGCTATTCATTCTTACGCCAGGACCTGCGCCCAATGGCCAGAGCGGTCTATTGGTCGATTGAGCGTCTGCTTGGGTGGGTTCCTCATGTTACAGTTGCTTGCGGGATTGCCGAATATGGGCGGGCACGCCTAGTCAGCCGACGAGTAGTGTATATTCCGAATATGCTCGACGTGGCGGCCATTGATGCTATCGTCACGCCGAACCACCGTTACGTCGCCACTGAGGCTCAAGGATTACGGATCGGTACTGCCGGAGGGATCCGGCCGCAGAAAAATTTCCCGTTATTCTGCGCCGTTGCGGCAGCCCTCGAAAATACCGGAACCCAATTCGTCTGGGTCGGTAGTGGCGAAATCCCCGCAGCTATTTCTGTACCGGATAATGTGGAGGTCACCGGCTGGCTTGATCACGCCGCTACGCTATCCCGGCTTGCCGCTTGTGATATCTATATGCAAACCTCGCTATGGGAGGGACTGTCGATTGCCGTGTTGGAGGGAATGGCGCTCGGCCTGCCCATTTTGGCGACGCCGGTACCTGGTAATACGGAACTGGTGATCGATGGCTACAATGGTTATCTATGCGGATCCGCCGATGATTTTATCTCCCGCGTGCAATCCCTAGCTTCCGATCGCACAACCCTGGTGCGGCTGGGGGCAGCGTCGCGTCGGATTATCGAACAGGGATTTACGATCGACCAGATAGCCCCGCGCTGGCTTAGCCTATATCGCCACTATCCTCGCTATTGGCGTTACGGTTGACCTGGCGGCGTGCCACCAGATAGAACGAGAGATAGGCGTCAGGAAATAAACTACCCTCGATAATGTCGAACCCCATGGTTTCGAGATAGGCGGCGAGGCGATCAGGTTCAGGTTGCCAAACATGGTGGTGACGCAGTATCTCCGGCTGCCACATCCGGCACGCCGGGTGGGGTAGATAGAGATAGAGCGTTCCTCCCGGTTTGAGGACCCGACGCCATTCATTTAATGCCTCGGGCCAACGCAGCAGATGTTCCAGGCAGTGGGACGAGAATACATAGTCGAGCGCCTGGTTTTCTTCGACAATATGGTAGGCATTTTCTTCTGGCCGATCTTCAATCGCTCGTGCCCCGGGAAAAGGGGATCGCCCAGCCCCAATGTCAATACCCTGCCCCAAGCAATAACGGCGCGCATGGTAAATACAAAAGGCCGCTGCGTCACCCCGTTCGAGATAGCCGGGATAATCACCTGAAACGAGAAAATAGCTAGGTAAGATGCTGCGGGTCCACCACCGACGGAGGACCACGAACAATTCTAAAATCGGCGCAGTAATTAGGGTAAGCAACCGCCACAAACGAGACATTCCATTTACCTCTTTACTACATGAAATCAAAGTCAAAACATTAAAAGATTTTTCTTTTAAAATTGAAAGAAAAATCTTTTAATGTTTTGACGTTATGTTTTGATTTTAATCAGTTCCGAGACCTGGGCGGCGATGCGCTCCGGCTGGAGGAGGGATAAGCACTCGACGTGCGATGGACAGGCTGGGTCGCGTTGAAGGCCGACGTAGCAGGGAGCGAGTTGGCGTGGGCATAACGTTAGGTCTGCAACGGCAACGGTGGAATTGCCAGCGAGGCGAGTTTGTGGGTCAGTGCTGCCGAAGAGGGCCACTATCGGCGTATCGAGCCCGAGAGCAATGTGCATGAGACCGCTGTCGCAACATACGAGTAGACGGGCGTGGTTGAGCGTAGCCGCAGTCTCGGCCAGGGTCAGCCTTCCCATCAAATTGATCACCGTATGACCGGCGCGAGCCTGAGACAAGATCTCCTCCCCATGTATCCGCTCTTCGTTACTGCCGAGGAGAACCAGGTGGAGGTTGGGGTGAGCGGGCACGAGGAGATCGATTAATTGAGCCCAGTGAGATAATCGCCAGCGGCGGGTAGCCGCGGCGGCCCATGGCGCGAGTGCGATGAACGGACTGATCGGCACCATCGTAGCGAGCCGTGCAGTATCGGTCATGAGCGGTGGTAGCCGTAGCACAGGGACGGTCTGCGGAAGGGAAGCGGATAATCGACAGGCCAGACCTTGCGCGGCCGCCAGGGGAGGATCGGAATAATGTGATCCGGAAACCTTCCCAATGGCGCCGGAAACGGTATCGAGCCAGTCGTAATCATTGAGTACGATAGCTCCAGGCGGTAACGTTCCGGGCCAAGTGAGCAGCGCGAGGGTGCCGCGCAGGCCGGTGAACGGGGCCAGAATGATGTTACCGTCATCAACCAGCCGGTTCACTGTGGTTTGCTGCTCTTGCCAGGACTTGGTGGTGTGCCAAGCGAGTTCGGCATCGAGCAGACGTGGCAGGTGAGCGACCACCGTGAGCGGTCCGTGATCAAGCAAGAGGCGAAGGGCCGGGGAGATCATCAGGACATCGCCGATGCCGAGGCAGCGGTCGATCACCACCGTGATCCCGTTTACGGTTGTTGGCCAGTGCGCGGGTTGCAGGTACACACGCCACCGCAACAGATGTCTTAGCAGTACCAAGATGCCGTGTTTTAGTATCCACTGGAGACGAGAGAAGCGGTAACGAAGCATGATCTGATATTCGATGGTCTGGTTTGAGCTATTTCCATTGAAGGTTGCACCTATTTTATCACGAGAAAAAGCATCCGAGAAATTATTTATTTTTGTACCTTTATGTTTTTAGCTGACCTGACGCTTCTACGTCTATGACTCATTAATGGAGAACGTTTATGTCTTTGCCGGTTGCCAACTTTCCACCAAAAACCAAACAGTATTCTTCCCTATCCACCAAAACCATGGCGAAGCCAATCATGCCGGAGTCCATATACTGGCGTGATTATTATGAACAATCCGATACTGTATACGAATGGAACAACGGTTACCTGGAGGAGAAACCCGTGTCCGACCATGAGACCTGCTTAGTTTATAACTGGTTTATAAATTTGTTATTCTTGTTTTTGGATACACATCCAATCGCAACTTTTTCTAATTTGGATATGGGGTTTCGTTTGGTATTGCCGGGCAAGGTTACGGTGCGCAAACCGGATTTAGGTGTGGTGCTAAATAATAACCCCGTTCCCTTGCTGGATAGTGATATGACTTATCGAGGGATCTTTGATTTATGCGTGGAGGCACTGTCCAATAGTAACAAAAAACAAAAAGAACGGGATACGGTTACTAAAAAGGCAGAATATGCGGCAGTTGGCGTGACGGAATATTTTATCATCCACGCCACGGAAGAACCGGAATTTTATCGATTGGGTGCAAATGGTACGTATGTACCTATTGGTCCAGACCAAGACGCGGTAATTTGCTCCAAGGTGTTGCCAGGATTCCAATTTCGTATCAAGGATTTGTCGGACAGGCCCAGCGAAAAAGAAATGCTGGAAGATCTGGTATACCAATGCTTCGTATTACCCGATTGGCAGATGGATAGAAAATTGCGACGAGCCTCGGAACAACGTGCACAAACAGAAATCTCCTGGCGTTTGGAAGCAGAGCAACACGCAAAAACCGAAACTTCCCTGCGTTTGGAGGCTGAGCAACGCGCGGAAATCGAAGCTTCCCTGCGTTTGGAAGTTGAGCAGCGCGCACAAGCTGAGGCAGCGATCGCAAAAGCTGAGATTACGCGGTTAAAAATGTTGTTAAGTGCATAGTATCTGATTTCTCCCATTCAATTACCTATTACCTAATCGATTCCTGGAATCCTCCTTGTGAACTACCATGACCTACGCGATTTTATTACAAAACTGGAATTAGCGGGAGAACTCAAACGGGTGCAAATTCCGGTGGATCCCCGCCTGGAGATGACCGAGATTTGCGACCGCACTCTACGTGCGGGAGGGCCAGCGTTGCTCTTTGAGAACCCGGTCGGTCACACAGTCCCAATCCTTTGCAATCTTTTCGGCACGCCCCGACGGGTTGCGCTGGGGATGGGGCAAGACTCGGTAGAGGCCTTGCGCGAGGTGGGCCGTTTGTTGGCTTTTCTCAAGGAGCCCGATCCTCCCAAAGGGTTTCGTGATGCCCTGGACAAACTCCCGGTCTTCAAACAGGTCCTAAATATGAATCCGCGGGTGTTGAGTTACGCACCTTGCCAGGAGCATGTATGGCGGGGGGATGAAGTAGACCTCGCCCGGCTACCAGTACAGACCTGTTGGCCGGAAGATGCTGGCCCGCTGGTCACCTGGGGTTTGGTGGTTACACGTGGACCCAATAAGCCGCGCCAGAATTTGGGCATCTATCGCCAACAGGTGATCGGACGCAATCGGGTAATTATGCGCTGGTTGTCCCATCGGGGTGGCGCACTGGATTTCCTGGATTGGACATTGGCACATCCCGGTAAACCATTTCCGGTAGCGGTAGTATTGGGGGCGGATCCAGCCACGCTCTTGGCTGCGGTTACTCCGATCCCCGATACCCTTTCGGAATATGCCTTCGCAGGGCTGCTCCGGGGGGCTCGTACGGAGTTGGTCAGCTGCCGGACTTGCGATCTCCAGGTACCGGCAGCGGCGGAATTTGTTTTGGAGGGCCATATCGCCCCAGGAGATATCGCCGCCGAGGGTCCTTTTGGTGACCATACCGGTTACTACAACGAAGTGGATACTTTTCCGGTCTTCACTATCGACTGTATTACTCACCGTGATCGACCCATCTACCACAGCACCTATACTGGTCGGCCACCTGATGAGCCGGCTATTCTTGGTGTCGCTCTCAATGAGGTATTTGTCCCTCTTCTCCAACGTCAATTTCCGGAGATCGTAGACTTCTACCTTCCCCCGGAGGGTTGCTCGTATCGTTGGGCATGTGTCTCCCTGCGCAAACAGTACCCCGGCCACGCCAAACGGGTAATGCTCGGCGTGTGGTCTTTTCTGCGCCAATTTATGTATACCAAGTTCGTAGTGGTCACCGACGATGATATAAATGTGCGCGACTGGCGCGATGTCATTTGGGCGATGACCACTCGTATGGATCCGGCCCGAGACACCGTCATCATTGAGAACACCCCCATTGATTATTTAGACTTTGCCTCTCCGGTCTCGGGTCTGGGGTCAAAAATTGGTTTCGATGCTACGAATAAATGGAAGGGAGAAACCACCCGGATTTGGGGGCGTCCGATCCAGATGGGTGCAGACGTTAAAAAACGGGTGGATCTGATATGGGATAGTCTGGGGATTATGGGCCTATTATCTTCTCGCCAAAACTAAGCGATAGATTTTTTCCAGGTTATCTATCATATCTATCGATATCCCAATCTGTGAGATCTCGATTTCGGTATGCCGCGGCCATCTCTTGTCTGTGCTCCTCGTTGGTCAACCACTTCAGACCTCCTGATCTCTGTATCAAATTGTGTGTCCCTTAATACATAATATGGAGAAACTGTTATAAATACAGCAAGTTACATTGGCGGTAGTGTTCTATCCTCTATTGAATACTCTTGGCAGAGATGGTACCTTCAGACTCGTACTTACCAACCTGTGGTTGGATTTCCTATTCCTTATCGTCTAACTAAACTCGTGGATTTATTAAGTGAAAAAAGCTCTTATTTGCGGTATTTCCGGTCAGGATGGTAGTTATCTCGCCGATTTACTTTTAGGTAAAGGGTATGAGGTATATGGGACATCGCGTGACGCTCAGACAGCATCATTTTATAACCTGGCCAAACTAGGAATTGGTGATCGTATCAAGCTTTCGTCGATGGTGGTCACCGATTTTCGAAGTGTTCTCCAGACGTTAAAGAAAGTTCAGCCTGATGAGGTTTATAATCTGGCGGGACAGAGTTCCGTTGGGCTATCTTTCGAGCAGCCTGTGGATACAATGGAAAGTATTACTATTGGAACGCTTAATCTTCTTGAGGCTATTCGGTTTACAGAAAAACCAATAAGATTTTATAATGCTGGTTCCAGTGAATGCTTTGGGGATACTGGCAGGAATAGGGCCGACGAAACAACCCCTTTCAGGCCAAGAAGTCCTTATGCTGTAGCTAAAGCAGCTGCATTTTGGGAAGTGGCTAATTACAGGGAAGCGTATAATTTGTTCGCTTGTACTGGTGTGCTTTTTAACCATGAGTCTTCTTTAAGGCCGGAGCGATTTGTAACAAAAAAAATAGTTGTAAGCGCGTCTCGTATAGCGTCTGGCAATTTGGATAAAATGTATCTTGGTAATATTGCAATAGAGAGAGACTGGGGTTGGGCGCCAGAATATGTTAAGGCTATGTGGCTTATGTTACAGCAAGAGCAGGCGGATGATTTTGTAATAGCTACCGGGGAAACTAGAAAGCTGGAAGATTTTGTTAAAATTGTATTTGAATTGGTGGGACTTGATTGGCATAACCATGTAGTAGTTGACGCTGGTCTGTTTCGTCCGACAGACCTTTTATCTGGGCAAGCAAACCCTTGCAAGGCGTTGGAGAAACTTGGCTGGTATGCAAAATATAAGATGGATGATGTGGCAAGATTTATGGTAGAGGAAGAACGCTATAAATATAGAAAAAACATAGTCGTATGAGTAAAGATATCGTTGCGGATACGAATGGCAATACGGAAAAGCTAGTAAGCAGCGAAATCCCTACGTTTGCGAATATCCCAAGGCTTGATGCTCAGGACTCGTCTTTTTTTAACAATTTTTTGCCTTCTATAAATAAAGTGTGGCGTGGTTCTGTGTTGTCAAACTCTTTGGCAGTTTTGGTTGTGCGAGGGACGACAATTCTATTGCGCTTGATTATTGTTTTTGTTATTGCCGGTTTCGCGACCCCTAACGAATTCGGTAGGGTTGCGTATTCAATTGCTATTGCAGAAATTGCGAGGGTGGTTGCAGATTTTGGAATCGATACACTTTCGATTCGTGAGTTTTCTATCTTGCGGATGGAATCTGAGCGGCAGATCTATGCTAGCGCGGTTGCGATAACAAAGCTAATTCTTGGTGTTATTATTTATTTGTTGTTTTTGGTGTTTTTTTTATTAACGAGGAGAGAGGTAACGATTGATATAGAGGCCATTTCAGGTCTTTTGATATTGACCGGTCTAGGGAATAATCTTTTTTTTAACTACTTTCAGGCGTGTTTAGGGGTAACAAAGATTGTTTTTCCAGTATTTGTAAATGGAGTGGTAATGACGATTTTGGTGGTAATTGTTTTTCTTTTAAAGCCAAATATTTTCCTTATGTTATCATTGTTGCCGTTTTCTGAATTAGTGAATTTTTGTATGTTGTCACGTTTTTTTCGTAAAGAGATAAGATTTGTTAAAGAAGGGTTGTATTTCGAAAATATTTCAAGATTGTTAAAGCGTGGTTTTCCTATTGCAATAACTACAGTATGTGTTGTGTTTTATACCCGCCTCGACGTAGTAATCCTTAGCTATTACTTTGACGCTACTACTGTCGGGTACTATGGAATAGCTTACCGTATGACAGAACCTGTTCAGTTTATAGCTGGAGCATTTTCAGTATCTATATATAGCCATATCTCGACCTCTCTGGTAAATAAATGTCATGATTTGCGGGAATTAATGCGTCGTTATATTTTTGGAACGTTAATTTATGGGATGATAAGTTGTCTGTTGCTTGTCGTTTTTGCTCCAATAATTATTAAGGAGTTATTTCCGGGCTATATTCCGGCAATACCTGTCCTTCAAGTGCTTGCGATGGCGTTAATATTTAGGACGCTGAATAATTCTCTGACGGCAATCATTCAGGCGCATGGTTATTTTACCAAGATAACGATTGTAGCAATATGGAATTTGGTTTTAATTGGCACCATATTATGGTTTTGTGTGCCGCGGATGGGGGCGGTGGGGGCTGCTGTTGCGTTGTTGGTTGGGGAAATAGTAAATACCATTTTGCAACTATACATAACGAAACGTATAATTACCAAATGAAGCGGTCACATTTTTTAACGTCTAGCGGCTAGCGCGCAAGTACCGGTTTTCGCGGGGGGGTAACTGCCTCGGCGTCTATATCACGGATGGTTTCAACATAATGTCGCTGGCCACCATGCTTCCTGAGAGCGCCTGCCGCATGTTGGTGAGCCCAAATAATGATCGAATCAGATGAAAATCTGCGTCCCTGGAAAGCCTTTACGACGCGAGCCTAAGCCCCGGAAGCTTCCCATCGAGAAAAACGCACGTATATGGAAATGTCAGTTACCGAATTCCGTGGGCAAATCGCGCCAGGGATTACCAACCCTGGCCATGTATAGATCGCCTCAACGAACAGGCGATTGTTCGCTGCACGCCCGCCTCTGTTGTTGGCTTGCCAGGTAGTAGCCTTTCATTCGGGGCCATTTTTCATCGCTTAATATAAAGCGAATCATTTTTCAATCCCCGTTACTGTGAACACGCCCTAGCCAGGTAATTGAGAGAGCGGTAAAAATGAATGCGGAATATCGCCAATTTAATGATTACCTGAGTAATCATCTTTCTACTACAAGAAACTTGTGTTCTCGTAAACATAGAAAACAATGGTTTTCTTATAACTACAAACGTTTGCTGCCAAATGCGCCTGATATAAAAATTCTTGAGATTGGGCCAGGTTATGGTGAGCTACTTGAGCTACTTAGTCAGGATTGTCGCTACAAAAATGTAAAAGCTATAGATATGTCGCAAGAAGTAGTTACTTATTGTAATCAAATATTACCTGGTTGTGTAGAAAAAGTAGATAATACGGTATTGTTTTTAGAGCAACATGCTTGTCATTTTGATCTGATATTTATGCTCCAAGTGTTGGAGCATGTCGGCAAGCCAGATGTTATCTCACTTCTTGAAGCAGCATATAATTCTCTATTGCCTGGAGGGAAGCTAATTATTGAGGTTCCAAATATGGCAAATCCGATGATAGGTTCTTACCTTCGCTATGCAGACTTTACCCATGAAGTTGGGTTTACTGACCTGAGTTTGCGCTATGTATTGCAATGCGCTGGGTTTTCTCAAGTATCTCTGTTCGAATCCAAAGTGCCTAACGTATCCCTGGGAAGAATATTTCAGGCCGGCGCCCAAAAGTTACTTAATATGATTCTTGGATTAATGATAAGAATATATATGCCCAATAGAAAACAAATGTTATCACCTACAATATACGCAGTAGCAATTAAATCTAGCTAATTCAAATTAGCAAAGAAATTTTGGAGAAATAATGAAAAATGTAATTTATTCTCCCGAAATCTTTTGTTGGCAGAAATATGGGGGGGTTTCCCGTTATTTTGCGGAGCTGATTCCTGCGGTCATGGCCTCTGGCTGGTCGGTGGATGTTAATGCAGGGTTTTATTTGAATGCTTATCTGGATAATTTGCGCGGCGCTGGAATAGTACGGGGCCACGAAATATGTTGCAAGAACAGGGTGGGTAAATTAGGGCGCACTACCTTGTTGATCCTTAATTCAATTATATTTAATGCTGGGTTGCCAAATAAAGAGGGGGTCATCCATCAGACCTACTATTCTCCGTTTACAAAGAGAAATAGGCGATTAGTACTTACAGTTTATGATTTTATTCAAGAGCGGCTAATTTCTGAACGGCATGGCGCGTTGCCCAAACTGGCGCGACGTAAGTCTATTCTGTCGGCGGAAAGGTTGATTGCGATCTCTGAGGCAACTAAACGTGATTTGTTGGATCTGTACAATATTCCATCAGAGCGAGTTGAAGTAATTCACTTGGGTGTTAATTTTGATGAAAATCTAATTGTAGGGAAAAGTAGGTATGGCGCGATGCAGCCTTATTTACTTTACGTAGGGGTGCGTGCGGGCTACAAAAAATTTGAAACTTTGGTTCGGGCTTTTGCTGCATCAACGTTACTCCGCACCAATTTTAAATTAGTTTGTTTTGGGGGAGGGCAATTTACCGTCAATGAGACAAGCCTGTTTTTTAAACACAAAATCAGTAAATCTATTGAATGGGTGGAAGGTGATGACAAGCTGCTTGAAACGTATTACAGAAAGGCTACAGTATTGGTGTATCCATCGCTCTATGAGGGTTTTGGTTTGCCCGTTTTAGAGGCGATGGCAAATGGTTGCCCTGTAATCTGTTCCAATACAAGCTCATTGCCCGAGGTGGGTGGCAATGCGGTGATTTACTTTTCCCAACACGATGTAGATAGTTTGCGGGATGTTATCGAAAGGACAGTTGTGGACGACGGGATGTTATTAATGCTGGAGAAACGTGGCCGTGAGCGAGCAAGGGGTTTTAGTTGGCAGGAAACAGCAAGAAAAACAATTTTGATCTATCAACAAGTTATCGAAGGCGGTTGACAAAATTGGGTTTTCAATTCCGTTCTATTGGCTTTTCCGAAAGATTCCTGTGGGCCTTATTGTGCGTCGAGAACAGGCTACCGTTTAGATGGCGCTTTAAATAACCACCAAAACTGATTGGTTCTGGCTGAAAGTCGGGCGTGTAGTTTGTCTTCCCTATTATAAACAATAGACTTGAGGATAAAGCATAAATGTTACGACTGTGGTTTGTTGCCAATATATTATTTTGGGAATATCATACCGAGATAATTGGATTTAAGTTTGGGGCTAATGTCGCAGTGCTTATGCTAGCAGGTACGTTGTGGATTTTTAGAAAAAAAGAAATTGCCGACTCTTCTATTAAGGTGCTCTTTATTCTTTGTGTTTATGTGTTGTTTTCTTATTTTGTGGCTATAATTGGTCCGTGTAATGACAAGTTATCGAAATTGATAATTACTGCACCGATTTTTTCGTTTTTGATTTTTGTTGGTTGGGACGTCGGCTGGAGTGTTTCTGATAATGATTGGCTTAAGCTCCAGGAGTCGGCCATATGGATTCTGCTGGCAGCATTTGTTGGGTTTATAATCGAAGCGTTATTGCCAACAAGCTTTCCAGATACAGCAATCTATCGTTCAGAAGATAAGCTTTCAGGGTTGTTTAGTGAGCCGAGCTATGCCGCTGTGTCTTTGTTTCCTGTTATTGTGATTTTATTGGTGGCTGAGAGTAAAAAAATACGATACAATGGAATATTGGCGCTTGGTGCTTTGGTCTTATTCTCTGGATCATCGACATTGATGGGGCTGATAGTAGCCTGGAGCTTTTATCGTCTTTTCGTGCAGCGCAACATAAAACATTTTTTATACGAGAGCACTGGATTATCATTCTTTGTCGGATTGGCTGCCATAATTCATCACGATCGGTTCGTAGCTCCAGCTTTAGATCGAATAGCAGGTTTGGTGCCAACGAATAAAATTATAAACCTTTCCAGTCTGGTTTATATACAAGGATGGCAAGATGCCTTGGTTAATTTGTTGCGGACAAAAGGGCTAGGACTTGGTTTTAACATGATGGGATGCATCCCCCTTCCTGATGTGCTGGAACGAGCAATTATTGCCAAGGAATATAAACTTCAGCTTAATGTCGAGGATGGATCGTTTTTGTTAAGCAAGATAGTTTCAGAAACAGGGATGATTGGTGTCTTGTTTTTTGTGGTAATTATCTGGTGGCTGATTCGGATGGAGAAAAATATACGCAATTATAACCACATAAATAGAGCGGAGTATTCTGTTCTCGCGATACAGGCTGCGTTGATCTTTTCATTGATCGCAACATTTTTTCTGCGAACCGCGGGTTATTTTAGTGGGGGAATTTTGATGTTAGTAGTTACTATATCTGCTTCAGTTAAGTGGCACAGGATGCATATATCAAAAATATGACATTATTGCTACCTATAGCGTGTGGTACTCATATCTCTTTGGAAAATGTCGCTTACTTGCCTATGCTCCCACTCTCAGGATTAATCCCAACCTTGTTTTCCATTCTGCAAAAACTACTGCTCCTCCTTGGTGAACCTGGAATGGTAAAGGCGTTGATGTCCTGGCCAAAATTTTCTTTTACCTCATATCAAATGATAGCGGGTCTTATTAGGCAGGGCATCGTTCCAAAAACAATCGTGGACGTGGGCGCCAATACTGGCCAATTTACAGTGGCCTCGGCAAAATTGATTCCTGGTGTTTGTATTTATTCCTTTGAACCACAACCAGCTTGCATTGCTGTATTGGAGCGGAATCTCAGCAGCCTCGATAACGTTACCCTCCACCCATTGGCGCTAGGGGAGGCGGAAGGGGAAGTCCTATTCAATCTCAATACCCATAGTCATTCAAGCTCCTTTCTACAACTGGCGGATGCCCATCGAGCGGCCTTTCCCCAAGCGCAGGAGACCAAGCGCATACCCGTAAAGGTCTCCACTTTGGATTTGGTTTTTGGGGAAAATAGGTTAGAGCGACCGGTCTTGCTCAAGTTGGACGTCCAAGGTTACGAGACACAGGTTTTAAGCGGGGCCAAGACGACCCTTCAACAGGTGGACTACGTGGTGTTGGAGGCCTCCTTCAAGCCCATGTATGAGGGTGAACCACTTTTTCTCGACATTATGCGCATCATGGAAGGTCATGGTTTTTCTTTCCTACGCCCAGTGGGGTGGCTCACCGATCCAACGACTGGTGAAGTCCTCCAGATGGATGCGTTATTTATCAATTCACGTTGAATCCAGTGCGCATTCTTATCCACGGCCTAAATTACGCCCCTGAACTTACCGGTATCGGCAAATATACCGGGGAGATGGCCGAGTGGTTGGCCATTCAGGGGCATGAGGTCACGGTTGTTACAGCACCACCCTATTATCCTCACTGGCAGGTACAAGCACCCTACCGCGCCAAGGCATACCGGAGAGAGTCGCTTCGTGGTGTCACTGTGTACCGGTGCCCGCTGTGGGTACCGAGCAAACCCCGAGGTATTACTCGGATTATTCATCTGCTGTCGTGGGCAGTATCAAGTTTACCGGTCTCCCTGCGTTTGGTTTTCTGGAAGCCCAAGGTGGTGTTTACGGTTGCACCTACCATATTCGGGGCCATGGTTGCCCTGCTCACTGCTCGTCTTAGTGGGGCTAGGTCTTGGGTCCATATCCAGGATTTTGAACTGGACGCAGCGCTGGAGCTCGGCATCCTGTCCCGGGGAAAGATGGCACGGTGGCCGATGGCGGCTGAACGTTGGCTGTTGGCAAGATTTGACCGGGTATCTAGTATTTCGGAGAGTATGGTGCAACGGCTCCGCGACAAAGGCGTTCCTGAAGATAAGACGCTTTGTTTCCCAAATTGGGTCGCTTGCGATGAAGTCCACCCCCTCCCAGTAGATAGCTCTCTGCGCTTGGCGTGGGGGCTAGATCTCGCTGCTAGGGTAGTACTCTACGCTGGCAATATTGGTAAAAAACAGGGGCTCGGTATGTTGGTCGAGGTTGCTCGCCACTTTCGGGGTCTGCATCCCAACATGATCTTCCTCGTTGTCGGAGAAGGTGTGGCTAAGCCGGATCTAGAGCGAAAAATCGTCGAGGAAAATCTAATCAATGTCGTCTTTAAACCCTTGCAGCCGGTAGACCGACTGACTGCCTTGCTCGCTACGGCGAATATACACTTGGTTATCCAGCGCCGTGGGGTGGCGGATTTGGTGATGCCCTCCAAACTCGCGGGCATCCTGGCCGCAGGAGGGGTGGCTCTGGTTACTGCTGAACCGGAAACGGAGCTACACCGGATCGTCAACCAAAATCAGGTCGGTATCGCGGTAGAGCCGGAATCAGCATCAGCGGTAATTCAAGGCTTGGAGCTGCTCCTAGACGACGACAGATTGTGTGCCGCCCTGCGCAAAAACGCACGCCGCTATGCTGAGACTCGGCTTGATAGAGAGGCCATTCTCAGTTTATTCGAGTCGCAGATGCAGGAATTATCCGTTATCACAGAGTGGGGGGACCACAGGTAACCACTGGATGTCATTGTTGCTGGAATTTCTGGAATCAGCGAAATCCATCCTGAGTTGGGACATTCCATTCCTCAACTTCCGCTATCCGGGCGCGGGCCTGAAGCCACCGGACACCGAACAGGTCTACGATCCCTACCCAAAGGCGGTTGCTTAAACCATACTTAGATGTCCCGCATGTGCGTGGCCGATGGTTGACGGGTACCGATTGTACCCGCCCCCCTACGCGCAGGAACAATGCAGGTAGGAAACGATGCATGTGGTCAAAATAAGGTAATTCTAGAAATACCGTTCGTGAAAAGACTTTAAGCCCACAACCGGTATCGGGGGTGTAGTCTTTGAGCAGGCGTCCGCGTACGGCATTCGCAACCCGAGACGATAGGCGGCGGAACCAGGTATCGTGGCGGTGTGCTCGCCAGCCTGCCACCAGCAATGGTCCCGGACCATAATCGGCGCGGGCGACGGCGAGCAGGGCCAGGATATCGGCAGGATCGTTCTGGCCATCGCCGTCCAGGGTGGCGACATAGCGACCCCGTGCGGCGCGGATCCCGGTCACTAAGGCGGTGCTCTGACCGCAACTGTGACGGTGACGCAATACCCTCAGTCGTGGGCAGCGGATAGCGGTTTCGGCTAGGCGTGCCGGTGTGGCATCGTCACTGCCGTCATCCACATAAACTACCTCGAAATCCATCACTCCTTCCAAGGCGGCATGGACCTCGTCAATCAGAGAGACGATATTGTCCTGCTCGTTACGCACCGGGACGACGACGGAGACCTCCGGGGTGAGCGGCTTTGAGACGGGAGATGTGGCAGATGGGTGTTGTGACATAAGGCGAGCAGTAGTGAGGAGAAAACCTATTACAGGATATCAGAACCGCAGTTACACAAATAGTCTTTTGCGTCAGTTGGTTGATTCATTTTTTAAAGTTAAACGACGACATCATGATGATGTTGTTGGAATAACGTAGGCTGCTCGTCGGACCGAATTTGGACAATGAGCAGCCTACGTTATGTGATGAAACGAGATTTACCAGGCCAGCATTATCTGTCCTACTTTCCGCCGACCACTACGGTAGCCAGATGCGCAGGATCGATACGGCGTTGGAAGACGTCACGGATCTTTTCCACAGTCACGGCCTCGACCTGGGCCTTGAAACGATCCAGATAGTCCAATGGCAGGCCATAAAAGGCGATCATGGCCACGTATTCGACAACCTTATGGTTACTGTCGAGACGCAGGGCAAAACCGCCGGTGACATTCTGTTGCGCCTTCAATAATTCTTCTGCGGTTGGACCTGTTTGCACGAATTTTTCCAGCGTTTGTTGTAGCACTAGACGGGCCTCTCCGGCCTTGTCGTTACGGGTCTGCAGCCCCATGACAAAAGGACCTGCAACGCGCATGGGTAGAAATTCACTATCGGCGGAATAGGACAGTCCCCGCTTCTCACGCACCTCTTCCGAAATCCGCGAGACGAGGCCACTTCCACCCAGGATATGGTTTCCCAAATAGAATGGGAAATAATCCGGGTCTCCGCGCCAGGTACCGGGTTGGCCGGACAGCACATGGGTCTGGGTCGCGGGGAAAGCGATGTTCTCTACCCCTACCGTTGAGGCAATTCCTGGTACCGGTGGCAACGGCGCTGCCACTTCGCCTGCCGGTAGTCCACCCGCTATCCGTGCTGCGAGGGCTTCGGCTCCGGATCGGTCGAGATCACCCACCATGGCGACCACTGCGTTGTGCCCCACATAGTAGCGATGATGGAAATCCACCAATTGATCTCGGGTGAGACTCGCCACACTCTCTGGGGTACCTAAGATGGGATGTGCGTAGGGGTGATTGCCGTAGATCGCCTGATAAAAGGCATTGTTCGCTACCGACGCCGGGGATTGATTCTCTTCTTCAAGGGCAGTCAGTGTATGCGAGCGCTCCCGCTCGCAGGCATCGGGGGGAAAGGTCGGGTGGGCGATGACCGCCGCCAGGAGGTCCACCGCAGGCAACAAGGTGGACGGTGACGCGAGACTACGCAGGCTTACCACCGCCATGTCACGCAGGGAATCGTTGCTGAGTCGGGCGCCGAGGCGTGCGAGCCTCTCGGCAATGTCATCGGCGCTCCACTCACCCGCGCCCTGATCAAGGAGACCATTGGCAAGAGAGGCGATGCCGAAATGCTCCCCATCGTGGGCACTGCCCGCATCGAATACCACCTGTAGGTCCACAATCGGCAACTCATGGGCCTCGACGAAATAGACCCGTGCCCCGTTGTCCATTTGCCAATGCTGAATACGGGGGGTGGCTATCGCCGGGATAGACAAACTCAACAGTACGATGCCCAGAAGGCCCCGGCAGATCCGGTGAAGAGAGTCAACGTACATGGCTACCTCCTACGGGTGCATCGGAAATGGGATGACCGGATTCGAGGGGTTGGGGGTCGAGGACCGCCACCGTGAGATGGTCGTCCAATAGATACTTATGGGCCACGGCTTGAATCTGCTCAGCGGTGACCGCACGGATGCGCTCCACGTATTCGTCCGCCAAACGCCAGTCGAGGCCGGCAGCATCCAGCATCCCAATCTGCATCGCCTGATAGAACACCGAATCACGTTCGTAGATGTTGTCCGCTACCGCTTGGACCTTGACCCGTTCCAGTTCGTCGATGTTCACCGGTTCTTCACGCACCCGGCGCACCTGCTCTCTTAGAGCCATTTCTAGGGTTTTAATATCTTTTCCTTGGGAAGGGGTACCACCGAGAGTGAAGAGGTCGGGGAGGCGTGCGTATAGGTCGTAGCCAGCGCCGACTGTGGCTGCTACCTCACTGCCGCGTACCAGCTCACGCGAGAATCGGGAGCTGCTATCGCCGTCCAAAATATGGGCGAGCACTTCCAGGGCGTAGGGCTCCCAAGATGTAGCGGCGCCCCGTAAAACCGGGACATGGTAGCCCATGAGTATCGAAGGTAGACGGGCAGGTGCTTTGACGATAATGCGTCGTTCACCGTGTTGTGTAGGCTCGACCGGGTTTTTTGAGATGGGCTGCGCGCTACCCGATGTGAGTGGACCGAAGTAACGTTTTGCCAGTTCTGCAACATCTTTCGGCTGTACATCACCCACCACCACTACGGTAGCGTTGTTGGGGGCATACCAACGTTGGTACCAGGTACGCACGTCGTCTACGGTCAGCCCCTCAATATCCCCCATCCAGCCGATGACGGTCCAGTGATAGGGACTGTTCACGAAGGCGGCGGCCACGAGCTGTTCCTGGGTCAGGGCGCGGGGGTTATCGTCAGTACGCAGTCGTCGTTCTTCCATGACGACCTGATGTTCCTTGGTGAACTCTTCCGGGGGGAGGAGGAGATTGCGCATCCGATCCGACTCTAGTGCGAAGCTGATTTCGAGGCGGGTGTTTTCCAGGCTCTGGAAATAGGCGGTGTAATCGCGCCCCGTGAAAGCGTTTTCAGAACCACCATTGGCAGCGATGATGTGGGACAGCTCACCTGCCGGATGCAGTGCCGTACCCTTGAACATCATGTGTTCCAGCATGTGGGATATTCCCGTACTCCCTGTATGTTCGTTGCCGGAGCCCACACGATACCAGACCTGGGAGACCACCACGGGCGCCCGATGATCCTCCTTCACCAGGAGCTTGAGGCCATTGTCCAGATGGAATTCATGGACCGGAACTACGGATTCTTGCGGGTGTGCCGCTGGTGCTTCCGTTTGGACGGGCGCAACTGCCGGCGGGGGGAGCGCTGTCTCTTCTTGTTGTCGATACGACTCTTCGGCACCAGCGAGCCCGGCTGCCAAGGCTGCAGCAAGTACCGCGACGACTCCTGCCCGAATTCGCCATTCTCGGCCAGTTATTTGATTATTCATAGAATTACGACTCCTGCCTGGGTTAAGATTAGGGTTGTTCCGCTGCCTCTCGAAGGCTCTCGCGCAATTTTACGCTGGTGACCGAACAATGAATTGCCTTCGGCAAACAAATTAAGAAATCCAATCATGTGGAAACCGATAATTGCCGTTTCGTTGGGCTCAGCCGTTGGGGCATTGTCACGCTGGGGCTTAGGTAACCAGCTTAACAGCCTTTTTCCCACGCTGCCGTTGGGTACGCTCTCCGCCAACCTGATTGGCGGTTATATCATCGGCATTGCGGTTGCCTACTTTGCCCAAGCACCCGGTATTGCTCCAGAATGGCGCTTGTTGGTGATTACCGGTTTCTGCGGTGGGTTGACCACCTTTTCCACTTTTTCCGCCGAAGTGGTTACCCTGCTGCAACAAGGGCGCACGACATGGGCAATGGGCGCCATCGCGATCCATGTCTGTGGTTCATTACTGATGACACTGGCGGGGCTCGCTTCCTGGCAATGGTTGCAGCATCCTTGAGAAAATCTCATGAATGGCTATCAGATTACCTTTTTCACCGAGCAGAACAAACGCCATCATGGTAAGCCGTTGGCCGATTGGCTGGTGCATCTCGCCCAGGAAATGGGTCTACATGGCGCTACAATGATTCCGGCTGCCGAAGGTTTTGGCCAACACCGTCGTCTTCACTCCACTCATTTTTTTGAGTTGACCGACCAACCGGTTGAAGTGGTAATGGCGATTAGCGAGGAGGAAACGCAACGTCTATTCGAACGCCTCCGTGCGGAGGGTGTGCGGCTCTTCTACGTCAAGACTTTGGTGGAATTTGGCATGCTTGGGGAAGAATTATGACAGATGACAGGAGATTACAGAAAGGATGTTGCACTAACGCCGCCCAGGTGGTGCATCCGAATTTCTTCTCTATTCCAATCCCACCCACACCTTCTCCACCCGCTTCCCCGATACCGGAATCGCGGCCTTGAGTTCCTGCGCAAAAAGAGACACGCGCCATTCTTCCAGCATCCAACGCAGTTCTTCGAGCGTGGGGTCATGAGCAATACCCCGAGTTCGGTCAACCGCAACCCGCTCCTGAAAACGTATCCACCAGGGAGAAATCTCGGCCATCCGCTCGCGGTCACGAACGGGTTGGTCGCGCATCTTTTCGAGACGCAGGACCATGGCTTTAAGATAACGGGGATACTGACGCAGACGGGCAATCGGCGTGGTGGCGATAAAACCGGGATAGACCAAAGCATCAAGTTGGCTACGTAGGTCTTCATAGGCTTCTCGGCGAGCAGGAATATCCTTGCGAACCTCGATGGAGATTTGGTGATATTCAGCGAGAAGGGCCGTGACCAAACGGGTAATCTCCTCCACCGTTATTTCAAAACGGGCACGACCAGCAACGAGACGTTTCTGGAAGATGTCGGCGTCGCGAATATCCGCATCCTCGGCAAGGAAGGCAGCGTCTAGGGTGGCGGTGAGGATCTCTTGCTTGAGGGCGACCGCTCCTCCCTGGCGGGTATAGGCAAGAGCGGTCGCGCGGCTGATTGTAAAATTCCGCTCCAGGTAGCGGATCTGGCTGGGGCTTTGCAAAGCAAACAATCGGCGTAATCCTCCACGATGGGCGGTTGCTGCGCTTTCTATTGTGTCAAATAGGCGTAGTGCGACGCGGCCATTGGTCTCTTCGGCCAGAGCAGGATAGGCGTAGACCGTCAGACCTTTGCCGGGTAATTCAACCCGTTCCGGCAATGGACCAAAATCCCAAGTGGTCAGCGATTCGCGCTCGTAGTGATTTTTTGCCAATTTACGGAAAGATTCTTCCGCCCGTTCTCCTAAAGTGGCGCGCAAGGTGTTTAGGTCGCGGTCCTCGGCGAGGATCTGGCCGTCATCCCCCAATACTCGGAAGCCCATACGCAGGTGAGTGGGTAGCTCATCCATACGAAAGGATGTAGGCGATATCTCAATACCGGTCAGGCGCTGTAGAAAACGCGATAGAGCGATGTGTAAAGGAATCGCTTCTCGCGTTTCTGGATCGGCAAAAGTCTCGTAGGCGGCGCGGACGTAATCAGGGACCGGAATGAAATTGACCCGCAACGATTTGGGCAGAGAGCGCAGCAGGAAAGTAAGTTTCTCTGCCAACAATCCTGGAACTAGATAATCGTGGTGGTAATCTTGGAGTCGCGGCAAGAGCGTCACGGGTACTTCAAGGGTAACGCCATCGTCCGGCGCGCCCGGTTCGAAGCGGTAGGTGAGCAACAGAACGGTACCATCTACCGTGAGATAGTCGGGGAAACGCTCGGCGGTGATTGTCGTCGCCGCCTCGCGCATTAGGGTCTCGCGGTCCAAATAGAGGATGCGGGGATTTTGACGCTCTGCCTCTCGGCGCCAGGTTTCTAGGCCGGGGTGATCGTGGATCTCCTTGGGGAGACGTTCATCGTAGAAGGTATAAATGATCTGCTCATCGACGAGGACATCACGCCGGCGCGATTTGTGTTCGAGCCCTTCGATCTCCTCGACCAGGGCTTGATTGTGGCGGAAGAATGGGGCGTTGGTGGTGTAATCGCCTTGGACTAAAGCACTACGGAGAAATACCTCACGAGCGAGGACCGGATCGATAGGGCCGTAATCCACCCGGCGTTGGGTGACGATGGGCAATCCGTATAGAGTGACTTGTTCGATGGCCACCACTCGACCCTGGCGTTTTTCCCAATGCGGGTCGCCGTAACTGCGTCGTACCAAATGCTGGGCGAGCGGTTCCAGCCATTCGGGTTCGATGTGGGCTACGAAACGGGCATAGACCTTGGTGGTCTCCATGATCTCCGAGGCGACCAACCAGCGCGGGGATTTTCCGAATACTCCGGATCCAGGAAAGAGGACGAACTGGATAGCCCGTGCCCCAAGATAGAACTTCCTCTTTTCTTTTTCCCGCTTATCCCGATCCTGTTGCGCCTTATTCTCCTTGCCCCCCTTCGTCTCCTTGTCCTGATTCTGGAACTGGAGCATCCCAATTCTCGATAGCAGACCGGTGAGCAGGGCACGATGCAGCGCCTCGTAAGAAGCCGGAGTGGGATTGATCGTAAGCTTCAATTCGGTGGCAACGTCGGCGAGTTGGGCGCGGAGGTCGCTCCATTCCAACATCCGGTTATAAGAAAGAAAGTGCTCGTGGCAAAAACGACGCATGGCATTTTTGGATAACTTATCGTCCAGGGCCTTGCCGTAAAACTCCCAGAGCTTGAGCCAGGCGACAAAATCAGAGCGCTCCTCATGGAAACGGCGGTGTTTTTCGTCGGCGGCATCGCGACGCGCCAGCGGACGCTCACGAGGGTCTTGGATTGAAAGGGCGCTCGCGATGGTGAGCGCCTCTTGTAGCGCGCCTTCGCCGGACGCTGCCAGGACCATCCGCCCGAGGCGCGGGTCAACCGGCAGACGCGCAAGATTGCGGCCGAGGTCGGTCAGTGCCCGAGCGGTATCAAGGGCTTGGAGTTCCTGGAGGGTCTGATAACCCTCGTTGATCAGGCGCGAGTGGGGCGGCTCGATGAAGGGGAAGTCTTCCGGGTCACCCAGCCCCAGGGCCTTCATCTGAAGGATCACGGCGGCAAGCGAGGTGCGCTTGATTTCGGGGTCGGTGTAGGCCGGTCGGCCTAGGTAGTCGGCCTCCTCATAGAGACGCACGCACACGCCGGGGCCGACCCGTCCGCAGCGGCCTTTGCGTTGGTCGGCGCTGGCGCGGGAGATCGGCTCGATACGCAACCGGCTGACCTGGGAACGCGGGCTATAGCGGTTGATACGGGCAAGCCCAGTGTCGATGACGGTGCGGATGCCGGGAATGGTGAGCGAGGTCTCGGCGACGTTGGTGGCGAGCACGATCTGGAGCAGGCCGCTGCGTTGGAAGACGCGCGCCTGTTCCGCCGCGGTGAGGCGGGCATAAAGGGGCAGCACCAGAACTCGGTCCAGCGCGCGCTTGGATAGCGCCGCCGCGGCCTCGCGGATCTCGCGCTCGCCGGAGAGGAACACCAGCACATCACCCAGCCGTCCCTCGGCGAGGACCTCTTCCACGGTATCGGCGACCAATTCCGGCAGGTCGGCGTCTTCGTCGTCGGCGGGCGGGCGGTAACGCACCTCGACCGGATAGGTGCGGCCCTCAACCGCGACGATCGGGGCCTTGTCGAAATAGGCAGCGAAGCGTTCGGTATCGAGGGTGGCGGAGCTGACGATCACCTTCAGCTCCGGCCGACGCGGCAACAGGCGTTTCAGGTAGCCGAGGAGGAAATCGATATTGAGGCTACGCTCGTGGGCCTCGTCGATGATCAGGGTATCGTAGGTGTAGAGTCCGCGATCGTTCTGGGTCTCGGCGAGGAGGATGCCGTCGGTCATGAACTTGATGTAGGTCGCGGGGCCGAGTTGCTCGGCGAAGCGCACCTGATAACCCACGACACTGCCCACTTCGCCCCCTAGTTCGCGGGCAACTCGGGTCGCGACGCTGGTTGCGGCGATACGTCGTGGTTGGGTGCAGCCGATCAATCCGGCTACGCCCCGTCCCAGTTCCAGGCAGATCTTAGGGAGTTGGGTGGTCTTGCCGGAACCGGTCTCGCCGGCCACGATGACCACTTGGTGCTCACGCAGGGCTGCGGCGATGTCTGCACGTCGGACGCTGACCGGCAATTCGTCGGGATAGGTGGGGATGGGGCGTTCCGTTTCCCGAAGCGCACGTTGCGCTACCGAAGCCTGTATCGCCGCTTCCAGTTGTTTCAATCCTTTGGCGATGTTTTGTCCATTGCGGGTGGCGTAGCGCAATTGTTCCAGACGGCGCGATAGGCGACGGCGGTCGGTGAGCATCCCGTTATGGAGGGAACGGGCCAGGTTTTGGAAGATAGGAGGAGATAACGTGTCGGGGGATGAAGAAGTGGGCATCGAGGACAAGGCGGACGCGGCAGGGGTTGGTAGGTCACAGTATGCCATGGGGGAAGGCCATGTCCGGATCCGCTGGGCGCGCGGATAGTTCCTGCAAATTAGTGTGGATCATGAAGGGCTTGTCCCCGCTCTAGCTTCCAGCCTATCGGAGATCACCACGAAGGCATTGGAGAAAAACAGGCAGGGAATGGTGTGTTTGTAGGTTTCGATTTGTTGCCAAGCCGCCTTGAGGGTGGCGGTTTTGTCCGTGGCGAAGGCTTCGATGGCGGATTCGGTGAGTTTGGTCATGGTCTGAACCTTGATTCGCTTGATTAACCTGATTCCCTGATTAGTGCGTTATTATGAACTCGCTTAAATTGCAGGCTTTTTGCTCCAAAATTAATCAACAAACCAATCTCCATATTGTAGGCTTCCAAATAATTCATGGTTTGGGCCAAGTGTACATCTTCCAGTAGTACAATCGCTTTTAGTTCGACCATGATTTTACCCTCAACAAAAAATCGACCCGCCGCGTACCAATTTGTACATCTCTATAAAATATCGGCATTTCCTTCTCACGCTCGAAGGACAATCCTTGATATTGCATCTCAACAGCTAATGCCCGTTGATAGATGACCTCCTGGAAACCGTTGCCAAGAGTAGAGTGGACTTTCATCGCACAGCCGATTATTTTTCTGGTGGTTTCTTCGTGTTTCATGTCTGAACCTTGATTTTCTAATCAACCCAAGTTGCCGCCTATAATGTCTGAACCTTGATTTTCAGGATTAAAGGATTATCTTGATTGGATTGCGTTCGATTTAATCAAGAGATTAAACACATCATGTGAATCAAGAATCAAGGTTTGGACGAAAAAAGCAAGATAACTACCCATTGATTAGGTAGCAACCTGGGTTAATCAAGACAATCCTCTAATCTTTCTAATCAAGGTTCAGACAACCAGATAATCATACAACCACCCTCACTTCTCCGCTCATCAGCTTGGGTAGCAGGGTGTCGCGGAGTTTTTCGAGGGTACGAATTTGAGCACAATTCTCTATGATTTTATCATTTATTGGTTTCGTTTCTTTCTCAAACTTCAAAATTATCCAAAATGGAGGGATTATGATTTCGATCGCATCAAAATTGGATTTACTGATTGTTCTAAAGACAGTATCCTCATCATCAAATTTCTTTATCTCTTTCATAATTAACAATTTTCACGCCATGCCCATGAAACTCCTTTTTTATAGATTTCATTTCGCACCGTTCTTCTAGCAAATCCCTAAAGGCTATCTCTATCCACTTGTTCATACCTTTTCTCCATCCATATTTTCACATTGCCCATCTCTCAACACCACATACCCCCTCAAAATCTCCTCATGAAAACTTTCAGGCAACCTCGCCCAATCGCGGGCTTCCACCAGAATCGGAATGCTGGATTCACGCAATGTGTCGAGAAAGTCACTGAGCGCTGCCATGGGAATGGGGCTTAAATCGGTTGAGCGCAATACCAGGTCCAGGTCGCTGGCTTCGTGCGCTTCGCCGTTGACCCGCGAGCCGTAGACCCAAGCGGTAACTGTCGGCAGGTGCTCACGCAGTAGTTGCAACAGGCGTTGCCGGTCCTGCGGGCGCAAATACAACGTATTGGGTGTCATGGGTTGTTCTTAATCACCTCTTGCACACGCGAGGCATCGAGTATGAATTGCGGCATCTGCTCCAGGGTTTCGTTCGCGAAGCCTTCGCCATAATCGTGGGCGGTATCGTTGCGGTTGTCGCGGTAAGCCAGCCAGCGCTCGGCTTCCTCTAAGGTAATTAGACCGTGCTTGGCCGCGTGGCGAAAGATGTCCTTGAAATTGAGCTGGTCCACCTGTTTGCTGGAGGGAAAATAGGGTTTCAGGCATTTTTTCAGTAGCTTTCCGGTTTGTTCCAAGATGATTTCAAATTCCTTGACGCAGGCGGCGCGGTAAATGTCGTAGAGGATGTTTTCTTTCGACTGTGTGGACAATTCGTTGAAGGCTTGTTGAAGCGTTGCGATGCAGCGTTCAAAATAATCCGTGTTGAGTTTGTTCATAGAGCTATTTTTCCTAAGTTTTCCAGAATAGCCTTATTAAGCTCAGCCTCTTCCTGCAATTGCCCCTCAAACTCCGCCTTCAACGCCGCATCACGAGCAATTTCCAAAGTTTCTTGAATCGTGCAGACCTTGCGCGATTAAACTCTGTATTTCATCACTTGTAGCAAGATACATACCTTGGCAATTTTTCGATATGTAAATTCACGATTCTTTCCATACACGGTTCTCCTCGTCTAGGGGTTTGAAGGATTACGGCGGCAAACGAGGTGCGCTTGATCTCCGGGTCGGTGTAGTCTGGTCAACTGAGGTAATCGGCCTCCGTATAAATAGAGACGTACGCGCACCCCAGGCCGACCCGTCCGCAACGGCCCTGGCGTTGGTTGGCGTTGGCGCGGGAGATCGGCTCGATACGCAACCGGTTGACTTGGGAGCGCGAGCAGTAGTAGTTGATACGGGCGAGCCCGGTATCGATGACGGTACGAATGCCGGGAATGGTCAGGGAAGTCTCGGCCACGTTAGTGGCGAGCATGATCTGGAGCAGGCCACTGCGTTGCAAGATACGCGGGGCGGGCGTAGAGGGGCAGCACCACCCCTCCCCCCGAAATACCGTTTGTTCTCCCTACCTCTATACCTCAACCTCCCCCTTCGGCATGGCCGGAAAGGTTGCCAACAATGCCTCGCGGTGCGGCACCTCGGGAGGAGAAAGACCCGCCTGACCGGATTGCAGCGGAGGAAGGCCCAGGTCCCGACGCCGACGGCGCTCAAGGTGATAGGCCAAACCGGTACCGGCCGGGATGAGTCGACCGACGATGACGTTCTCTTTAAGACCACGGAGATCGTCGCGCTTGCCGTTAACCGAGGCCTCGGTCAGCACCCGCGTGGTCTCCTGGAAGGAGGCCGCCGAGATGAACGATTCGGTGGCGAGTGAGGCCTTGGTGATCCCAAGCAATACCGGGTCGTAGGTGGCAACCCACTTGCCCTGGGCGACGGCCTTTTCGTTTTCCTCCAGGACACGGGCACGGTCGACCTGTTCGCCCTTGAGGAAACGGGTCTCGCCGGCGTCGGTGATCTCCGCCTTGCGCAACATCTGGCGGACGATCACCTCGATGTGCTTGTCGTTGATCTTCACGCCCTGTAAGCGGTAGACGTCCTGGACCTCGTCGATGATATAGGTGGCGAGGGCCGATACCCCGAGCAGACGCAGGATATCGTGTGGCGCGGGTGCCCCCTCGACCACCACCTCGCCACGCTCCACGTGTTCGCCCTCGAAAACGATCACCTGACGCCATTTCGGAATCAGTTCCTCGTGGGGCTCGCTCCCGTCAGTCGGGGTGATGATGAGTCGCTGCTTGCCTTTGGTGTCCTTACCGAAGCTCACGGTACCGGAGACCTCAGCGAGAACCGCAGGGTCTTTGGGCTTGCGCGCCTCGAACAGGTCGGCCACGCGCGGTAGACCGCCGGTGATGTCGCGGGTCTTGGTGGATTCCTGGGGGATACGGGCGATAACGTCACCCACTCCAACCTGTGCCCCGTCCTCCACCCCGATGATCGCCCCCGACGGCAGGAAATAGTGGGCGGGCAGATCAGTACCGGCGATGTTGATGTCGCGGCCCTGGTGGTCCACCAACTTCACCATCGGCCGCAGGTCCTTGGCCCCGGTACCGCGCATCTTGGGGTCGGTAATAACCAGAGAGGACAGACCCGTGACCTCGTCCAGTTGGCGATGCACTGTGGTCCCTTCCTGGAAATCCTGGAAGCGCAGGATACCGGCCACCTCGGTAATAACCGGACGGGTATGGGGGTCCCAGGTCACGACGATCTGACCGGCCGTGACCTCTTCGCCATCACCCACCGACAACACTGCACCGTAGGGGATCTTGTAGCGTTCGCGCTCACGACCATGCTCATCCGCTACGGTGAGTTCGCCGGAACGCGATACTGCCACCCGGTGCCCAGCGTTGTGCTGCACTACCTTGATGTTGTGCAGACGGACCGTACCCTTGGATTTGACCTGGACATTACTCACCGCCGCCGCCCGTGAGGCCGCGCCGCCGATGTGGAAGGTGCGCATGGTGAGCTGGGTGCCGGGTTCGCCAATGGATTGTGCGGCAATTACCCCCACCGCCTCACCGACATTCACCAGATGACCACGCCCCAGGTCGCGACCGTAACACTTGGCGCAGATGCCGTAACGGGTATCGCAGTTGATCGGCGACCGCACCTTCACCTGCTCAATGCTGTTGGCCTCCAACACCTCCACCAAATGCTCGTCTAGGAGCATCCCCGACGGGATCAGTACCTCCCGCGTACCAGGGACCAGCACATCCTCTCCCGCCACCCGTCCCAACACCCGCTCGCGTAACGGCTCGACCACGTCGCCCCCCTCCACCAGCGAGGTCATGGTCAGGCCATTGAGGGTGCCGCAATCCTGTTCGGTAACTACCAGGTCTTGCGCCACATCCACCAGACGCCGGGTCAGATAACCGGAGTTGGCGGTCTTGAGCGCGGTATCGGCCAATCCCTTACGAGCACCATGGGTGGAAATAAAGTACTGGAGGACATCAAGGCCCTCGCGGAAGTTGGCCGTAATCGGGGTCTCGATGATCGAGCCATCAGGTTTGGCCATCAAGCCGCGCATCCCCGCGAGCTGGCGGATCTGGGCGGCGGAACCACGTGCCCCGGAGTCGGCCATCATGTAGATGGAATTAAACGAGGCCTGCTTGACCACCAGTGCCGGAGGCTCCACCCCTTCCGGCATACGGCCCTGACGGCGTGCCTCCAACACCGGTTGGAGGGCCGCCCGATGGGCCGCCTTGTCGCCACCGCTGGCCTTATGCGCAATCTCCATGCGCTTGAGTTCGCGCTCGGCCCAAGCCCGCGCGATGCGTTCCGGGGACGGTTTGGTGTGTTCGGTGCCAAGTTTGTCCATCATCGCCTTGGCCACTTGGTCGTTGGTATGCGACCAGATGTCCACCACCTTGTTGTAGCGTTCGCCGTTGGTGACCAGTCCCGAGGCGTACTGTTGCTCGATCTCCTTCACCTCTTCCTCGGCCCGGTGCAGGATCTTCTGCTTCTCCTCAGGCACCACCATGTCATCGACGCCAATCGACACCCCCGAGCGGGTGGCGTAGGTGAAGCCGGTGTACATCAGTTGGTCGGCGAAGATCACGGTATCTTTCAGGCCGAGCTGGCGGTAGCAGGTGTTGATGAGCCGCGAGATCGCCTTCTTCGATAAGGGCTGATTCACCAAGTCGAAAGATAGGCGCTTGGGCACGGCCTCGTAAAGCAGGGCGCGGCCCACCGTGGTCTCCACCCGACGCTTGGTTCGTTTTCCGTTTGCCCCTTCTTCGACGATGCGTACCTGGACCCTGGCGTGGAGTTCCACCACGCGATTTTCATAGGCACGGTGGACTTCCTCGACGTCGGCGAAGAGCATCCCTTCGCCCTTGGCCCCGGCCCGATCCCGAGTCATGTAATAGAGACCGAGCACCACGTCCTGAGAGGGGACAATGATG
Organism: Gammaproteobacteria bacterium; assembly: GCA_963575685.1. GTDB lineage: Bacteria > Pseudomonadota > Gammaproteobacteria > CAIRSR01 > CAIRSR01 > CAUYTW01. The sequence continues at coordinate 11,610 of CAUYUB010000699.1, read as the reverse complement.
GGTTCGCCGTTGGCCGGGGAGAGCACGTTGTTGGTGCTCATCATCAATACCCGCGCCTCCAGTTGGGCCTCCAGGGAGAGCGGCACATGGACTGCCATCTGGTCGCCGTCGAAGTCGGCGTTGAAGGCTGCGCATACCAGCGGATGGAGCTGGATCGCCTTGCCCTCGATCAGGACCGGCTCAAACGCCTGGATCCCCAAGCGGTGCAGAGTCGGCGCACGGTTGAGCATGACCGGGTGCTCGCGGATCACCTCTTCCAGGATGTCCCAGACCTCGGCGGTCTCGCGCTCTACCATCTTCTTGGCGGCCTTAATCGTCGTGGCGATCCCGCGCCGCTCCAGCTTACTGAAGATGAAGGGCTTGAAGAGTTCGAGCGCCATCTTCTTGGGCAGCCCACACTGGTGCAGACGGAGCGTCGGACCGACCACGATCACGGAACGCCCTGAGTAATCGACGCGTTTACCGAGCAGGTTCTGACGGAAGCGTCCCTGTTTACCCTTGATCATGTCGGCAAGCGACTTGAGCTGGCGCTTGTTGGAGCCGGTAATGGCCTTACCGCGCCGGCCGTTGTCGAGCAGGGCATCGACCGCTTCCTGGAGCATGCGCTTTTCGTTGCGCACGATGATGTCGGGCGCATTGAGGTCGAGCAGGCGCTTGAGGCGGTTGTTGCGGTTGATGACCCGACGATAGAGATCGTTGAGGTCCGAGGTCGCAAACCGGCCGCCGTCCAGGGGCACCAAGGGGTGCAGATCGGGCGGCAATACCGGTAGGACATTGAGGATCATCCATGACGGCTTATTGCCGGACTCCATGAACGCCTCCATGAGTTTGAGGCGCTTGGTGAGTTTCTTGATCTTGGTCTCGGAGCCGGTCGCCGGGATCTCCTCGCGCAATTGCGCGATCTCCTTGGGCAGATCAATCGTACGCAGCAATTCGTGGATGGCCTCGGCACCCATGCGGGCGTCGAATTCATCACCGTATTCCTCGATAGCATCCAGATATTGTTCGTCGGTGAGGATCTGGCCGCGCTCCATCGGCGTCATGCCAGGTTCGATAACGACAAAGGCCTCGAAATAGAGTACGCGCTCGATATCCCGCAGGGTCATGTCGAGCAGCAGGCCCATACGCGAGGGTAATGACTTAAGGAACCAGATATGGGCGACAGGCGAAGCAAGTTCGATATGGCCCATGCGCTCGCGGCGCACCTTGGCCAGGGTTACCTCTACCCCGCACTTTTCACACACGACCCCACGGTGCTTGAGCCGCTTGTATTTGCCGCACAGGCACTCGTAATCCTTGATGGGTCCAAAGATCTTGGCGCAGAAAAGTCCATCGCGCTCCGGCTTGAAAGTGCGGTAGTTGATGGTCTCCGACTTCTTCACCTCGCCATAGGACCAGGAGTGGATCATCTCCGGTGAAGCCAGCCCAATACGAATGGCATCGAACTCTTCGGTCTGACTGGTCTGCTTGAGCAGGTTGAAGAGAGGGTCTTTCAAGGGAGTCTCCTGTTTGCTTGATGGTTTTTAATTCGCTCAATTCGGAAACCAGACAAAATGGTGCACGACGATGACACACACTTTTTGTTTTTCATCCGTTTTCCACAGTTAAACGATAAGGTAAACGGTCTTCAAAAACCTTTTCTTAATCCTGCCTGCTTCAGAATAGCCAAGTGGTAGGACTTCAGGCTTTTGGGTACACTGAACAAATGAACACCCAAAAGGTGAGAACCTCCGTTGATAGGGACGGGTTTGAAACCCGCCCCCACCATTGATCAATTGCGCTGTTCAAGATCGATATCGATCGCCAATGCCTTAATCTCCTTGACCAATACGTTGAAGGATTCAGGCATATTGGCTTCCATGCGGTGGTCACCCTCGACGATATTCTTGTACATCTTGGTTCGACCATTGACGTCGTCGGATTTCACCGTGAGCATCTCCTGGAGGGTATAGGCCGCTCCGTAAGACTCCAGCGCCCAGACCTCCATTTCACCAAAACGCTGTCCGCCGAACTGGGCCTTACCGCCGAGGGGCTGCTGGGTGACGAGGCTATAAGGACCGGTGGACCGGGCATGCATCTTGTCGTCTACCAGGTGGTTGAGCTTGAGCATGTACATGTAGCCAACCGTGGTCGGACGATCAAACGTTTCCCCAGTACGCCCATCGCGCAGCAGGGTCTGTCCACTGCGCGGAAGGCCCGCCAACTCCAGCAGATTTTTGATTTCGGTTTCACTCGCGCCGTCGAAGACCGGGGTGGCGATAGGGACGCCCTGGCGCAGGTGTCCCGCCAGTACGACCACCTCGTCATCGGTCAGCGAGTCGAGATCGACGTGTCGGATACCGCCTGATTGGTTGTAGATACGGTCCAAGAAGGCGCGCACCTCGGTGATCTGACGCTGATCCTCGATCATCTGCCCGACCATCTGTCCCAAGCCCTTGGCCGCCCAGCCGAGGTGGGTCTCTAGAACCTGGCCGACATTCATACGCGAGGGAACACCGAGCGGGTTCAATACGATATCCACTGCCGTCCCGTCCTCCATGAAGGGCATGTCTTCCACCGGGACGATCATCGAGATCACGCCCTTGTTCCCATGGCGACCAGCCATCTTGTCGCCGGGCTGGATGCGACGCTTGACCGCCATGTAGACCTTGACCATCTTGAGCACGCCTGGGGCGAGGTCATCACCGCTGATGAGTTTCTCGCGCTTTTCTTCGTAGAGCTGGTCGAAGTCTTCCTTCTGCTTTTGGATCTGCTCAGCGACCAGTTCAAGTTGTCCGCGCGCCTCTTCGTTGCGCAGGCGGATCTCGAACCAGTGGAGGCGGGGGATGCTCGCGAGATAGTCCGCCGTAATCTTGGTGCCGACCCGCAGGCCCGCCGGACCGCCATCGGCGATCTTGCCGATGAGCATGCGCTCGATACGTTGGTAGGTGTCGTCTTCCTTGATGCGCAATTGGTCTTGTAGATCCTTTTTGACCCGGGCCAATTCGGCCTCTTCGATCTGCTTGGCGCGGCTGTCTTTTTCGATCCCGTCGCGGGTGAAGACCTGCACGTCGATAATGGTCCCGTTCATGCCGGAGGGGACGCGCAGTGAGGTGTCCTTCACGTCCGAGGCCTTCTCGCCGAAGATCGCACGCAACAACTTCTCTTCGGGGGAGAGCTGAGTCTCGCCCTTGGGGGTCACCTTACCAACCAGGATGTCGCCTGGGGCTACTTCCGCACCAATCGAGACGATACCGGCCTGGTCGAGCTTGAGCAGTGCCGACTCGCCCACGTTGGGGATGTCGGCCGTGATCTCCTCGGGGCCAAGCTTGGTATCGCGGGCCACGCAGGTGAGTTCTTCGATGTGGATGGTGGTGAAACGGTCCTCCTCCACCACCCGCTCCGAGATCAGGATGGAGTCCTCGAAGTTGTAACCGTTCCAGGGCATGAAGGCGACCAGCATGTTCTGACCCAGGGCGAGTTCGCCGAGGTCGGTGCTGGGACCATCGGCAAGGACATCGCCACGGGCGATGACATCCCGGACGTGGACCAACGGCCGTTGGTTGATGCAGGTATTCTGATTAGAACGGGTGTATTTGGTAAGGTTGTAGATATCGACGCCGGATTCACCGGGGTCGGTCTCGTCGTCGTTGACCCGTACCACGATACGCGAGGCATCCACGGAATCGACCACACCCCCGCGTCGGGCCTGGACTACCACCCCGGAATCACGCGCCACCACCCCTTCCATGCCGGTACCGACGACCGGCTTCTCGGCACGTAGGGTCGGTACTGCCTGACGTTGCATGTTCGAGCCCATCAGGGCGCGGTTGGCATCGTCGTGCTCCAGAAACGGGATTAGGGAAGCCGCGACCGAGACGATCTGGCGGGGCGAGACGTCCATGTACTGCACCTTTTCCGGCGAGGAGAGGGTGAATTCGTTCTCGTGCCGGCACGATACCAATTGGTCTACCAACTTTCCTTCTTCATCCAGGGCCGCGTTGGCCTGGGCAATGACATACTGCCCCTCCTCAATGGCGGAGAGGTATTCCACCTTGTCCACCACACGGCTGTTCTCTACCTTGCGGTAGGGGGTCTCCAGGAAGCCGTAGCTGTTGGTGCGGGCATAGACTGCAAGCGAGTTGATTAGGCCGATGTTGGGACCTTCCGGGGTCTCAATCGGGCAGACCCGCCCGTAGTGGGTGGGGTGGACGTCACGAACCTCGAATCCCGCTCTTTCACGGGTGAGTCCACCTGGGCCAAGGGCCGAGATGCGGCGCTTGTGGGTGACCTCCGAGAGCGGATTGTTCTGGTCCATGAACTGGGAGAGCTGGCTCGAACCAAAGAACTCCTTGACCACCGCCGAGACCGGTTTGGCGTTGATCAGTTCCTGGGGCATGAGTCCTTCGGATTCCGCGAGCGAGAGCCGCTCCTTGACCGCCCGCTCGACACGCACCAAGCCGATGCGGAACTGGTTTTCCGCCATCTCGCCGACGCTACGGATGCGCCGGTTGCCGAGGTGGTCGATGTCATCGACCGTGCCCTTGCCGTTGCGGATATCGATGAGGACCCGCATCACGTCGATGATGTCTTGTTTGGACAAGACTCCCGACCCTGTAATCTCCGGGCGATTGACGCGGCGGTTGAACTTCATGCGTCCGACCGCAGATAGGTCGTAGCGTTCCGTGGAGAAAAAGAGGTTGTTGAACAGGGTCTGCGCCGCATCCTTGGTGGGGGGTTCACCCGGACGCATCATCCGGTAGATCTCCACCTGGGCTTCAAGCGCGGTATGGGTAGGATCCAGACGCAGGGTATCGGAGAGATACGGGCCCCGGTCGAGGTCGTTGGTATAGAGGGTACGGATCTCGGTGGTACCGGCGGCGCGTAAACGCCCGAGCAGGTCATTGGTGACCGGTTCGTTGGCGGCCGCCAACAGTTCGCCGGTAGCGAGGTCGATCACATCGTGGGCAAGTACCTTGCCCAAAATATATTCCGGGGGTACCGGTAGTTGGGTGATTCCGGCCTTTTCGATCTGGCGTACATGGCGGGCGGTGATACGCCGACCGGCCTCGACAATTACCGTACCTTCAGGTGTCCGGATGTCGAAGTCTTCGGTCTCGCCACGCAACCGCTCCGGCACCAATTCCAACTCAATGGTTTCGGGCGTGAGCGTGAAGCGGTTGGTTTCAAAGAAGAGGTTGAGGATCTCCTCAGTACCGTAACCCATCGCTCGCAGCAGGATCGTGGCCGGCAGCTTGCGGCGCCGGTCAATGCGGACGTAGACGTTGTCCTTGGGGTCGAATTCAAAGTCGAGCCAAGACCCACGATAAGGAATGATGCGCGCGGAGTACAAGAGTTTGCCCGAGGAGTGGGTCTTGCCCTTGTCATGGTCAAAAAAGACCCCCGGCGAGCGGTGGAGCTGAGAGACGATGACACGCTCGGTACCGTTGACAACGAAGGTACCGTTTTCGGTCATCAGCGGCATCTCTCCCATGTAGACTTCTTGCTCCTTGATGTCCTTGACGATCCGTGCCCCCTGGGGGGCATCCTTTTCGTAGATCACCAAGCGCACCCGTACCCGCAACGGTGCTGCAAAGGTGAGGCCGCGCAGTTGACACTCCTTCACGTCGAAGACCGGCCGTCCCAGACGATAGCCCACGTATTCCAAGGCAGCATTGCCGGAATAGCTGGTAATGGGGAACACCGATTTGAAGGCAGCATTCAATCCTTTTTCGGCGTATTGTTCCGGGGGAACATTCTCCTGTAGAAACTCACGGTAGGAATCCAATTGGATGGCCAGCAGGTAAGGTACCTTAAGAATGCTGGAGCGTTTGCCGAAGTCCTTACGGACGCGCTTTTTCTCGGTAAAAGAATAGGCCATCGATATTCCTCGACGTTTTGACCGACAAGAGATCCCCCTTCCCAAGGAACACCATTGCCGGGGAGGGGATTGCGTACAAGAAGATAGGTTGGTTTTTAAACCTATCCCTACCTAGTTGGCTAACACAAAAAGGCTGGTGGCCCACAGGCCACCAGCCGGTTCGGAGGTAGAAGCGAAATGAAGACCGCCCCTAAAAAAACCATCCTTACGGAGAACGCCATTCACGAATAAGGGTGGGGTATCAATCCCACCCCTATCTTGCGAAAGGTGCCGCAGGTTATTTAATCTCAACCGTGGCTCCCGCCTCCTCAAGCTGCTTCTTAACATCAGCAGCTTCGGCCTTGGGAATCGCTTCCTTGACGGTCGAGGGAACGCCTTCCACCAAGTCTTTGGCCTCTTTTAGGCCGAGACCGGTGAGGGCGCGGACGACCTTAATAACGCCCACTTTATTGGCGCCGAAACTGGTCATCACGACGTTGAACTCGGTCTGCTCCTCAACTGGGGCAGCAGCCTCGGCAGCCGCAGGGGCGGCAACTACAGCAGCAGCGGCGGATACGCCGAATTTTGCCTCCATGGCGGAAATCAGGTCCACGATCTCCATCACGGTCATATTGGCGATGGTTTCCAGGATCTCTGCTTTGGATACGGCCATTTTATGGATGCTCCTGAAACAATTCTGGTTCGACAGGTTGTCCCAGAATCTGGGCAAGGTTATGAGTTTCCTGACTTAGGAGAATCTTATGAAATAGAATCTCGATTCAGAACTCGCAACGGGGGTTGGGGTAGATTGACCCCATTTGGGTCAAAATGTTGGGTCAGGCCGGCGTAGCCTGTTTCTGGTCGCGGATGGCGGCAACGGTACGTACCAGCTTCGCCGGGGGTTCCGCCAGGGTCCGAACGAACTTGGTGATGGGCGCCTTGAGCACACCCATGAGCAAGGCCAAGGCCTGCTCGCGGGTAGGCATGGTTGCCAACACCTTGAGGTCCGTCGGGTCCAACAGCCGCCCGCCGAAAGACACCACCTTAATGACCAATTTGTTGTTGGTCTTGGCAAAATCTCCCATCACCCGGGCAACACTACCGGGGTCTTCCTGGGAAAACGCCAAAACCAGAGGACCGACCAACTGATCGCCCATGCAGGCAAAATCTGTCCCAGTCAGGGCACGACGGGCGAGGGTATTACGTACCACCCGCACATAGACACCCTTCTTGCGTGCCTCGGCGCGCAGTTTGGTCATGGCCTCTACCGATAGGCCATTGTATTCCGCAGCAATACAAGAAAAAGCGCGCGACGCCACCGCCGCCACCTCTTCCACGATTGCCTTCTTGCCTTCGAGGTTCAATGCCACAAGCAATTCACCTCCATAGGTCAGTACACGAGGGCAAATAACGCCCCCACCCTTGTCACGGTGACCTTGGACCAGGACCAATCCCGTTCCGGACACCGTCTGCGCAGGCCAGAGCCCGAAGGCTATTGATTAAGGAATACCACCTGCGGTCTACGACGGGGGCCGATGAATTGGCGCCCCAAAAAATATGTTTTTTCTTTTGATGTTAGCCACAAAAGAAAAATTTTTAATTTATTTTCTTTATAAACCGGAATGGTCGATACGGATACCCGGCCCCATCGTCGTCGCGATGGTAACCCGCTGTACATAGATTCCCTTGGAGGTAGCGGGTTTGAGCCTCTTCAGGTCGTTCATCAGGGCCTGGAGGTTTTCGCGAAGCGCCTCGATCTTGAAATCGACCTTACCGATGGAGCAATGAATAATGCCGGCCTTGTCGGTGCGAAAACGCACCTGACCGGCTTTAGCGTTGCGCACTGCGCCGACGACGTCGGTGGTTACGGTGCCGACCTTGGGGTTGGGCATCAGGCCGCGCGGGCCGAGGATCTGCCCCAGGGGGCCGACCACCCGCATCGTGTCCGGGCTGGCAATGCAGACCTCGAAATCAATAGTGCCCGCCTTGATGGAGGCAGCCAGATCTTCGAGACCAACGATATCGGCGCCTGCTGCGCGGGCCTCTTCGGCCCGGGCACCCTGGGCGAATACCGCTACCCGTACCGATTTGCCAAGCCCATGGGGCAGCACGGTGGAACCACGTACTACCTGATCGGACTTACGCGGATCGACGCCCAGATTAACTGCCACTTCCACCGACTCACGGAACTTGACGCTGCTGAAATCCCGAAGCATCTGGAATCCCGCATCCAGGTCGTAGACCTGGCCGGGGGTAATCTTTTCGCGGATAGCACGCATCCGCTTACCGAGCTTTGCCATGTCAGACCCCCTCCACTTCGATACCCATACTACGGGCGCTACCCGCGATGGTACGCACCGCAGTCTCCAGGCTGGCCGCCGTTAGGTCCGGCATCTTGGTATTGGCGATGGCTTCCAGTTGGGCGCGGGTCACCTTGCCCACCTTATTGCTGTTGGGGGTCTTGCTGCCTGAGGTGATACCAGCGGCCTTTTTAAGTAAAACCGAGGCCGGGGGTGTCTTGATGATGAAGGTAAAACTACGGTCGCTATAGACCGTAATCACTACCGGCGTCGGCATTCCCAGTTCAAGGTGCTGCGTCTGGGCATTGAATTCCTTGCAGAACGCCATGATGTTAACACCGCGTTGGCCCAAGGCAGGGCCAATCGGTGGACTCGGATTGGCCTGACCGGCCTTGATCTGAAGCTTTACGTACGCTTCTATCTTCTTCGCCACGGAACACTCCTCAAGGCGTGGGTAGTAGCGCCGCAGATGCGGCTCCCCGGGAAAAACGGACGATTATCGCGCATCCTGGAAAGAAACAAAACCGCACCGCTCGCACGGTTCGGTTTCCAATGAGCGCGAATGGTGATGTCTCAGGCCTTTTCTACCTGCCCGAATTCCAACTCTACCGGTGTGGAACGGCCAAAGATCAAGACCGCCACCTGCAACCGGTTTTTCTCGTAGTTGACCTCTTCCACAACCCCGTTGAAGTCATTGAACGGACCATCAATCACGCGCACCACCTCACCCGGCTCAAACCGGATCTTCGGCCGCGGCTTGTCCGTACCCTCCTGCATCCGCTGAAGGATCTCCTGAGCCTCACGGTCGGCGATGGGGGCGGGTTTATCGCTCGTCCCGCCAACGAATCCCATCACCTTCGGTATTTCGTTGACCAGATGCCAGGTCTCATCGTCCATCTCCATTTGAACGAGTACATAGCCTGGGAAGAACTTGCGTTCGCTCTTGCGCTTTTGCCCCTCGCGCATCTCTACCACTTCCTCGGTAGGGACCAGAATCTGGCCGAATTTGTGGTCCAAGCCTGCGCGCTTAACACGCTCGGCCAAAGAACGACGCACCGTACTCTCGAAACCGGAGTAGGCATGAACGACATACCAACGCATCGACATGGCTAGCCCCCGGGGCCGGTGAGCAGACGTACCGCCCACAACAACAAGGCATCCAGGAACCACATGAGGATGGCCATCACCACCACCATGCCCATCACCACGAGCGTAGCTTGGACCGTCTCCGCACGCGTCGGCCATACCACTTTACGTACTTCGCCCCGAGATTCCAGAACGAAGTCCCACCCCTCTCGTCCTGATGCCGTCTGTAAGGCAATGGCTACCGACGCGCCGCCAGCTACTAAGAGGCCGAACACGCGCACAAAAGTAGAGAGGTCCGAAAAATAATAGAAGGCTCCGATCCCCGTCATTAGGACAAGGACCGCCAGCCCTAGCTTGAGTTTGTCCGGCATCACTGATCCCTATGCTGGGACATCGTCCCGGGAGAGAAACGCAGGGAGTAACCCTGCGAATTGGCAGGCCAGGAGGGTCTCGAACCCCCAACCTGCGGTTTTGGAGACCGCCGCTCTGCCAATTGAGCTACTGGCCTATAAATTACTGGCCGGGTATAGGCCCCCGGCCATGGCAGCAGTCGTCAGTCGATGATCTTGGCGACTACACCCGCACCGACTGTACGCCCTCCTTCACGAATGGCGAACCGCAACCCTTCTTCCATGGCAATCGGAGAGATCAACGAAACCGTTACCTGGATATTGTCTCCCGGCATCACCATTTCCACACCATCAGGCAGGTCAATGGCACCGGTCACATCCGTGGTACGGAAGTAGAACTGCGGACGATATCCCTTAAAGAACGGGGTATGTCGTCCGCCCTCTTCCTTGGAGAGCACATAGACCTCGGCAATAAAACGGGTATGGGGCGTGATCGAACCCGGCTTGGCCAACACCTGCCCGCGCTCCACATCATCACGCTTGGTCCCGCGCAACAGCACACCGACGTTGTCACCCGCCTCGCCCTGGTCAAGCAGCTTGCGGAACATTTCGACCCCGGTGCAGGTAGTCTTCATGGTCGGACGGAGGCCGACGATCTCGACCTCATCGCTAACCTTGACGATCCCGCGCTCTACCCGTCCAGTTACTACCGTACCGCGTCCAGAGATGGTAAAGACGTCCTCAATCGGCATCAGGAACGGTTTGTCTATCGCCCGTACCGGTTGTGGGAAGTAGGCATCCATCGCCTCCACCAACTTGTAGATCGAGCCGATCCCCATCTCCGAGGTGTCACCCTCCAGCGCCTTAAGCGCGGAACCGATCACAATCGGCGTGGCATCTCCGGGGAACTGGTACTTGTCGAGCAGTTCCCGTACTTCCATCTCGACCAGCTCCAGCAACTCGGCGTCATCTACCATGTCCGCCTTGTTCATGTAGACCACAATGTGCGGTACTCCCACCTGGCGGGCCAGGAGGATATGCTCGCGGGTCTGCGGCATCGGACCATCCGCCGCCGATACCACCAGGACTGCCCCGTCCATCTGGGCAGCACCGGTAATCATGTTCTTGACATAGTCAGCATGACCAGGGCAGTCCACATGGGCATAGTGACGTTTTTCCGATTGATACTCGACATGCGCCGTAGCAATCGTGATGCCGCGTGCCCGCTCTTCCGGGGCTGCATCGATCTGATCGTAGGCTTTGTACTCCCCACCGTAACGCGCGGCCAGCACCTTGGTCATCGCTGCCGTTAACGTCGTCTTGCCGTGGTCGACGTGGCCGATGGTGCCGACATTCATGTGCGGCTTGGTTCGCTGAAATTTCTCCTTGGACATCGTCGGGCACTCCCCCTGAAATTGGGAATTGGTGTTACGCCGCCGCGGTCAGGGTGGAGTCACCCGCCGCATCATTAATAGCTTACTTAAAACAAAAGTGGAGCCCACAACCGGATTTGAACCGGTGACCTCTTCCTTACCAAGGAAGTGCTCTACCGACTGAGCTATGTGGGCTTGACAAGCGGTTTGACATTCAAAAATCAGTACGTGGAGCGGGTGATGGGAATCGAACCCATGTCATCAGCTTGGAAGGCTGAGGTTCTACCATTGAACTACACCCGCCGGTCCAAACTTACCGTCAACCAATCACTACAGCAGTAGTGGTGGAGGGGGGTGGATTCGAACCACCGAAGGCAGAGCCGTCAGATTTACAGTCTGATCCCTTTAGCCACTCGGGAACCCCTCCAAGAGCGCAGTCAAGCGTACGTAGCGCAGGGGGCGGTATTGTTAGGATCCCGCATCCTTCTGTCAAGGGGGATTCAGTACACTTTTTTAGACGACGTTACCTTGCCGTCACGCCCCTGCGAAATTCCATCATAACAGCAATTGATATTACTTGCTAATAACAACTAATTTCCCGGGACTAAAGGCGTAGGAGGGCTCGGGACCACCATCAATGGTGAGGTTGGATAGAGACCCTC
>CAUYUB010000698.1:0-13116 GCA_963575685.1 Gammaproteobacteria bacterium | reverse complement strand
ATACCTACGTTGCCACAGGAAATCCCTACGAACCCGTCAATACCCGATATCGAAAAGGTGATGTGGCAAAAATTTCTTCGATATCCCTTCCCCCCCGAACTTTTCGAAAAGGCAGCGCGTATCGGTAGAGGTAATGTTTCAGCCGGTATTCGATGTGTACTAAATGCCTGGAAGGAAAATAGCTAAAGGAAATCCATAGATGCCCGCACCCCCTCCCCACCATTTAGCGGACCCCGCCGCGGTACCTCCCTCTGCTGTAGAATTCTTGGCCTATTGTGAAGTTGAATACGAACGCCGCACCAGCTCGGGTAATCCCTTTGACGAATCACTGTTCCGGAGTGCGGTCGATCTCGTACTGCGCAAACTCCGCCACCTGGAAAAGCGGGGCTGTACATGATTATCACTAGTATCCACGCGGAAAATGTACTAAGGTATGCTCACCTCACTCTGGACCACGTTCCAGAAGAGGGGATGATTGCCATCAGTGGCGAAAACGAATCAGGGAAGAGCACCATCGGCGAAACCGTATGTTTTGCCCTATTTGGGCGAACCTTCTCCCTCGACTCGGCGCATATCGGCAAGATTATTCGTTGGGGTGAGTCTCATTGTTCGGTTACCGTCAGCTTTCGACAGGGTAGCGAACATTATCTCCTATCGAGATTCCTCGACAATGACGGTAATCACAGCGCAAAACTAGTACGTTCAGACAGTGGACAACTTATTGCCAACGGCGTAATGGCCGTAACCAATACGCTCCATGATCTGCTCGGCTACGATTTTGATGGTTTTATCAATTCCTTTTACCTCGCCCAACGGGAGATTACTGCGCCCCACCCCCGGAGTGAGACGGTAAAGATCATGGCCGGCATTTCCCCGTTGGAATGGGTGATGAAGGAAATTGATACTGAAATTTCCCAAGAAGAGGGAGAGATCTCTACTGCCGAACAGCGCATTGCTGAGATTGACGCAGAATTGACGGAACTGTCCTTTGACAAAACACGGTTGCGGACCCTACGTAAACAGTATACTAGCGAAAGCGACCTCCTTACCGAACTACAACGCCAAATCACCGGATTGGAACAGGCCAATCGACGCTACAAGGAAACCTTGCCGCTGCTCCGCATCACCCAGATGGCCCGGAGCACAACCAAATTTGCGCGCGACCTTTCATTGTTATCAACAATGCTGATCGGTGGAGGGTGGATGTTGCTCACCTGGCTCCCCGATCATTTCCTGGCACAGTGGTTCACCACCTACCTCGCGTCCTTTTTATCCCAATGGGTTGCACAACCCCAAACTCAATCCGAATACCTACAATGGGCCTTGTTCGGCACCCTGGGCGTGTTTTTCTCTTTCCTGCTTTTCTGGATTATGGATAGCATACTTAGGAGACGCATCCATCGTCTGGAGAGTGAGCGTATCACCTTGGCGGTGACTTTACGGAAAATCTACCATACCGCCACCGTCTACCGTTCTATAGAAACTACAGAAACTATTGAGGCAGGAGTTGTAAATATTCCCGGCGAGCGCACAGCCTCTCTATCGGAAATGGAATGCCCGGCGGATGATGAGATCCATCGGATTGCACAACTCATCGTCGATAACACCGCTTCCGTAACCCAGACCGAAGACATCATACAGCGTACCCTGACCTGGCTTACCACGCTCGCCGGCCATTACGGGAAAATGGCGACAGGCCTTGATGCCGCCATTACTCGTGAGGAAGGGATCTTGCGCAAAGTGCAACACCTTGAGGGCATATGCACTAAATTTCATTCCACCATCGACGAACATCGCCGTCGAATTGTGGTGCGCAGTATGGCCAAGGAGTTGCTCCAAGGCGCCTGCGGACGCATGGCGCAACGTTTCAACCGTGACGTACGTGACTTGGTGGGTACAACCCTTCCGCTATTTACCGGCAGCCGCTACCAATATCTGCGCATCGACAATGATCTGAATGTTCGGATTTTTTCTAAAGAAAAACACGACTTTATGGATCTGGATGAAGTATCGAGCGGTACCCAGCGGCAAACCATGCTGTCCCTCCGGCTTGCCCTAGCGCAGCAGTTACTGGAACGTACTCGAGGAGTGCCTCAATTCTTATTTCTTGATGAACCTTTCGCCTTTTTCGACGAAAGCCGCACCCGTCAAACCTTGGCAGTGTTACCGAAACTTAGCGGAAAACTCAGCCAGATCTGGATTATCGCGCAATCTTTCCCGGAAGAGGCCAAATCCAGCTTTTCCAGGCATATAGCATGCTTACGCGACAAACAAAACCAGACCAATTCTCACTAAGTTACTCGCCACTCAATTAAGATGAAGAAATTTATTCATAATTTCTTTTTTGTTTTATTTCTGCTGGGCGGAATGTGGCAGCCCGCATTGGCCTTGGTAGAAGGTGAGGCGGCCCCACCCTTTGCAGCGGAAACATTAGATGGGTCCAGGCTTACGCTGGCCAATTTACAGGGCAACGTAATCATTGTGCATTTCTGGGCGACCTGGTGTAGCTCGTGTCGGGAGGAAATGCCGATATTGGATGTCTACTACCAGAAGTACCGAGAAAAAGGGTTACGGGTATTGTCGGTTAGTATCGATGATGAGCAAGATGATAGCCTGGTTCGTTCACTGGCGCAAAAATATTCATTCCCTGCTGCGTTTAACCGAAATTCCGACTTTAAAAATTACGGCAGGATTTGGTATGTCCCGATGAATTTCATCATTGATAGAGCGGGGATTCTGCGCAAAGATGGTGGCGGGGGGGAGCGATTAAAAATCACCCTTCCCATACTCGAACAATATGTGACTCCCTTGCTCATACGATGATCGACATCGTGCCGTGATTCCACCAAAAGGTGCTGGTGGTTTCCCGTCAGGCAATAGGCAGACACCGCCTAATTCGGGTGGCGGCATACCTGATTTCGATAACTAACCCACAACGTCTGCGACAGGTAACATACTGGTGCCACCCATCTTCAGGCGCGTGGTGAGCTGAATCGACAACAAACCTTCGAGAGGTGTGATGTGTTCTACGGCATACAAAAATTGATGTTGATGCTGGTGCTGGGATTCATGGCGCTGCTGGCAGGACCGGCAACGGCAGCGGATATGGGCACGGCAGACGAAGCCAAGGCGATGTGTGACAAAGCAGTAGCAGAAATCAAGGCCGATGGCCGGGAAAAGACCTTCACCGCCATCCAGGACGCCAAAGGGGCATACCGGATGAAGGATCTGTATGTGTTCTGTATGGACATGAAGGGAGTCATGCTGGCCCATGGCAGCAAACCGGAATTGGTCGGAAAGAATCTCCTGGAGAAGAAAGATCCTGACGGTAAGGCATTGTTTCAGGAGATGATCAAGATCGTTCAGGAGAAGAACGCCGGTTGGGTGGATTATAAGTGGCCTCATCCGGAGACTAAAGTCGATACGGCCAAATCCTCCTATGTGCAGAAGGCCGGTGATGACCTCTTCTGCGGCGTAGGTATCTATAAGCAATAATCCGTACGTCTCGACCCACGTTCGGTTGTGGAAAACAACCAAATCGCAATCGAACGCTGGGTTGAGATAACCGTCAAAGCAATTATTTACGAACGGAAGCCGGGATTATCGGAATTCCCGTAACCACGTCGGCATTTTGGGCGCGGTGACGGAGGGCATGATCCATCAGGACAATGGCGACCATGGCCTCTGCAATCGGGGTGGCGCGGATTCCTACGCAAGGATCGTGACGACCTTCCGTGACCACTTCCACCGGTGCGCCCATCCGATCGATGGTCCGTCCCGGTAGGCGCAGGCTGGAGGTAGGTTTGAGGGCAATACTCGCCACAATTTCCTGACCCGAGGAGATACCACCCAGAATGCCGCCGGCATGGTTGGAGAGAAAGCCCTCCGGGATAATCTCGTCGCGGTGCTCGCTGCCGTGCTGGTTGGCTGCGGCAAAACCAGCACCGATTTCGACCCCTTTGACGGCGTTAATTCCCATCAAGGCATGGGCAAGATCGGCGTCCAAACGGTCAAAAACCGGTTCACCCCAACCTGGCGGTACTCCGGTCGCCACTACTGTAACCCGTGCCCCAATCGAATCGCCGGACTTGCGCAGGGCATCCATATAGGTCTCCATCTCTGCCACCTTATCCGGATCGGGACAGAAGAAGGGATTATCCCGTACCGTCTCCCACACGAGGCGTTCAGCACAGATCGGACCAAGCGCTGCAAGATAGCCCCGCACTTCGACACCGTAACGTTCCCTCAGCCACTTCTTGGCAATGGCGCCAGCCGCCACCCGCATTGCCGTCTCTCGAGCGGAAGCACGCCCCCCGCCACGGTAGTCACGGATCCCGTATTTCAGTTGATAGGTATAGTCGGCATGACCAGGACGAAAACGATCGGCGAGGGTGGAGTAATCTCGGGAACGCTGGTCTATGTTTTCGATCAGCAACCCGATAGGTGTGCCGGTGGTGCGTCCCTCGAACAGCCCAGACAGAATGCGTACCTGATCCGGTTCGCGGCGCTGGGTGGTGTGACGCGAGGTACCGGGACGACGTCGGTCCAAGTCGTGCTGGAGGTCTTCCTCAGAGAGGGATAACCCCGGCGGACAGCCATCCACAATGGCCCCTAGGGCCAGCCCGTGGCTTTCGCCAAAGGTGGTGACGGTGAACAGTCTGCCGAGGGTATTACCGGACATGGAGGGAATGACCTCTCAGCGTTTCATCTTCGCTAAACGGGTTGATGCGAGTTGGGCGGCGGTGCTTTGAGGAAAGCGGGCAATGACCTCTTCCAGAGACTTCCTGGCTTCGGCCGTTTGGTTGAGTTCGTATTGGATATAGCCAAGTTTGAGCAGGGCGTCCCCCGCCTTCGCTGAACTAGGATAGCCATCAAGTGCGCGCTGGAATTCGACCATCGCCTCTTTGAAACGGCGAGTGACGTAATAAGCCTCGCCGATCCAATATTGGCTGTTGGCGGCAAGTTGACCCTGTGAATAGGTGGAGAGGAACCCACGAAAAGATTTGATAGCCTCGTCGTAACTTCCCGAGCGCAGCAGGCTGAAGGCAGTATCGTACGCGGCCTGTTCCTCCGGGCCACTTGGGTTAGCCGCGACCGGTTGGCGAGATGCTTGAACGGAGGGCGGAGCGACAACCGCAGGGGCAACTGGCGCCACGGGTAATGCCGGCGGGGTCATGGTGGCCGGAGGAAAAGACGGAGAAGCTACCGCCGCAGTGCCCGCCCGCCGTTCCATATCCAGGTACATCTGCCGTTGGCTGGCCTTCATGGTTTCCAGCGTATGGGTATGAAGTTCCACATCTCCCCGCAACTGCTGGACCTCCTGCTGTAAGGTCTCCATCTGGCGCAGCAAGTCCATGACGGTCTGGTTGATGCCTTCAATATTGGAGGGAGAGGCAACAGGAGCTGCTGCCTGCGCCCCAAAATGCAGGGCCAAGGCGACAATGAGTCCGGTCGCAATACGCCAGGGAAGTGCCATCATTGTCTCCGGTAGACGATCTCAACACGGCGATTTTGCTGCCAAGTCGATTCTTCGTGACCCATGGCGGCAGGACGTTCCTCCCCGTAGCTCACAACCTCAAGTTGGTTGGGGGCCGCCCCGTTGAGCTGCATGATCTGACGTACGGCCTGGGCACGGCGTTCACCCAACGCGAGGTTGTATTCCCGAGAACCACGTTCGTCAGTATGGCCCTCTAAGATCACCGAAGTTTTTTGATTTTTTGCCAAATAACTGGCATGGGAAACAATGATGTCCTGGTATTCGGGACGTATCTCGGTGTGGTCATAATCAAAGTAAATGATACGCTTGGAGAGAGGATTCGCCGGATCATCAAAGGCCCCGCCCATGCGATCTTCAGGGTTATACTCGCGCCCACCGTTCAACTGTGTACCATTGGGATTGCGGTCCGAGCTAATCCCCATGCCCCCTGCGGTTCCTCCTACACCACCTGCCGCATTCTCAGCATTTTCTTTGGTCTGATCGGTGGAACAACCCACGATCACTGCCACGGGCAAAGACAACAGCAACATTCGAAACCATTGAAGTCGGGTATTCATAGCGATCTCTACTCCTCCAGTCTTTTATTGAGGGGACCCCAGGCCGGTTCACGCACATCATTTTCTTGTGTACCCAACCGTTGGGGGGTACGACCATCCACCGAAGCTACCCGCAAGATACCCCGTCCCCCTTCTTCCGATGCGTATATCACCATTGTTCCGTTAGGGGAAAAACTGGGGGATTCGTCGAGATTGGTGCGGGTAATCTCACGCAACGCCCCCCCCTCTAGTTCCAATATCGCAATATGGTTCATCGACCCATTGCCATGGACGAGAGCGAGCCGACGACCGTCGGGAGAAAACTGGGCACGCGCATTGTAACTGCCCTCGAAGGTAATTCGCTCTTCGCGCCCACCGTTGGCGGATACCCGATAGAGCTGCGGAGAACCGCCGCGGTCGGAAGTAAAGACCAGCGTACTACCATCGGGTGACCAAGCGGGTTCGGTATCAATGGCGGTGTTGTTGGTCACACGCTGGAGCGAACGGCTGGTCAGATCCAAGATATAGATCTCGGGATTGCCGTCTCTAGACAGAGAGACCGCAAGCCGACGCCCATCCGGGGACCAGGCGGGGGCACTGTTGGTGCCGGGATTGCTGGCCACTGCCTCGCGCCTACCCGTCCGCAAATCCTGGACATAGATCGCGGAATGGCGGTTCTCGAACGAGACATAGGCCAAGCGAGTACCCTCTGGAGACCAGGCAGGGGACAAGAGCGGCTCCTTGGAGGTCAGGATGGTCTGTGGGTTATAGCCATCCGCATCCGCCACTTGCAAGGTATAACTGTTGTTATATCGGCCTCGGTTGGGACCGGCAGCTACGTAGGCGATGCGGGTATCAAAGGCGCCGTATTCTCCGGTCAGTTGTTTGTAAACAATGTCGGCGATCTGGTGGGCGACCCGCCGCAGATTTTTGTTGGGGCCACTCGTAAAACTGAATCCGGTAAGACGAGTACCCTTGAAGACATCGAACAACTCGAATTGGATGGTATAGCCTGCGCCGGAAGATTGTACCAAGCCGACGACGAGGCTCTCCGTACCGAGGAGACGCCAGTCTTCGAAATGGACCTCCGCCCCCGCATGGGGCTGGGCAATGATGTCCTTCTCGGCCAACGGCGCAAAACGACCACTGCGGCGTAGATCTGCGGCGACAATGCCGGCGATGTCCGTCGGGACAGACCCCACGCCATCAAAGCCGAACGGGACGATGGCTATCGGGAGTGCCCCTTCTTGGCCGCCGGTGATCTCAATGGTGAGGGCATGGACTGGGCCAATACCGAGTCCAAGGAGAAGGAGTAGGTACAAAGGTAGGCGCTTAAGCACGACCGTTATCTCTCCCATGGGTTAATTTTACATAGCTCTCTAAATGTAAACTTCAATCCAAAATCTTGGCGGACTTAATCCGGTCTGAATTTGAAGTTGATCTCTTCTCTAACAAACTTATCCGACAATCTGGGATCCGGCGGCAGGGGCAGCGGTGATGCCTTGCGTACGGCCGACTCCACTGAGCGTGCATAGGCGGCGTCACCACCGGTGCAATGTTTGACGGTGACCCTTGCGACCTCACCATCCGGCATCAATTTTACATAGATATCGCAAACCACGTTACGTTCAGCACCTGGCGGCCTCAACCAGCTCCGCGTCACTTTGTCTTTAATGATGGAACGATAACGATCAATAACCCCCTGGTCTTGACGTTCCTGTTCTCCCTTAGCCGCGGCATCGTCACGGCCCCGCGACTCGTGATCAAGCTGCTCCTTGAGTTCACGCTCCGCCTCGGCACGACTCCGTGCCTCCTCGTCGGCCTTGCGTTTCTCTTCTGCCGCCTTGCGTTTGGCCTCTTCCGCCTCCACTTTTTTGCGAGCATCAACCTCCGCCTTATGCTTCTCTTCCGCTAAGCGTTTTTCTTCTGCCTTATGTTTTGCTTCTTCTTCGGCCTTACGTTTTTCTTCGGCCTCGGCCTTTTTGCGGATCTCCTCATCGGCCTTACGTTTTTCTTCTACGGCTTTACGTTTGGCTTCCTCGGCCTCCGCCTTTTTACGAGCCTCAACTTCAGTCTTGCGCTTTTCTTCCGCTAAACGTTTTTCTTCTGCTTTGTGTTTGGCTTCTTCTTCAATCTTACGCTGTTCTTCGGCCTCAACCTTACGTCTTTCTTCTACGGCTTTGCGCTTAGCCTCCTCCGCTTCAACCTTTTTACGGGCCTCTAATTCGGCCTTATGCTTCTCTTCAACGCGACGTTTTTCTTCAGATAAGCGTCTTTCTTCGGCCAAACGTTCTTTTTCCTCCTCTACTTTCTGTCGCTCCTCGACAAGCCTACGCTCTTCGGCAGCCTTATGTCGGATCTCCTCGGCACGCGTCCGCTCTACCTCAGCCCTACGTTCTTCAGCCTTGCGTTTCTCTTCGGCGATCCGGCTACGTTCTTCTTCAGCTTGACGACGGGTTTCTTCGGCCTGATGGCGGGCATCCTCGGCTTGACGGCGAGTTTCCTCCACTTGGCGACGTTCTTCCGCCAAACGGGCCTTTTCTTCCTCAGCACGGCGATGTACTTCGGCGCTACGACGCTCTTCCGCCTCACGGAGACGTCGGGACTCCTCTTCGGTTTGACGTTTTTCTTCCTCAGCGTGACGGCGTTCCTCGGCAGCCTGCTGACGTGCCCGCTCCTCTTCTTCCTTACGACGTTGCGTATCAGCGAAACGTTTCTCCTCCGCCTCCCTGGCATGACGCGCATCTTCCGCCTGTTGTTCCTCACGCCGGAGACGGGCCGCCCGATCATCATCGACCTTTTGCAGACGCTTCATCTCGGCCTGAACCTTGGACTCGTCCACGACCACCGCATCTACCACCTGGGATGCACCGGGGTCCTGCTGGAGCTTGGGGGTCCAGTCCAGATTTACGACGAGCATGGCGAGTAGGACGAGATGAACGGCCACTGCCAGAATAACGGCGCGAACATTGTCCAGAAGCTTGCGGAGCACGAGGCTACCTTGATATCTCTTAGGGTTGGATTAGGGTTGGACCTTTGTGATCCAGTCGATCTTACTTCTTAACCTTGCGGGAGGGCGGAGAATTCGCTTGATCGGTAATGAGTCCCACGGTAGGAGCACCAGCCTGACGCAATAGCCCCATCACCTGAACCACAGCACCGTAGTCTACCGACCGATCTCCCCTCACCAGCACCTGTGTAGTCGGCTCACGCCGTAATACCGCCGCTACCTTGGACAACAGGTCCTCATTGGTTACGGATTCTTCTTGTCTGCCCATAAAATAACGCCCTTCCCGGTCTACCGTCACCACCAATGGTTCCTTGTTATCTTTGGGCTGCACCGGCTCAGACTTGGCAGCCCCCGGCAGGTCTACCCGAACGCCTTCGGTAAGCATTGGGGCGGTGATCATAAAGACCACCAACATCACCAGCATCACGTCAATGTACGGCACGACGTTGATCTGGGCCATGGGTCGTTTGCGAACGCGATGACGAGCCATTACCTATACCTGGAATTAAACAATAGCGGAAGGCAAACCATCAGGTATGTACCTGACGTTGGAGGATGGTGGAAAACTCCTCCAGGAAGGTGTCGTAGCGATTGATAAGCCGTTCGGCGATGTTGGAATAGCGGTTGTAGGCCACCACCGCGGGAATGGCGGCAAACAGACCCATCGCGGTAGCGACCAACGCCTCGGCAATTCCCGGTGCCACTTGGGAGAGGGTTGCCTGATGCACATTCCCCAACGCCCGGAAAGAATTCATGATACCCCATACGGTACCGAACAGTCCGACATACGGACTGGTAGAGCCGACGCTGGCCAAAAAGGAGAGATGGAGTTCCAATTCGTCGATTTCCCTGGAGAGGACGACCCGCATGGCACGTTGAGCACCTTCCAATACATCCATGGGCTGGATGTTGGGTTGCTTGCGCAGGCGTGCAAATTCCTTGAAGCCCGCCTCAAAGATGCTTTCCATCCCACTCGGTCCATACTTGCGAGCGGTAATCTGGTTGTAGAGCGCGGTCAATTCGGTGCCTGACCAGAAACGTTGCTCGAATTTATCCGCTGCCTTGCGGGCTCGACCCAAAGCGATGCTCTTGGTAAAGATCATGGTCCAGGATACTAACGAGACTCCCAGCAGTAGCCCCATGACGAGTTGCACCACAAGGCTGGCATTGAGCACCAGACTGAGGAGAGAAAGGTCATTCGACACCGCGGATCTCCGAAATAAGGGTTGTAGGTAAAGGACGGGGCCGAAAGGTGCCGGCGTCTAAACAGGCCACCTTGACCTTTCCCGTGCAGAGGGGCTGACCATCCGCCCCGGAATAACAAACTTCCTGGGAGAAAACCAGACTTGCCCGGTTCAGTTCTTCCAGATGGCAGATGACCTCCAAAAGGTCGTTAAACCGTGCCGGCCGCAGGTAGTCTATCGTCACTGCGCGCACTACGAATATCACGCCTGCCTCACGTCGCAGGACATCCTGCTCGAAACCCAGGGCGCGCAGCCACTCAGTGCGGGCACGCTCCAAAAATTTCAAGTAGTTTGCATAGTATACCACTCCAGCAGCATCCGTATCTTCGTAATAGACACGAATTGGCCAGATGAATTGATTACGCATAGATAATTTCAAATCAGTTGAACCTATAACCCCAACGGATCAGCCACCATTGCGTTAGCCAAGTGGCGCGGCACGGTTAATCCAAAGTGGTGGTAGGCAGTGCGTGTTGCTACCCGCCCCCGTGGGGTGCGCATCAAAAAACCCTGTTGGATGAGATAGGGCTCCAATACATCTTCAATCGTCCCGCGTTCTTCGCCAATCGCTGCCGCGAGATTATCCAGTCCCACTGGCCCCCCGTCGAATTTATCGATAACGGCCAACAGCAACTTGCGATCCATCATATCGAAACCTTCGGCATCTATTTCCAACAAGTTCAACGCACGATCCGCAACCGCTTCGCTGATGACACCATTGGCCTTCACCTGGGCATAATCCCGTACTCGACGCAGTAGGCGGTTGGCAATACGCGGCGTACCTCGTGCACGGCGTGCAATCTGGACCGCCCCGGCAGCATCGATAACCACCCCCAGAATGGCGGCAGCGCGAGTCACGATCCGGGTCAGGTCTTCAACATTGTAAAATTCCAGACGCTGAACGATACCGAAACGGTCACGCAAAGGTGAAGTCAACAATCCTGCCCGAGTCGTTGCCCCCACCAAGGTAAATGGGGGAATATCCAATTTAATCGATCGTGCCGCAGGCCCCTCGCCGATAATGAGATCAATCTGGAAATCCTCCATGGCCGGGTAAAGGACCTCCTCCACCACTGGACTCAAGCGGTGAATCTCATCTACGAACAGCACATCCCGGGGCTCCAGATTGGTAAGAATAGCTGCCAAATCTCCAGGACGGTCCAATACCGGGCCGGAGGTATGACGCAGGTTTACCCCCAACTCCCGAGAAACGATGTGTGCGAGAGTGGTCTTACCCAGACCCGGAGGACCGAAAATGAGCACATGGTCCAGCGCTTCACGTCGAGCACGGGCCGCCGGGATGAAAACTTCCATTTGCTCGCGCACCGCCGGTTGGCCAAAGTACTCCGTCAGGCGCTGGGGACGTATTGCCCGATCAACAACTTCCTCTTCAGGAGCACTGGAGGGCACGACCAATCGGTCGGTCTGGATCATTACGGCCTTCTACGTTATACGAGAAAAGATATTTGATTATTTTATTTTATGTCTAAAAGAAGTAAGCAAGGAGGCAGAAAATGACCGACCAGTACCATTGGCTAT
This sequence comes from Gammaproteobacteria bacterium, assembly GCA_963575685.1. Lineage (GTDB taxonomy): Bacteria > Pseudomonadota > Gammaproteobacteria > CAIRSR01 > CAIRSR01 > CAUYTW01. Next base: position 1,290 of record CAUYUB010000698.1, on the reverse strand, counting down.
CCGAAGGTGGCCTAAATCAGGACATCAGGTCCGTCCCCCAGCACGGAGGGTAGATTGCAACGCCCGGCGAATGAGGTCTTCGGTAGACAGCCCTTCCCCCTGCACTGCCTGCACCAAACGGCTTGCCTCGGGAGGACGATAGCCGAGGGCAATCAGGGCACTGACGGCATCATCGGCAGGATCCAGCAGCTTTGTCGCGAGGGGCACCACACCAGGTGTCGCCAGCGGCGTCTGCCAAGCACCAACCCGATCGCGCATCTCGATGACCAGACGTTCCGCAGTCTTCTTGCCGACCCCTGGCAGACGTGTCAGGGTCGTTGCGTCGTTCTCGGTGATGCAACGGGCAAAACCTGCCGCATCGATCCCGGAGAGGATGGTCAGCGCCAATCGCGGCCCCACCCCGTTGACCCGCAACAGATCGCGGAACAGGCTACGCTCCATCAACGTGGCAAATCCATAGAGCAGATGGGCATCCTCGCGTACCACCAGATGGGTATGCAAGGTCACCGCTACCCCGACCTCCGGGAGCTGGTAGAAGGTGCTCATCGGCGCTTCCAGCTCGTAGCCCACCCCATGCACATCCACCAGCAGTGCAGGGGGCTGCTTGACGGTAAGTACCCCATACAAACGTCCGATCATCCCCGCCTCCGTTTTTCTCCCATAACCCCAACCACCCCCAATGTCCCTAAGCCATGGTTGGTGTGGCAGTGACACAGAGCTACGGCCAGTGCATCGGCAGCATCCGGGCCGGGTGCCACCGGCAGATCCAGGAGTAATCGCACCATGTGTTGGACTTGCTCTTTGGTGGCATTCCCCCGACCTACCACTACCTGCTTGATGCGAGCCGGCATATATTCGGCCACGACCAGCCCTGCCGTCATCGCTGCGCACAGGGCAGCACCTCGGGCTTGGCCGAGCTTAAGGGCCGAATCGGCATTACGGTACATAAACACCTGCTCCACTGCCAACTCCGTGGGGCCGTAGGTATGCACTACCTCGACCACGCCGTCGAAGATACTCTTCAGGCGCATGGCAAGGTCCGTCGCAGTAGCCTGAATGTTACCGCTTGCCACGTAGACCCCCTTACCTTTTACCACGTCTATTACCCCGAAACCGGTCAACCGAGAACCAGGGTCCAGACCAAGAATGCGCCCCACCACTCAACTCCCCAACACCTAAGGAAAGCAAAAAACCAAAAGGATCAAAACATTAAAATATTTTTCTTTTGATATTAAAACTCCCCATTCGCTATAGCCAGCACGACTATCCTGAATTCCGTAGCTGTCCATA
>CAUYUB010000697.1:0-13120 GCA_963575685.1 Gammaproteobacteria bacterium | reverse complement strand
CGTTTCCACCTAAACCATATATCGTGTCATTGCCTTCCGTGCCCGTTAGGGTGTCATTGCCCGCGCTTGTAGAAAGTATGGTCGTGTAAGTGTTTCCTACATTTATTAGATTTTCGTCGATTGCTCCGATCGAATATTCCAATACCCAATCCCCACCAAATATTGCAGCACCGCTTAAATTTTCCGAAGCGGCCACATCTGCACTCATTGCTTTCGCTAGCGACGTAACGAACTGCATACCTTCATTACCCTGCGCCACATTACAGCCATAGAGTAGGACATCCCCATCTGCCGCTAACGCCTGACCGAGAGCGGCAAATTCAATGACATATTGGCTGAGATTATTTCCGTTCAGCACAGTATTTCCTAAATACAAGGTCCCTATCGCACCGTGAGAAATGATATCGATAGCACCAATTCCACTACGCCCTGTCAGTATGGCGGCGATCTGAGATACTCCATCTTGGTTACTGTCGATAAGGTAGCTTTCCGTTCCCTCCGGTAAACTTTTCTGCAATATTGAGGAATTTACGATGCTAGAATCAATAAAAACTACGCGATTACTGGTCATGGAACGGCTCCTACAATCTTCAGTGATGATTGAGGTTGTTGATCGGGTCACCCGGCAGCGGTGCCGACAGGTAGAGGTGGGCCACGGCCAGGCATTCGATACCGAAAGGCAGATAACCGGCATACCCAATGAGCGGCATCTCGAACAGGTGGAAACGTTGTACCCAGGGTACGGTATAGACCCAGCGCGGCAGGCTGCCCCAATTCCACATCTCCCAGAAAAAACCGCATAAAATACCTGATAATGCCGCCAGCCATACCGGCTGCCAGTCTCCATACGCCAGGGGTAGGAGCACGGTGGAGTGTCCCACCGTGGCCTGGGCAGCGGTGATTAGGACCAAAGGGGCGACCCACACGAGAAGATAGAGATGCTGAGGGAAGATGGCGATACTGAGCAATCCTACTGTTCCCAATGCCAATGCCGTTCCACCCCAGCGTTGCGGCCGAGAGGGAGACAGGGGCCAAGCGGTGTGGAGACCCCACCACAACCGTGGATAGGTCCGCAGCAGAAGATAGGTGGAAAGTACCGCCGGCAGCACCGTAGAAAAGGGAAGGGTGGAGACGAAAAAGTATTCGAGGGGTGTGTAGTCTTTTGTTAACTGGTAATGCCAGTTATGTACGAATCGATTCAGGTATTCAAAAAACCACCAGAAGGCCGCGGAGAGAACAAAAAGCTGGGCCAAGTAGCGGGGGTGATGGGTGAGCAGGGAATATCCACTACGCCGCCACAATAGGGCGTTGACCGTCACAATGTAACCGAGCCACAGCGGGGTAAAACTGAAACGGCGCACCTCGGCCAGGATGGGTAGCGAACTCCATGCTATGACCCAGATCACGCCCGTCCAGAGCAATGCGGCAACCCCCCACCAAGGAAAGACCCGTACGGGGGCAAGGGCCGGGCAGGTGGCGCGTGCATGTGCCAGCCGTCGAAAAAAGGGTATCACGCTGGCCACGGGGATGGTGGCCATAATGAAAAAGGCAGTCCACGAAAATCCGGGGTAGGGTGTGGGTTGGGTAGTAGGGGGAAATTCCAGATAGGGAGCCAGCGGAAGACCTGCCACCGCAGCTCCCAACAGCGGTAGACCGAGGAGCAGAACCACTACGACGATACGCAAGGGCAATAAGTGGGTCACGGAGGAATCCTGCGGCATCCCCCCCGAACGGCACACCCATCAATAGGGAACCGTTAGGTAATTTCCGAGTAGGGGTGGGTTTGAAAACCCACCCCTACGGAGAAAACTTCACTATCGGTCGAACGGTCCATCCAAGAGGGGGCAGACAAGTCAGGCGGTCGGGGTAACGACTGGCAGGGCGGATAGGACCTGTTCAATGCGGGCAATCAGCTCCCCAAGCTGACCGTCCTTTTTGGCCATGTCATCTTCTTGGGTAAGAATTTGCATGTCCTTCTCCTCGACGGCAGCTTCCAGAGTACGGATACGGGCATCCTTCTCCACGCCTGCCGCACGGGTTTCCTCTAAGTCTTTGCGCAGCTGTGCCGTCTCGGCTTGAGCACTACGCAGGGCCGATATCAAGGCATCGACCTGGGTATTCAGTCGCGTTAGGTTTTCCATGGGATTTCAATCTACTGGATGGCTAGGGGAATAGGATTATGTCACCATTCTCATCTCTTCGTAAATATCTTCCAGCATCAGTTTCCTCTTGACCTCGGTGCATTTTGGCTCCCACGCTGAAGCGTAAAAGCCAAAGGAAAAAGAAAAACGCACGTATAGCTACGGGAAATTGACAACAACGTTAATCTCTCTTATTGCACCACCAAGCTGGTGAAATAAAGTGCATCGACGGGGGGGACGCCGACTTCCTTAAGCGCTTTATTGACTACCTCTTCGGCATCTGCACGCAGTTTCTCCCGTCCTTCCCGAGAATTCACTACCTCCTTACTTTGGCTAGTGAACAACATGATGAGATTATTACGGAGCAAAGGAGAGTGAATTTCCACTGCGTGGAGAGTCTCTTCATTGGCGGCGGATACTGCCACAGAAACCTGCATGAAGTGGGTCTGACGCGGATCGGGTAGATTAACGACGAAGGGGGGGGCCATTTCCTTATAGTTTCCCCCGCCGCCGCCACCATGCCCACTACTGACAGCAGGGTTGGAAAAAGCAAAGGCAAATAGGGTTAAAAGGGTGTACAGGGCAGTTCTCATGGGTCACTCCAGGTTTCGATACAGGGCATAACCATGGGTCATCGTTTCGTGGTGAAGGATACCGTAGGAGTAATCCCTGCGCAGTCACCCTCTGGTAAAACGGTGGCCATGACTTAGGCAAGTCCCGGTTAAAAAACTACCAGGAGCCAACCACCGCGTAGCGGCGTAATGAATTTAGTTTCAACCGTTCTCCGAAACCTACCCATTTATCCCGTAGGACAAACAGTGTTCGGTTCCTGCTTCATCGAGGCTGCCCAGGGAATGGCTTGGTTTTCGCCAGTAAGACTCCCCTTGGCGGGGAGTCTTACGCGGATTGCACCGCAGCCGACAACTCCCCCAGGTCTCACGACCTCTCCACAGGCTTAAGGTTCCGTGGAACTCACGGTACACAATCATTATTGAGCAGATGCTTTTAGGTTAGCAAGTGGCCAAAATTGATAGAGATGGCACTGAAAGTCTTAAGGCTAACGAATACATTTGTCAATATATATCCATAAATGACCATATCGCTAGTATCAGTTAATTGCCCACGGTTGAGGGTCATTTATCACGATCGTCGCCTAGCGACGATTGAAATTTATGTCTAAAATCATCACGTTCATTCAGTCGTCGCTACGCGACGATGAAAATCTCCTACTTCAACCATGGGTTGAAACCCACGGCTAAATTCATTACGCCGCTACGCGGCATTGACCGATCTGGTAGTTCTTTAACCGGGAGTTGCCTTAGGACACAAGAATACCTCTCTCGCGAGGCCTGGTCATTGTTTCCTTCGAGCCTTGCCAAGCTTGTCCCCTCGCGGCAACATGCAGAGTCCCGGTTCACGTGCCTTCCCGTGCCGCTTCCCGACCGGCGGCACGAAGTCGATGCCGTTGGAAGCTGGTTCATCACTACCTGCATTCAACCACATTCCAGCAATGCCCTCCTCCCTACCTTCATCGGCCGGTTTTGCTACTCCAACCCACTGTACCCTTTGCGGATACCAACATGAATCATGACCAGGCATTAACGTACATGTACAGCCTCCTGCGCATGATGCTGGAGAGAAATGCCTCCGACCTTTTTATCTCGTCCGATTTTCCGGCCGCCATGAAGATTGACGGCAAAATGACGCCGGTCACCCAACAAAAATTAACCGGAGAACATACCAGAGCGTTCGCTTACTCGCTGATGAATGAGAAACAGCGCACCGAGTTCGAGCAGGAAAAGGAATGCAACTTCGCTATCTGGCCCAGGGATATCGGCCGGTTTCGGGTTAACGTATTTGTTCAGCAGGAACACGTCGGCATGGTCTTGCGTACCATTACCACGCAGATCCCGAGATTCGACGACCTCGGCCTACCGCCGGTGTTGAAAGAAGTGATAATGAGTAAACTCGGCCTCATCATCTTGGTGGGAGGCACCGGTTCCGGTAAATCTACCACCCTCGCGGCACTGATTGATTACCGTAACGAAAATTCTTACGGCCATATCATCACCATTGAAGACCCGGTCGAATATGTCCATACCAGCAAAAACTGTCTGGTTACTCATCGCGAAGTTGGACGCGATACACTGGCCTGGTTCCCTGCCCTTAAAAATACGCTCCGTCAAGCCCCCAATGTAATTTTGATTGGAGAAATCCGCGACCGGGAGACCATGGAGTTTGCCCTGACCTTTGCCGAGACCGGCCACCTGTGCATGGCCACGCTCCATGCCAATAATTCTAATCAGGCCCTTGATCGGATTATTAACTTCTTCCCGGAAGAGCGTCACCAACAATTGCGCATGGACCTCTCTCTCAATCTCCGTGCCTTTGTTTCGCAGCGTCTGGTACCAAAGAAAGGGGGGGGGCGTTGCGCCGCCATCGAAATTCTACTCAATTCACCATTGGTCGCCGATCTGATTCTTCGGGGCGAAACCAACCAGATCAAGGAAGTTATGGCAAAATCCGTTGAACTCGGGATGCAGACTTTCGATCAGGCACTGTTCACCCTCTGCGAAGATGGCCGCATCACCAAAGACGATGCGCTCCGTAATGCTGATTCGATTAACGAACTGCGCCTCAAGTTCAAATTGCACAGCAAGAATGCCAAAGAAGCCGGTGCCGAAGATCGTGGTCCATCCTTTTCCCTCTATGAGGAGCCCAAAAAGGAAAAAGAAAAGGAAAAGGAGGATGCCCCCGCTCCTTCTCTCCTGGCTACTCATGGTGTGGTTCCAAAAAGATCCTGATACTGAATTGAGGTTGCAATATGCGCACCATTCTTGCCAACCCTCGTGGTTTCTGTGCTGGGGTAGACCGTGCGATTGATATCGTCAATCGTGCCCTCAAACATTTTGGGGCCCCTATCTACGTCCGGCATGAGGTGGTCCATAACCGGTTCGTGGTCGAGAGTCTGCGCGCGCAGGGAGCGGTATTCGTTGAAGATCTGGATCAGATCCCGGATGGGGCTACCGTCATTTTCAGTGCCCACGGGGTATCCCAGGCCGTACAGGAAGAAGCAATGCGTCGGGAATTGCGAGTGTTTGACGCGACCTGTCCCCTGGTGACCAAAGTCCATTTGGAGGTGATACGCCACGCGCGGGCTGGCCGTGATGTCATTTTGATAGGACATGCCGGTCATCCCGAGGTAGAGGGAACGATGGGTCGCTACGATCACTCCGAGGGGGGAAGTATCCATTTGGTGGAAACTCCCGAAGATGTCGCTGGCCTATCGTTACGTAATTCCAGCCAAGTAGCCTTTGCCACTCAGACCACCCTATCCATGGATGACGCCCAGGCGGTTATCAATACTCTTCATGATCGCTTCCCGGCCCTGGTTGGCCCGAAGAAGGATGATATTTGCTACGCCACGCAGAATCGCCAAGACGCCGTCAAAGATCTGGCCAACACCTGTGACGTGGTACTGGTGGTTGGTTCTCCCACCAGTTCCAATTCCAGTCGCCTACGAGAACTTGCCGAGAAACTCGGCACACCCGCTTATCTCATCGATTCGGCAGATGACATTCGTCGGGAGTGGCTCTCCGGCGCGGAAACCATAGGCGTTACGGCGGGTGCCTCTGCCCCGGAAATTCTGGTAGAAGCGGTAATTACACGTCTGCGGGAGTGGGGAGCAACCTCGGTGGAGGAAAACCGTGGGCGACGCGAGGACGTGGTATTCCCCGTCCCCAAAAAACTGCAATAGGGAAGAAAGGTCAGGTAACTCTATTGGCTACGTCGTGCGTACCAGTACCGTTCGACGACGGATAATTGGTACGCACAGCGTAACCGATTCCAAGAACAGGAATGAAGGTAATTCTATTTTTAGCCAGCCACTCTTATAGCGACATCCCGTTAAACCGAGAATGGACAGGGCCCGGAGCCGGAACCGCAGGCGCAGGAATCGGCACAGGGGTCACGGACGGGGGACGTGCAGCCGGTGGAACAGCAGACGGTGGCGTCGGACGAGCCGAAGCTGCCGGCGGTGCTGCTGCGGGAGCTGGTGGCGCCGCAGGAGTGGGAGGCGCCGCGGGTTTTACTGCCTCCGGCTGTTCCGGGCCAAACACACGGTCGTAGGCCCAACCAAAACCGTAGGCAGCAGAAGCGCCAATCGCCGCAATACCGCAACCAAACAAAGTGTTACCGAGGATCAGAGAAGTAACGGGAATGGTATTGGTACCCATGGCAATGGCTGGATAGAGCACCAAGATTGAGGTTATACCCAGCACTGAGCCACCGAATACGCAGGATTGTCCCGCCTCTCTCCACAATCCGCTGTCCGCGTAACCTCTCGTCGTGGTTGCCGCCAAAAGCAGCAAAACTATCAGAATTTTTTTCATCGACGTCCCCCATTATTCTATAATGCCGACCGGCAATCCCGGTCAGTATGTAACCCCTCAACCACTAGATCGTTTTTGGAATATAGCCCGATTGTTGCGAGGCTGCAAACGGATTAATGATTCTGCTGCCCAGGCCTCGGGCAGGCCGATAATCCAGACTTATCCGACCCATCCATCCAATTTTCTCGTTATTTTACCAGCTTTGCACGGTGATCCGGCCTGGAGCCCCTTAGATGCCCTCGTCCCTCTCTTGTTTCCTTGCCTATGACATCCGCGGCCGCGTCCCTGAGACACTAAACGAAGACCTTGCCTACCGAATCGGACGTGCCTACGCCACCTTTATTGCGCCTCGCCGCGTAGCCGTAGGCTACGACATCCGGCTCACCAGTCCGATGTTGGCGGCGGCCCTCGCCCGCGGGCTAACGGCAGGCGGTACCGATGTCTTGGACATCGGCTTATGTGGTACCGAGGAGATCTATTTTGCGACGTTCCACCACCATTTAAACGGTGGAATTATGGTAACCGCCAGCCATAATCCTATGGATTACAATGGGATGAAATTGGTACGGGAGGACGCACGACCCATCAGCGGCGACAGCGGCCTACATAAGATCCGGCAACTGGTCGAAACCAATCATTTTTCCCAATCGAGCCGTCACGGCACGGTTACGGTTCGAGATGACAAATCGGACTACATCGCCCACCTACTTTCGTACCCCCGCCGCGATCTCCTGCGACCACTGAAAATTGTGGTAAACGCCGGTAACGGCTGCGCTGGCCCCATCCTTGACCTATTGGAGCCACACCTTCCTTTTACCCTGGTCAAACTTCATCACACCCCGGATGGTAGCTTTCCGAACGGCATCCCCAATCCGCTCCTGCCCGAGAACCGCGCCGCCACCGCCGAAGCGGTACGCATCCACGGTGCAGACTTGGGGCTGGCCTGGGACGGTGACTTCGACCGTTGTTTCTTTTTTGATGAGCAGGGAAATTTTATCGAGGGTTATTACCTGGTAGGGTTATTGGCCCAGGCATTATTGGAGCGCCATCCTGGGGCCAAGGTTATCCACGATCCGCGCCTGATCTGGAATACGCAGGAATTGGTACACGCAGCCAGCGGAATCCCACTTCAGAGCAAGACCGGGCACGCCTTCATCAAGGAGCGGATGCGTGCCGAGGATGCCGTTTATGGTGGAGAAATGAGCGCTCACCACTACTTTCGTAATTTTTCTTATTGTGACAGCGGGATGATCCCCTGGTTGTTGATCGCTGAACGGTTATCTACCTCCGGTTGCCCCTTATCGGCTCTAGTAAACAAACGGATTGCAGCGTATCCCTGTAGCGGTGAGATTAACTTCCGCATTTCCGATCCGAAACTCGTCTTGGAGGCAATACCTGCAGCCTTCACCGCTGACAATCCCATACGGGAAGATGTCGACGGCATCAGCATGGAGTTTGCCGACTGGCGTTTCAATCTACGCGGATCCAATACCGAGCCGTTGGTACGGCTCAATGTAGAAACCCGCGGCAATGCTACATTACTAAAACAGAAGACCGATCAGTTGTGTACTCTGATTCAAGGTTGACAGCACGAAAAACAGCTACCTACATTACCGTTCAAAGGGCGTCGTGTCTCCCTTACCGCGACGCACCACCACCGGGAATTCATCCACCAGATCGATAACGCTGGTAGGTTCCAGGCCGCAATTACCACCATCAATGACAAGATCAATATGGGGATTCAGCAAATCGCAGATCTCATAAGGATCAGCTAACGGTTCGGAGGCCTCGGGAAGGATGAGGGTGGAACTCATGAGCGGTTCGCCCAGCGCAGTTAATAGCGCCAAAGCGATGGGATGATCGGGGACGCGCAGGCCGATGGTCTTGCGCTTGGGATTTTGCAGGCGCCGCGGGACCTCATGGGTCGCCTTGAGTAGAAAGGTATAAGGCCCCGGTGTAAAGGAACGCAGGAGGCGAAATACCGGATTATCCACCCGCGCGTACAGAGACAACTCGGAAAGGTCCCGGCACACCAGGGTGAAATGGTGACTGTCGTCCAAGCGTCGGATACGTCGAATCCGGTCCTGGGCCGCCTTATTGCCGATCTGACAGCCTAGGGCATAAGAAGAATCCGTAGGGTAGACAATCACACCGCCCTCACGTATCACTGCCACAGCCTGGTTGATGAGGCGGGCTTGAGGATTCTCGGGATGGATGGGTAGATAGTGGGCCATGGCTGATCTTGTGCATCACAAGGACGATAAAAGAGATTTATCAATCCTTATCTGGAGGTTCAACAAAATTTAAAGAAATCAATAACAATCAAAAAGTTGCCGCAAACCTCGGAAATTCGGGATTTTATACTGTTTATCAGTCTGTTACCTTGGTTGAGGTGGATTTTGTCCAAAATCCAGAACCCTCACCGAGCCCGGTCATGATCATAACCGCCCCCCTCCCCTCCCCTCCCATTTCCGCCACCGCCCCCCGTTTTGACGAACTTCTCAACACTGCCGCTCTGGACGCTGCCCTGGCGGCGGGTGAGCCTCCCCTCAAGACCTTCCGTACGGCGCTCAAAACGGCCAACCAAATCCTACGCGAGCGTTTTTATGCCGGAGTCCCCGCTACCGATCTGGTGCCGTTGCGCGTTCAGGTAATGGATGCGCTGTTGGCGCGGACCTGGCACCGCTACGGACTGGCCGGAGAACTCGATACACAGGAAAGGGTAATGGCACGAACGGAGTGCTCAGCGCAGGAAACAGATACCACTGCGGCGCACGAAGGCACATTGTGCGAACCTGAAGGAATTGCCCTGCTGGCCGTGGGCGGTTATGGGCGGGGGGAGCTCCACCCCGGTTCGGACATCGATCTCATGGTCCTTTTGGGACATGACGACCACGACCACTTCCGGGAACGTATCGAAAACTGGGTTACCTTCCTCTGGGACATCGGGCTCGAGGTGGGGCACAGTGTACGTTCCTTGGAGGAGTGCGTGGAAGAGGCGCACCGCGACGTAACCGTAGCCACCAACCTGATGGAGGCACGCCTCCTGGGCGGACCGATTACCCTGCTGGCGGCCATGTCCCGTGCTTGCGAGAGTGCCATGGTCTGGCCAAGTCGGGTCTTTTTCGAAACCAAGCACGACGAACAACTCATCCGCCACCGGAAGTATCACGACACCGCCTACAACCTCGAACCCAACGTCAAGGAAGGCCCGGGAGGATTGCGCGATATCCATATGGTGGGCTGGGTAACCAAGCGCCACTTCGGTGCCAACAGCCTCCACGGTCTGGTAGATGTCGGATTTCTCACCGAGGCTGAATATAACACGCTGATTGAGGGACAAAACTTTCTCTGGCAGATACGCTGGGGACTGCACCTGCTCGCCGGACGACGCGAGGACCGTCTGCTGTTCGACCATCAGCGTTCCTTGGCCGCCACCTTCGGCTATCGCGACACACCCCAGAATCTGGCGGTAGAGCAATTCATGAAGCGCTACTACTGCACTGCCCAACAGATCGGCCGTCTCAACGAGATGTTGTTGCAGCTCTTTCATGAGAGCCTACAACCACACGCCGACCCGGTGGATACCGTTCCTCTCAACCGCCGTTTCCGCGCCCGCAACGGCTTCCTGGAAGTCAACCACGACCGCGTCTTCCGCCGTTATCCCTTCGCCCTGCTGGAACTATTTCTGGTCATGGCCCAACACCCCGAGCTGTCCGGAGTCAGGGCCACCACCATCCGTCTGGTGCGTGACCATCTCTTTCTCATTGATGATGCCTTCCGTACCGACCTACGCAACCGTAGTCTTTTCATGGAATTGGTTAAACAGCCCCGCGGCATCTACCATGAGCTGCATCGTATGCATCGCTACGGAGTCTTAGCGGCCTACCTACCGGTATTCGGGGGTGTCGTCGGACAGATGCAACACGACTTATTCCACGTCTATACCGTCGACGAACATACGTTGCGAGTAGTTCGCAACCTCCGCCGCTTTTTCCTGCCCGAACACGCCCACGAAAACCCGCTCTGCTCCCACATTGCCCAGACCCTACCCAAACCCCACCTGCTCTATCTGGGAGGATTGTTTCACGATATCGCCAAGGGGCGTGGGGGTGACCACCCGATCTTGGGGGCGGTGGATGCCCTCGCTTTTTGCCAAACCCACGGCCTGCCCACCTTTGATTCGCGCCTGGTCGCTTGGCTGGTGGAGCATCACGTAACCATGTCCCGCACCGCCCAGCGACAGGACACCAGCGACTCCAGCGTGGTCGACCGTTTCGCCACCCTGGTGGGTGATAATTTGCACCTGGATTATCTGTACCTGCTTACGGTAGCTGATATCCGCGCCATCGATCCGGCATTGTGGACCAGTTGGAAAGATGCCCTGTTGAGCGACCTTTACCAAACTACGCGACGCGTCTTGCGTCGGGGGATCTCCGGCGCACCGGACCTCGCCGAACAAGTCCGCGAGACCCAGGACGAGGCTCGACGTTTGCTGCATACCTTCGGCGTACCACGTCCGGCAATTGAGAGCTTATGGCAGACCCTAGCGGACGATTTTTTCATCCGCTATACCCCTGATGAGATTGCTTCCAATACCCAGGCCATCATCGCCCACCGTGATGGTACGCTGCCGCTGGTCCTGGTACGCCAACGCACCCGCCGCGGCGGTACCGAAGTTTTTGTCCACACCTACGACCAGGATGGACTTTTCGCCCAAGCTACCAGCACCCTAGACCAACTTGGGCTAACCATTATGGACGCCCGTATCGTCACCAGCAGCCACGGTTATACCCTGGACAGCTACATCGTTCTGGAGGAAAACGGCGAGCCCATCAGCTCTCAGCCTCGTCTTGACGAGATTCGGGAGGTGGTACGTGCCCGGTTATCCCAGCCGTTCCTACCCGTCGTCTCCCCGCCCCGCCGCTCTCCCTTGCGTCTCAAGCATTTTCCCATCCCCACGGAAGTCCATTACACCCTCGATGAGCGTAACCAGCGCACGGTAATGGAGGTAGTGAGTCAAGACCGTCCAGGGCTCCTGGCCCGAATCGGCCAAGCGTTGGTCACCTGCGAAGTCCGCGTACAAAATGCCAAGATTGATACGGTAGGCGCACGGGCCGACGATATCTTCTTTGTGACTGACCGTAACAATCGCCCCCTCGGAGAGGAATTTGGTGAACGGCTACGAGCGGCTATCGTAGAATTGGTGGATGGTGCGGGTAAATAAGAGTTGTAAACAAGAAAACGGGGTCACAAGAAAACGGGGTCAAGAAAACGGGGTCAGGTCTTTCCTTTTGACAGTCAAAAGGAAAGACCTGACCCGTTATTTTCGCACCTTTTGGAAGGAGTAGAATATCACCGAAATTTTAAGCAGTGAGGAAGATTAATCATGATCCATTACGATCCCATGTTTACAATAGACAGGATCGTCTGCCAACTGCTTACGCTGCTCCGGTGTGAGTAGCTGGTAGATCTGGTTATCTGTACTGGCAATAAGCCGAGCTATTTCTGCGATTACTCGCGCGCCGTTCTCCGCCAACTCCTTAACCTTTGCCTCGTCATACTGATCAGAAAGGGACAACTTATGCAATGCAAGACGCCCTTTGTGGATTTCTTTACCTTTCTCGTGCAGGCTAGGTACTTGGGCATGGAGTAGTTCAAAGATCTTGTCGCGCTGTGTTTCACTTAATTTCAGGCCGTGCAAGAAGGGAGGCATGGGGCCGCCGAACGGCTCTTCGAGCATCATCATGGGACCAAAACCGAATTCGCCGCTCCCCCCTGGGTCCCCGTGCATCATGGGACAAGGAGGTCCATAGCCATCCATTTTAGGGGCGGAGTAGGCAGTGAATGGAACCCCCATAGTAATACTACCGATAATCAATAAGGGGGTCATAATGTTTTTAAAACGTTGCCGAACACTTTTCATCTTCAATGCTCCTAATTTAATCAATGGGAATTTCAGGATTTCGCATTTCGTGCAATCTGACCGGGAAAAGTGTAAGACAATCTTCTGTGAAAGCGGGTTATGACAGGTAAAAACCGGTTAATTACTTGCGCTGGACAACAACACCCCTCTCCAAACAAATGCAGTCGAGGGTTATGCCATAGCGGACAACATCCCTGTTGCTGTCGAGTTTGATTCGTTACCGATACCATAGGCATGCATCAACCGCATAATCTGAGACATCACCTGCGTATTGCTATCTACGGTACTGCTTCCGGTGTTAGTGGTTGTTCCGCTATCCGCTGCAGCGGATTGTTTGGATTGTTCATAGGCCATAGTTTCTTGGAAGCTGACCTTGCCATCCTGATTTGTATCCGCCGCGTCAAAATTTTCAACAAGATCTGAAACCTGACTAGAACTATTGCTATCGGAGGAATTGATATCATTCAACTGGTCCTTAGTCAGACCAGCGTCCATGCCTCCACCACCCATGCCTCCCATGCCTCCCATCCCTCCACCCCCCCCCCCATCCCTCCCATGCCTCCCATGCCTCCCCCCCCCCATACCTCCCATCCCACCCATGCCTCCACCCCCCATACCTCCCATCCCACCCATGCCTCCACCCCCCATACCTCCCATCCCAC
>CAUYUB010000696.1:0-13403 GCA_963575685.1 Gammaproteobacteria bacterium | reverse complement strand
TATGTGGAAACATTCGCATGTTACCATATGCCCTCAAAACCCAATATGAGCCACTTTAGTTATTAGACCTTATCGGAAACCTCCCGTTGACACTTCCCTCAGCCACTCCAGCCCATAAAATAAATCAGTTATACTGGCCGGCAGGGGCAGGTAGGGGGTTCCTGATAATGGCTATTGTATAACCTGTTATTTTAAAGTTAAAGCAGCCTCTCTCTGAGTAAGGCGGTGAATTGAATGTCTGATGGGCTATCAGGAGCGGGGCGTCGCCTACGGGTGGTGATGGCCCAGATTAACCTACTGGTCGGGGATATCCCCGGCAATCTTGCCCGTATTCTTGATGCGGCTTTCCATGCCCGTGACCATTTACAGGCTGATCTGGTGGTCTTCCCTGAGCTGACCCTCACTGGGTATCCGCCGGAGGACCTTTTATTCCGTTCGGGATTATTGCAGCGTGTGGAACGGGCATTGGAAGAACTGCGTACCCGAGTATACGGAATACATCTACTGGTGGGCCATCCCGAACGGGTACAGGGGAAACTGTATAACGCTGCCAGCGTTTTGCACGACGGCCAAGTAATCGGGACCTATTACAAGCACCTTTTACCCAATTACGCCGTTTTCGACGAGAAGCGCTATTTCGTTGCCGGCGACGAACCGCTGGTCGTAGACATCGCGGGGGTGGCGGTCGGGGTGACCATCTGTGAAGACCTCTGGCACCCTGGTCCTGCCGACGTAGCCGCCCGGGCCGGGGCCGAGCTTCTGGTCAACCTCAATGCCTCTCCTTACCATCTGGGCAAGAGTGCAGAGCGCGAGGAGGTGTTACGCGAGCGGGTGGTAGAAACAGGTCTCCCGATCCTCTATGTCAACTTGGTAGGTGGCCAGGACGAATTGGTCTTTGACGGCGAATCGATGGTAATGGATGCCACTGGTCGTATTACTCAACGCGCCTTGTCATTTGAAGAGGCGCTCGATCTGGCAGAATTTAGGGAACGGGATGGCCGGATGATTCCGCTCTCCGGGGAATGCCCGACGCCGCTTTCCGTAGAAGCAAGTGTTTATCGCGCCCTGGTTCTGGGGGTGCGCGATTACATTCAGAAAAATGGATTTCCTGGAGCGTTGATCGGATTGTCGGGGGGGGTGGACTCGGCCCTGACGCTGGCGATTGCCGCAGATGCCCTGGGGCCGGAACGGGTCCGAGCGGTGATGATGCCTTCTCGCTACAGCGCCACGATGAGTCTCGAAGACGCCCGTGCCGAGGCGGATGCGCTGGGGGTAGCGCAGAGCGTATTGTCTATCGAAACTACCTTCCAGGCCTTCCTGACGACCCTTGCCGACGAATTTAAGGGCCTACCCGCGGATGTTACCGAGGAGAATCTTCAGGCACGCTGTCGGGGGGTGCTACTCATGGCGCTCTCCAACAAGAGTGGACGGTTGGTACTCACCACCGGCAACAAGAGCGAGATGGCGGTAGGCTATGCCACTCTCTACGGAGATATGGCGGGAGGTTTCGCCGTCATCAAGGATGTCCCTAAGACCCTGGTCTATCGTCTGGCACACTACCGCAATCAGCTTTCTCCAATCATTCCCGAGCGTGTATTGACCCGGCCCCCCTCTGCCGAACTGCGTCCCGACCAGCGCGACGATGACAGCCTACCTCCCTACGAGGTCTTGGATCCCCTGCTGGAGATGTACATTGAAGGACAATGCTGTCTTGAGGAGATCATTGCGGCGGGTTATGACCCGGCGACGGTGCGACGGGTAGTGACGCTGGTGAATCGTGCCGAATACAAACGTCGCCAGGCCCCGCCCGGAGTACGAATTACCCGACGCGCTTTTGGCCGCGATCGGCGTTACCCTATTACCGTTGGCTTTGGGCGCTCCGAACAGTGGCCGGCGCCGATCCCCGACTAATCCCTCCGATCCTACAACGAGACGACACCCATGAAGAAGGTAGAAGCGATTATCAAGCCGTTCAAACTCGACGATGTACGCGAGGCCCTTTCCACGATTGGTATTACCGGCATGACCGTGACGGAAGTAAAAGGTTTTGGGCGCCAGAAAGGTCATACCGAACTCTATCGCGGTGCCGAATATGTCGTGGACTTTCTGCCCAAGGTGAAGATTGAAGTAGTGCTCCCTGCCGATCAGATTGATGCTTGTATTGAGACCATCGCCAACGCCGCTCGTACCGGCAAGATCGGTGACGGTAAAATCTTCGTTACCGCCGTGGAACAGGTGGTCCGAATTCGTACCGGTGAGCAGGATCGGGAGGCCATCTAACCGTCTGTATGTATAGGACCGAGGCCCTTCTATGCTATTTCATCCTGGGGCAATGCCCCAGGAGGTGTCTGTGAGGGCTGAAAGCCCGACTGAATCTCATGGCACGTGCTTTCAGCCTGCGTTTACCTCTTTAATGCAAAGTTATATCTCCTGTAAGAAAATCCCTACGCCATATCATCATCTCCCTACAAACGTTTTCCCTCCGCCCTACACAAATATCAGAATTATCTGATACCGCTGCTCACGCGTTTGGCCATACTTTCCTAGTTTAGTTTAGGAATCCACACCTTGGTGTGGTGTGCTTCGTTCTGTCTGGCAATCAAGAGTTATGATGGATCTATTGTGAATACTACCTTGACGATATACTCTGAAACGAGTACGTCGTTATGGATGTGTACGAAAAATAAGATGATTGGTCACTATCCTTCCTTATCAATTTCTCAGCCACTTATTCTGTTGGTTTCGCCTAACCAAATAATGCTCAAATGACCAAATCTTTCCGCATCTGGCAACCATATATTATTGCGGTCTTGGTAGTTGCCGTGGCCGCCGGATTACGGATCTAGCCTCTGTATGGACTGGAATTACGTATTCCGTGGGTAACGTTTTATCCGGCGGTAATGTTATCCGGCCTCTACGGTGGAATTGTTCCCGGAGTGCTAACCACCGCGTTGTCGGTGTGGTTGGTTAGCGATTGGTCACCAGTCGGTCAACCATTTCTTCGTGACTCGGGTGATTGGCTGGGGGCTATGGTTTTCGCCATTAACTGCATCTTGATTTCTGCCATTATCGAGGCGATGCATCATGCTTGGATGGATATCCGTATGCCCATTATGGATGGTTTTGAAGCAACCCGTCGCATCCGCACCATTGATTCTAAAGTCCGAATTGTTGCGCTCACCGCCCATGCGCTGGAAGAGGAACGACTCGAAATTCTGAAGGCAGGTTGCGACGACTTCGTGAGAAAGCCCTACCGTGAACATGAAATTTTCTATACGCTAACGAAGCAATTAGGTATACATTTCCGTTATGCGGAGCAACCCATTGATACATCCGTTCAATCCGCAGTCGAGGCCAATATCACCAATCTGTGCAAACTGCCCCTGGAACTGTTGATAGAATTGCGCAATGCGATTGAATTATTGAATCAGGAACGCTGTATTGAAGTTTCCGGAATGATCAGCGATATTGATTTCCCCCTGGGTGCGGAATTGCGCCAGCGGATTGAAATTTTCCAGTATACGGAACTGCTAAACCTGCTGGATCTCCTAATTGGAGATAAATCATGACCATCAATCACCAACAACTGGCCGCTGCCGGAGATATTTTGGTGGTGGACGATTCACCAGAAAATCTCAAGCTGATGTTGGATGTATTGGCTACTGTCGGTTATCGGGTACGTGCTGCCATTAATGGCGAACTTGCGTTGCGTTCGGTACAGGTAAAAGCGCCGGTATTGATTCTATTGGATATTGGGATGCCGGGCCTGGACGGTTTTGAAGTGTGTCAACGTTTGAAAGCCAATAAAGTCACACAGGAGATCCCGATCATCTTTATCACAGCACTTACGGATATGTCTGATAAAATCAAGGGGTTCGAATTGGGAGCAGTGGATTATATAAACAAGCCGTTGAACGCACAGGAAGTGCTCATGCGGGTTGCAACCCATCTGCAGTTATTCGTCACCCAACAGCAATTACAGGTGCAAAATATCCAATTACGTGAGGTAGTCGCACAACTGGAATGTGCCAACCATGCCTTAATCGTTGCACAACAACAACTGGCCAATTATAGCAACGACCTTGAACAACAAGTAGCAGAGCGTACCCAGGCCCTGTTGGAAGCGAACCAGAAACTGCAGAAATTGACCGAATACGACTACCTAACCGGCATCGCCAACCGACGTAAATTCGATTCATTCTGGAAAGACGAGTGTAACCGCGCCCTACGTCAGGGGGCATCGCTGGCCGTGATCTTGATCGATATCGATCACTTCAAGGACTACAACGACTACTATGGACACCAGGCAGGTGATATCTGTCTGCAACGAGTAGCGCAGGCAATGATGACCACCGTACAGCGCCGCGGTGATCTGTTGGCCCGTTATGGTGGTGAGGAGTTTATCGTCATCTTGCCCGACATTTCCGCTACCGACGCCAGACAGGTGGCGGAATCGATGCGTGCGGCTGTCCAGGCGCTGAACATTCCTCATGCTAAAAATAAGATCGCATCGGTAGTTACCATCAGTCTTGGGGTTGCCTACATGACTACGGATGCGGCGCACAATTTTCCTGATCTGATCGGAGAAGCCGATGCGAACCTATATCAAGCAAAACGGCAAGGACGCAATCGGGTGGTGTATTGATAAAAGTTAAAACCTGAGAGGATGCCATGCGACAGATGATATTTCTGCTCTTACTATGTTACGCCGCTGCCACACCACACGCTGAGGTCGAAATTACGCCCAGTGAGGTATATGCCCAAGTGCTGTTGGTTGAGCGCGAGACGGAATTGGTTAGGCGTTTCACCAAGCCCACCGCACCACCACCCACCTGGCAATCGGTAAAGGCGGACATCCGCCCCCGTCATGTCTGGCAGGAGTGCTATATGGTGCAGATGAAGATTATTGCCTTTCGCCGAAGTCAGGGGATGGTGGCTCTCACTCCGACAACGGTAGAACCCCGACGTGACTACGACCCAAGACTAAACTGGGCACAAGCACAACGCATCCTGACCGAAATTCGCTTTCTCCGCAAGGTAATGGGAATCCCCGGCGAGACCGGTATCGCGCCCCCAGTCAAAGACAAACAACCTATTGATGTGTACAACAAGTTGTGTGAAATCGAAGTGCAGTGGGATGATCTGGCCGGCATTACGGTTGATTCCTCGCTCCCTTTTGCACAGGTGTTGCGCCTCAATGAGGATGTCAACGCCATAATTCGTAAATTAAATATCCTCGACAATGCCATGCCGCCAGCCAATCGGCCGGATGCTAAAATGGCAGACAGTCTGGCCGAGGCGTTTTTGGTGCTGGAGCAGGTACAGCGGCTACAACGGTTAGCTGGCCTGGAGATCATCGATTTCTCGCCTTTTCGCAGAACCGAAGGGGTTACTGCCAATCATGTGTTCAATCTGATTTGTCTAACCCTGGCAGAATTGCAACAGGTCAAGGCCCAGCTTGGTCTTATCCATACGATAACGCCACCGGCTACCTATCAGGAAAATAAAACACCGACTGACGTAGTACAGTTTCTTGGCTATGTTGCCAACAAGCTACGCTTGATCTCGCAGCTATGAGGAACTCCGCGATGCTCAACAAAACGATAAGGCAAGAGGGTACTCGTCGCGGCCTCAATTTCCTGGGTCTTCCTTTGGTACGATTCCGTCATCTAGGTCTGCGTGCTAAATTTTCCCTGCTGTTTTATCTGGTTTCACTGAGCTCAATGGGGTTGGTCGGTTGGTACGGTTACCAGAATGCTAGCAATGCGTATCGGGACAAGGCAACCGAATTAGCACAGGGATACGGCGCAGAATTGGTCACCCAGATTAATGATTTCCTTAGTTTGGCCTACAAAGATCTGAAATTTACTACCAACAATTACGCTATGCAGCGTTTTATGTACTGGAAAGATCTCGGTGTAATCGAAAAGCAAGCGGAATATTACAGTATTATTACGGATACGCTACGTGGTTTTGTCGATAGCTATTCATATAATGCCTATATTCGCGTGATCGATATCAATGGGCACGAAATTATCAAAATCCGTCATGATTTAATATCAGATAAGGTGTTTGTTGTTCCACATAACGAATTAGAAGATGTCAGTGATCAATCATTTTTCAGTCAGGCATTATCGTTGCCGGCAGGAAATGTTGCGATCTCTGCATTTGATCTTAACCGGGTAAGCGGGAGAATTGAAATCCCCCATGTCCCGCTATTGCGTTTTTCCACGCCATTGGTAGGGGGTAATAAGACCAGATACGGCGTAGTGGCGACCAGTATTCGTGCTGATACTTTCTATCGCTTCCTCCGCAATGCGAACCATAATGAGCAGGGACGCGTATTCTATTTAATCGATCAAACAGGTAACTACTTGTTCCACCCGGACACGGAACGCATGTTCGGCCATATTTTAGGACACGGAGCAAATTTTGAACGCGATTTCCCAGCGCTACTTGCCAAATTCAAAGGACATGACCGAGGGGTACTGGAAACGGATGGGAACATCATCACCTATCAGATCATCTACCCTAATGTAAATGAGCGGGGACAGTACTGGCTGCTGGTCGGCATGGTACCGGAAGCGATCGCCATGGTTGAGTTGAACAGCTTCAAATATACCTTCGTGGGTTTATTGGTACTGGTAATTCTGGTCGTATTGGTGGTGATCCGCTATTTCTTAAGCAGCCTGATGGCACCGCTGTTGTTTGTGACCAACCAGCTACAGCGTTTGGGGCGCGGTGAAATCCAAGTGGAAACCTTTGGTTACCCGGCCCAAGACGAAATTCGCAGTATGGTGGATTCCACCCACGTGTTGATGGTAGGCATGGAACGTTTGGCATTGCAAGCGGATGCGGTGGGAAGGGGCGATTTCACCAGCCAAGCGGAGCTGCTTTCCGAGCAAGACCGACTCGGCACTGCGCTCAATAACATGATCTGTTTATTGCGTACCGCTCAAAACGAGAGCGAACGGCGCAATTGGCTTAGGGATGGGGTGAGCCAATTAACTCAGGCGCTGACAGGTGATTTATCTTCGCAGCAACTGGCGGATACGTCGATTGGTATTCTGGGGCGTTATCTGGGGGCAGGGCGCGGCGTATTTTACAAATACGATACAGTACAGGAAACACTAGAATTACTGGGCAGCTATATGTATACCGAGCGCGCCTGGGTCGGCGACCGCTTCAAACTGGGAGAGGGCGCCATCGGCCAAGTAGCGCGTGAGAAAAAACCAATTATTCTCACTACGGCTATGCCGGATACGCCACCCATTGTTACCGGCACCAGTTATGCCATGCCGTCCTATACTCATACTTGGCCACTGTTACGTGACGGTGAATTACTGGGGGTACTGGAGCTGGCCGGCTTTGAACGCTTCGATGAACTCAAGCAGGAATTCCTCCATGGTGCCTGTGAAATAATCGCGTCCTTCCTATTTGTGGTGGAGCAACGCGACCGCATCAAGAAGCTGTTGAGCGTCTCCGAAGCGTCGGAGCAAGAGGCGCGGGAACAAAGTCGGCTCCTGCAGGAAACGAATCTGCAGATGGAAGAGCAGCAGCAACTGTTGCAACAGCAGGCGCAAGAACTGCAGCAGACCAATTCTCAAATGGAAGAGCAGCAACAACAGTTACAACAGCAAACCGAAGAATTGCAACAGACCAATGCGCAACTGGAAGAGCAGCAGCGTCTGATCGAAGATCGCAACCGCGCCTTGATCCAATCACAGCAAGAAGTGGAGGCCAAAGCCAGGCAATTGGAACAATCCGGCCGCTATAAATCTGAGTTTCTCGCCAATATGTCTCATGAGCTGCGGACCCCACTCAATTCAATCATTTTGCTATCGAAAATGATGGCCGCGAACGAAGAGGCGCGTCTTGATGAGGAAACCGTAAAACGCGCCGCAGTCATTCACCGCTCCGGCCAGGATTTGTTGCGGCTCATCAACGATGTCTTGGATTTGTCCAAAGTAGAAGCAGGACGGATGGTACTCGATCTGACCCGTATTACCAGTTCGGCCTTGGTCGCTGAGTTCCGTGAACTATTTGAGCAAATCGCGCAGGAGCGGGGATTGGGGTTCAAGCTGGAGGATTGGCTACGTGGTGAATTTACCAGTGATCAGGGTAAACTGTCACAAATCGTGCGCAATTTATTATCCAATGCGTTCAAATTCACCAAACAAGGCGGCGTTACCTTGCGCATGGAGCGCCGCAACGATTCCCACTGGCCGATCCGTATTGCTGTGCAAGATACCGGCATTGGGATTCCTGAAGACAAACAGCAATTGGTCTTCGAGGCTTTCCAGCAGGTCGATGGTTCCACCTCCCGAGAATACGGCGGCACCGGCTTGGGACTCACCATCAGCCAACGTTTTGCGCAATTGTTGGGTGGTACAATTGAGCTGCGGAGCACACCGGGATTGGGTAGTGAGTTCGCGTTGTTGTTGCCGGAAACGCTGACACCGAGTGTTGAGAGTGCGCCCAGTTTCGTCCCTTTGTCTAAACCGCCTGCCAGCTCCACTGCGTTGCCAAACCCAGTGACGGTAGAAGATGACCGCACGAATTTACGTACTGAAGATCGCGTCATCTTGCTCATTGATGACGATTTTTTGTTTGGTCAGGCGGTCATTGAGATCAATCATACCCTCGGTTATAAAACCTTACAGGCATTAACCGGTAGCGAGGGCCTGAAACTTGCGGAGCGCTACCATCCCAACGGGATTCTTTTAGATCTAGGGTTGCCTGATATGGACGGCGTACAAGTACTGCACCAAATCAAGACTCGCCCCGAACTGGCTGCTACCCCGGTTTATGTAATTTCCGGCCGTGATCGCAATGCCGCTTTGATGCGCCAAGGCATCGTCGGTTATTTGCAAAAGCCGGTGGACAATCGCCAAATTGCCCAGGCTGAGGCCGAAGTATTATCGATAAAGCCAAGCGGTAATGCCATCTTGGTGGTGGAAAACGGTGGCATTACGGCGGAAGATGTGGAACGCATCATCGGTACCCACGCCGGCCCAGTGTATAAAACCGTGCCGGGCGAGGCCTTGGCGGCGATGCTGCACCAACAGGCGTGGCGTCTGGTCATCATTGATCTGGACGCCCGCCCTCTGGAGGAGGGCCTGAAAATTGCGCAAACGATTCGCGCCATGAACGCCGACATTGATCTGGTCTTTTTCGGTGAACACCCCTTGAGCGACGACGAGGAATCACGACTACGCCAATATTCAGATAGTATTATCCTGAAAGCACCCATGGCCGAGCGCCGATTGTTGGAAAACATTGAGCGCTTCCTCAAGGAAGTACCACACGCCCAACCCGCCGCCCGGGTCAACGCAAAGACCGGTATCAAACGCCTCATGGACCGAAATATCCTGGTGGTAGATGATGATGCGCGCAATCTGTTCGTCATTACTGCGGCACTGGAGCAACAGGGTGCTAAAGTGAGTAATGCCGTCAATGGCCGGCGTGCGTTGGATTTTCTCGAAAAAAATACTGTGGATCTGATCATCATGGACATTATGATGCCCGAAATGGATGGCTACCAAACCATCGCGCAGATCCGTGCCAATCCCGTTTTAACCCATATTCCGGTAGTGGCGCTGACGGCCAAGGCACTGCCTAGCGACCGAGAAAAGACCTTAACTTCCGGTGCCGATGATTATCTGTCTAAACCGGTGGATTATGACGTACTGATCAATATGGCAGCAATTTGGTGTGGACAGTGTAGTAAAATAAAGAATCAGCCATGAGCATCACCGTTCGGGAACACCATCGGCTGTACAAATTTACTATTCTTGGCCGTTTAGAACAGTCCGGCGAGCAGCAGGAATTATTGGCACAACTGACCACATTGCCGGTTGGAGAAGCGGAGACAAGCGTGGAACTGGATTTCTACGATGCCGATACCCTGCCTCGGGAAGTAATTGAGGCACTGGCGAGGCTATTGGCTCGTGGAACGCGAGTAAAAATCGTTGCCTATCATGCCTTGCTTAGCCACAGTTTGATCCGCTTAGGACTGCCAGTTTCACAAGCGTCCCGCCAGCCGTTACGAGTACCTCTAGGGCAGTGCAAAGTATTGGCTCTTGCCGGTTCGGCGCAGAGTCTTGATAAAATTATGCACATTGTCGGTCATTTACCAGAGGGCGATGTGACGGTATTCGTCGCCCAGCATGTGCAGGAAGACCAAGTCAATTTATTGGATAAACTGTTAAAATTATGCACTAATTACCGCGTGCTCATGCCGCACCATCTGATCCCGATCAAGCCGGGAACGGTCTATGTTGCACCACCCGGCCATCACATGAAGGTGGCGCATGGACTGATTTATCTCACCCGCGATCGCAAAATCCAGTTTGCCCGGCCCTCTATTGATGTGCTGTTCGAGTCGGTGGCAAGGGAATATGGTGCTCAATCCCTGGTTGCGCTCCTGTGTGGCTACGGCCAGGATGGTGTGGCAGGATGCGCGGCACTCGAAGCTGCCGGTGCTTGCGTCCTCATTGAAAATGGCGATGAATGCGCACCGGCCCGGGTGCTGCCGGATAATGCTGGTAACGCTAGTGCGTTCAAACAAGTTTTAAAATATCCGGCAATTACCAGTATAGCGGCGGCAGCCGTCGCTGGTGCCAATGCTGCACCTATCGGCAACTTGC
Organism: Gammaproteobacteria bacterium; assembly: GCA_963575685.1. GTDB lineage: Bacteria > Pseudomonadota > Gammaproteobacteria > CAIRSR01 > CAIRSR01 > CAUYTW01. Next base: position 2,754 of record CAUYUB010000696.1, on the reverse strand, counting down.
TGGAACTATTTTTAGACGCCATCAAAAGTCAATACGGGCACGATTTCCGCGGTTACCAAAGGGGCAGCCTGGAACGGCGTATCCGCAATCTGTCCAGTGATTTTAACCTGGGTAATTTCGCCGATTTTCAACTCGCGGTATTAACCGAGCCGGCACTATTTCAACGGTTGTTAGCCGAAATATCGGTTAGCGTTACTGGTTTTTTTCGCCATCCAGAACAATTTCGTCTGTTACGTGAAAAAATTATGCCGTATTTGACCAGTTTCCCATTGATCAAAATTTGGTCGGCGGGTTGCGCCACGGGCGAGGAGGTCTACTCTCTAGCGATTATGTTGGATGAATTGGGGATACTGGAAAAAAGTCGGATCTTCGCCACCGATATCAATCCGTATTTGCTGGAACTGGCCAAGGCCGGTTTGTTTCCCGTGGAAAACTTGGCGCTCAATCGAGAGCATTATCTGGCTGGCGGCGGGCTGCGCCATTTCGATGCCCAGGTGCCGGTGGTCGGACATTTTCTTAAAGCCGACAATCGATTACGTGAACGGATCTTGTTTTATCAGCATTCCCTGGCACACGATGGAATCTTTAATGAGTTTCAACTGATTTTGTGTCGCAATGTGCTGATTTATTTTGACACCGATTTGCAAAAACGGGTATTAGGACTTTTTGCCAAATCGCTACATCACGATGGCTTTTTAGTCCTTGGTCCTAAGGACGGTTTGCAGCACTTGGTGCTCAGTCAAGGATTTACGATGTACGGACAAAATAGCCATATTTATCGTCAAATGAGTGAGCAGGCCGTGAATGTTCACCAATGAAATCACTAGCGACCATCCTTGAGACTTGGAGTGTCGGGACATGCCTGAGAAGTTTTTCATTCTGGTCGTAGATGACAACGCCAATAATCGCTTCACGCTACGGGCCTTGCTGGCGCGGCTACCCGACTGCGAGATTGTGGAGGCCGCCTCCGGTGAGGAGGCGTTAATTCGCACGATTGAACACGATATCCATCTAATTTTGCTTGACGTACAAATGCCCACGATGGATGGCTTTGAAACCGCGCGTCATTTGCAAATGACCGAGCGTACCCGGTATATCCCGGTTGTGTTCATTAGTGCGGTTTTCAAGTCAGAAGATTTTATTCGGCATGGTTATACCATTGGTGCGGTCGATTATCTTACTAAACCGTTGGATGATAATTTATTATTGAATCGGGTGCGACTTTACCGGCGTTTGCACCGTCATGAACAAGAATTGGAGGCACGGGTAGCACAATTGCAGCACCAGGAACAGGCGTTGGCCGCGGCACGGGATGCCGCCGAAGCTGCCAATCGTGCCAAGAGTGTATTTTTGTCCAATATGTCGCATGAACTGCGTACGCCGCTCAATGCTATTCTTGGTTTTGCCCAACTGATGGAACACGACGAGCGTATACCTGAAGATGAACGCCGTAATTTGAGAACCATCAACCGTTCCGGCCGCCACTTGCTGGCCCTCATCAACGATGTGCTGGAAATTTCTCGGATCGAAGCTGGCGGGATTATGGTACATAATGAAACCTTCGATCTGATCGACACCCTGCATTCAGTTGAGGATATGATCCGCGTCCGTGCGAAACACAAAGATCTGGATTTTGCCATTGAGAATGAGGACCAGCTACCCTCTTACGTTTATGGCGATGCGCACCGCTTGCGTCAAGTGCTACTCAACCTATTGAGCAATGCTGTCAAATATACCGACCGCGGTCAGGTGCGTCTGTGCATCTACTCTACGGATAAAAAGCATATCCGCTTTGACATCAGCGATACCGGGCCAGGAATTACTCCCGAAGACCAGGAGCGTATCTTCCAGGCTTTCTACCAGACGGAGGTCGGCATCGCTAAGGGCGAAGGCACCGGATTGGGTCTAACCATCAGCCGCGAATTCGTCCGGCTCATGGGTGGCGAACTTACCGTTCGTAGCGAACTAGGTAAAGGGAGTGTCTTAAGTTTCACGCTACCGTTGCCTCAAGCCGCCGTTGCAGCCCCGGTCAGCGTTGCACAGCACGGCCGAGTGATCGCCCTCGCCGACGGACAATTCACCCCACGCATCCTTATCGCCGAAGACGATGCCGATAGCCGTGAACTCATTGCCCGATTACTTGATGGGGTTGGTTTCGAAGTAAGCGTGGTAGAGAATGGCCAACTCGCCGTCGAGGCCTTTCAGACCTGGCAACCGCACTTCATCTGGATGGACATCAAGATGCCGGTGCTGGATGGCTTCGCGGCCACCAAGGCGATTCGGGCACTCCCTGGTGGCCGGGAGGTCAAGATCGGTGCGCTGACCGCCAGCGCCTTTCGGGAGGATCGGGAGCGCATTCTCGCCACCGGTTGCGACGAATTGGTGACCAAGCCCCTGGAGGAAGAGAAAATATTCGCCACCATGGGGCAACTGCTCAATCTGCGCTATCGTTATGCCGAACCGGCCGTAATTCCGACCGCCCCCTCCCTAAGGGAAATCAACCTTGCGGTACTGCCCGCGGTACTTCGGGAAGAACTCATGGTAGCTTCCGAATTACTCGATTTGGAGGCCGCATACGCCATCGTCGAACGAATACGTGCTGATTACCCAGAACCGGCTCGGGCCATTGCTGAACTGATCAACGGCTACCGTTTCGATAAAATTGCGGAATTATGTCGCGACGCTTAGGCAAGTCCCGATTAAAAAACTACCAGGAGCCAACCGCCGCGTAGCGGCGTAATGAATTTAGCCGTG
>CAUYUB010000695.1:0-13476 GCA_963575685.1 Gammaproteobacteria bacterium | reverse complement strand
CGCAGGCGGCGTCGGATGAATTGATCCATGCTCCTCAGTTCCCAATGCACGGCGTTAATGAAACGCCTTCAGAGGCGCACCAATCGTCGCTACGCGACAATGAAAATCTCCCGCTTCAACCGTGGGTTGAAACCCACGGCTAAATTCATTACGCCGCTACGCGGCACCGATCTGGTAGTTCTTTAGCCGGAAGTTGCCTTATAGTTCCACCTGGGTACCCAGTTCTACCACCCGGTTGGTCGGTAGGCGTAGAAAATCGGTGGCACTGCCGGCATTACGGGCCATGGCGGCAAATAGATGCTCACGCCACAACATCATGCCCGGCCCCAAACTCGGAATAAGGGTCTCGCGGCTGAGGAAAAAGCTGGTCTTCATTGGATCGAATTCCAGGCCATAGGCTCGACATAACGTGAGGGCCAGGGGTACATCAGGTGTTTCGGAAAAACCATAGCGGATGGTAATGCGTTCGAAACCGGGACGGATAGGATGAATCTCTATCCGTTCCTCCTCATCGACGACCGGGACCTCCTCCACCAGTACGGTAAGCAATACCACCTGTTCGTGGAGGACGTGGTTATGGAGGAGATTATGGAGCAACGCATGGGGGATGCCCTCGGAACGGGCGGTCATGAACACCGCCGTCCCCGGTGCACGAAAGGGAGGACTCACGGCCAAGGCATCCAGAAAGCTATCCACCGGGATCATGTGCGGTGCCAGCCGTTCCGCCAACATCTCCCGCCCTTGCTTCCAGGTCACCATCAACAAATAGACACCTGCCCCCACTGCCAAAGGAAACCAGCCCCCCTCGGATACCTTGGGTAAATTGATGCCGAAAAAGGCAAGGTCTACAGCCAATGTCAATCCTACGCTAACTGCTACGACGGCGAGTGACCAGTGCCATAGGCGGCGGGCCACCACTGCCATCAATAAGGTGGTGGAGACCATAGTCCCGGTTACGGCGATGCCATAAGCTGCCGCCAACGCATCCGAAGAACCAAAGCCCACGACCAATAGCACCACCGCAAGCGCCAAAGTCCAATTGATCACCGGGAGATAAATCTGACCACGCGTGGCGGAAGAGGTATGACAGATCCGCATGCGTGGCAGAAAGCCGAGTTGTAGCGCCTCCTTGGTCAGTGAATAGGCACCGGAGATAACGGCCTGGGAGGCGATGACGGTAGCGACGGTGGCAAGTACCACGAGGGGATAGAGACCCCAGGCCGGGGCGAGGCGGTAGAAGGGATTCTCCACTGCGGAGGGATCGCGCAGCAGTAGCGCCCCTTGACCAAAGTAGTTGAGCATCAGGGCGGGTAGAACTAAGGACAACCAGGCAATCCGGATGGCACGACGGCTGAAGTGGCCCATGTCGGCATACAAGGCTTCCGCTCCGGTAAAGGCTAGTACCACTGCACCCAGGATGAACCCTCCTTCCCTGCCGTGGCGGGTGAAATAGTGCAGCCCATGACGTGGATCTAAGGCGGCCAGGACCTCCGGAGATTGGGCTACGCTGACCGCACCCAGCAGAGCGATAGTGGCAAACCACACCATCATTACCGGTCCGAACAGTGCCCCAATCCTCGCCGTACCACCACTTTGGATCATGAACAACCCTAACAGGACTACGACGGCTACCGGTACCACATATGGGGCGAGACCGGGGGTGGCGATCTCCAGTCCTTCCAAAGCGGACAGTACCGAGACGGCGGGAGTAATTACGCCATCTCCATAAAATAGCGCTGCCCCGATGAGACCTATCGTGATCAGCACGGTGCGGCGTCGACTCGTGATCTCCCCGGCACGCAGGGCCAGTGCCGTAAGGGCCAGAATCCCCCCCTCGCCGCGGTTGTCGGCACGCATGACGAAGGTTACATATTTGAGGGTAACTACTATCATTAATGCCCAAAAAATCAACGACAGTGTTCCCAAAATGTCAGGGGCCACCATCATTGCGCCACCGGTACGAAAACACTCCCGAATGGTATAAAGAGGGCTGGTGCCAATGTCGCCGTAGACGACCCCTAAGGCCGCCAACAACAAGGTCACAGTTTGAGGAGGGACAACGGGGTTGGGAGGGGATGATTCGGAGGGAACGGGGGGGGCGGATGATTCGGATGGTTCTGACATGATGGGTGGAAATGGGAGTAAGGGAGGATAGTCCAAACTTGTGGTTGGACGATCCAAGGATTCGAGACCCACGGTGGGTATGGAGGCGGGTAGGAATGCTGGCTACACTCTCGCCGCTATCACTAAAACAACAGGATAGGCGCACTTATGTTGCTCATGATCGACAATTACGATTCCTTTACCTATAACTTGGTGCAATATCTCGGCGAGCTTGGGGAGGATGTGCGGGTATTCCGCAATGACCAAATCACCGTTGCGGATATCGAGGTCATGGCCCCCGAGCGTATCGTCCTCTCTCCGGGACCTTGTACCCCAAATGAGGCAGGGGTAACTCTGGAGACCCTTCGTACCTTCGCCGGGCGTATCCCGCTCCTGGGAGTATGCTTGGGCCACCAGGGTATCGGCCAAGCTTTTGGTGGGCGTATCGTTCATGCCCGAGAGATTATGCACGGCAAGACGTCCCTCATTCACCATGGTGGTACCGGTGTTTTCCGTGGTCTGCCGACCCCCTTTGAGGCCACCCGTTACCACTCGTTGGTCATTGAGCAGTCGACCCTCCCCGCGTGTCTGGAGGTTACGGCCTGGACGGTAGATGCGAACGGGGCCAGGGACGAAATTATGGGGGTGCGTCATCGGGAGTATCTGGTGGAAGGCGTACAGTTCCATCCCGAATCCATTCTCACCCACCACGGCCAGGATCTGCTACGCAACTTCCTCATCGAGAGTCGCACGTTGTTGGGCCAAGTAGCATAACCAATCCTCTACCCAGCCATCCTTCCCAGAGGTTAGGAGAAGGTATACCGCGGAGCAAGACCGACGATGGATATGCAAAGCGCCATCCGTGCGATGACCGAACGCCGCAACCTCTCCGGCGTGGAGATGAGAGAGGTAATGACGTTGATGATGGGGGGGCAAGCAACCCCGGCTCAGATGGGTGGTTTCCTGGTGGGGCTACGTATGAAGGGCGAAACCGTCGAGGAGATTACGGCCGCCGCAACGGTGATGCGTTCCCTCGCCACACCGGTCCGTGTAACCGGTAATCATATCGTCGATACCTGTGGTACCGGTGGCGATGGAGCCCATACCTTCAATATCTCAACCGCCGCTGCTTTCGTGGCCGCGGCGGCCGGGGCACAGGTGGCCAAACATGGTAACCGTTCGATCTCCAGCCGCTCGGGGAGCGCGGATGTACTGGAGGCCGCAGGAGTCAACCTCGAACTGACGCCAGAACAGGTCGCTACCTGTATTGAACAGGCTGGGGTTGGCTTTATGTTCGCACCCCGCCACCATGGGGCCATGCGTCACGCAGTGGGACCACGCCGCGAGATGGGTGTACGGACCTTGTTCAATCTCCTCGGCCCCCTCACCAATCCTGCCCAGGCACCCCATCAGTTACTCGGTATCTTCGCCGAAGAATGGTTGGTCCCCTTGGCGGAGGTGTTGCACCGTTTGGGTAGCCACCATGTGTTGGTGGTCCACGCCGAGGATGGTTTGGACGAAATCAGCATCAGCTCTCCAACCCATATAGCGGAATTGCGCAATGGTGAAGTAACCCGCTACACCGTAACCCCCGAACGCTTCGGAATGGTCCGCGCTGATGTGGCCGCCCTCACTGCGGGTAGCGCGCAAGAAAGCCTCGCGCTTTGCCGGCAGGCCTTGTCCAATATTCCTGGTCCAGCATTGGATGTCGTCTCCCTCAATGCCGGCGCGGCAATCTATGTAGCAGATTTGGCGCCCACCCTGGAAAATGGCGTAGAACAAGCCCGACAGCTCATCGCCAACGGTACGGCCCAAGCACGCCTCGCCGCTTTGGTGCGTGTAAGTTGCAGTTTCTGCTAAACAAAAGTAAAAGCACCAAAAGATTTCTCTTTTCAGCATAAAAGAAAAATCTTTATAGTCTTTTGACTTTGATTTTGTCCTTACCCGAGAAATCCAGATGACGGCTATCCCCGACATTCTTCAACGCATTTTGGCACGTAAGGTTGAGGAGGTGATGGAGCGGGCACAACGCCTATCACTTAGGGCGCTAAGTAATCAGGTAGCAACTGCTCCCGCGGTGCGTGGTTTTTCATCGGCCATACGTAGGCGAATTACTGATGGGCGGTCCGCAGTCATTGCCGAGGTGAAACGAGCCTCTCCCAGCAAAGGGGTGCTACGGGAAGACTTTCATCCTGCCATGATTGCCGCTGCATATGAACGAAGCGGGGCAGCTTGCCTATCCGTACTGACGGACCGCGATTTTTTCCAGGGCAGCGACGAATACCTGCAACAAGCCCGCGCGGCCTGTTCGCTGCCGGTATTGCGCAAAGATTTCGTCATTGACCCCTACCAAATCTACGAGGCGCGCTGTCTGGGGGCCGACGCTATCCTGCTCATCGTTTCCGCGCTGGGGGATCCACTGCTGCGGGAGTTAGCCTATCTTGCTGAAGAGCTTGGAATGGACGTACTGGTGGAGGTCCACGATGCTGAGGAGCTTGCCCGAGCCCTGGCGCTGGATCTGGAAATGCCACTGATCGGCATCAACAATCGCAATTTACGCACCTTCCAAGTAAGCCTACGGACGACACTGGACCTCTTGCCTCAGATACCTACCGGACCTACGGTAGTCACCGAAAGTGGCATTCTTACCCCCGCCGACGTAGCCTTAATGCGGGCACATGGGGTACATGCCTTTCTGGTGGGTGAGGCATTCATGCGAGCACCGGATCCCGGTGAGGGTTTGGCCGCACTGTTTGATCCAAATGAGACCTTATCAACCTAAATGCCATGAACTTTCCCTGGTTCATCCTAACGGTCGGATTTGCCCTCTGGTTCCCAACTCATGCGCTAGGGATAGATATTTCCTCGGGTAACCAGCCACTCTATCAGCAGTATTCCTTTGGTCGAGACGAAACCGTTATTGACCTCGGCAGCCAGCCGTTGTGGTTGCCGGCGGGTATGGTAATGGAAGTAATGCGCCGGGATCCTCTGCTTGCGGAAGAGATGGCGCGGGAAGGGGTTGAGGTGCGTGTCCACCCCTTTCTCAAAGGGAGCGATGTCAACAACTTCCTGCATTTAGGCAGATTAGAAGGAGGAATCGGTGGCGATATGCCGGCCATCGCTGCTTGCACCAGGGATCGGGTACGTGTTGTTTCATTGATGGATCTTGATTTCACCACCATCGTTGCACGCCATTGGATGCCGTTGTCTGAGTTGCGTGGTAAGACCATCGGGGTTCCTTTTGGCGCCAACGCCCACCATGGCCTATTGCAGGCATTGGCAGTCGCCAATCTCCCGCAAGAAGCGGTTCAACTGGTGAATATGGATATCCAGGAACTTCCGGAGGCCTTACGCGAAGGTCGAATTGATGCTTTTTCAGCCTGGGAACCTATCTCTTCCCTTGCCATACGGCGGGATGGAGCTAGGGCCATTCATCGGGTTCTCTCTAGCGGTTACCTCTACTTTTCCCGCACCTTTCACGAAAACCATCCCCAATGGGTACGACGGATTATCGCTGCGCAGGTTCGTGCCTTGGACTGGTTGGCGGATACCGAGGAGAATACGCTTCGGGCAGCGCGTTGGGTAAACGAGTCGGTGCGTGTCCTGATTGGAAAAGAGCTTGACCTTACTGATGAAGAAATCGCCCGTCTCTCCCGGTGGGGGCTCCGTAATATAGGGCAGACTCCGTTGATTCCTACGGCGCAAAGAGAAGATGATGGTTATCTTGCCCGTGCTACTGCCTTTTTGGCGAGCACCGGAAAAATCCCCGCCACCACTACCTGGAACGATCTCCGAGGCTGTTTTCGTCAGGAAGATGCCATCCTCGTATTGGAATACCCTTCACTCTACCATATCGACCGGATTGCCATTCCTACGGAAAAGGCTATTGGGAGGCATCTCCCATGAATGCGATCGAACGTCCCGAAACGGCGGAATTAGCGCTGACCATCTCTCCAGAGAAGGGACGTGGGCTGGCCGCTAAAATGATCGTGTATTTCGGACTCATCTATTTTTCCTCCCTAGTGTTGATACTCGCCATCACAATGTGGGGGATTCCCTGGATTGGTTACAACGGCCGCCTCGATCATTTACGGGAAGAAATTTTCAGCCGCCTCGAACTCATTGCCGACCTCAGAAAACAGCAGGTCATGGACCGGATCGAAGAGCAACGTCATAATCTACGTGCCCTGGCCAGGGAATCTAATTTCTCCAATTTGGTCACGAGGTTGCTGGCGAAGGACAGCACTCGACAAACCTTGGGGCAGGATCTGCGAAAACAGCTACAAGGGGATGTAGTCTCCTTCACCGGGGCGCAACGGATGGATCTGATCGACCCGGAAAATAGCGATATACTATTTTCCAGTAGCGATGAGCTGGATAATGCCCCGCGTTTTGATACCGACACTTTGTTGGTAAGTCAATTCGATAGGAAGGCATATGTAGGTCGAATCAGAGAGACGGGTACACAAGGGTGGCCTTTATTCCCAATCTCTTATCCGATTCGGGGAGAGGACGGGCGAGTGATCGCACTTTTGGTGGTTACCATTAGTATGGGAGAGATTGCCAATCTGATGATGTCGATTCGAGAGCAACTCGGGACAAGCGGCGAGGCGCTCCTCGTCGATGAACAAACCCGTCTGCTCACACCATTACGCCATCATTTATCGGATGGCCATCAAGCAAAATTATTTGAGTATCAAGCCCATACTCTTCCTGCCTTACTCGCGGCCCAGGGGCACGAGGGGGTGATTGAATCGCTGGATTATCGTGACCGTCCGGTGATGTCGGTCATCCGTCATTTGCGGGTGAATACTGAGTGGGGATGGGGATTAGTGATCAAAATAGATCAGGAAGAACTCTTCTCTCCCCTCTGGCACGAAATCCTGTTGGTGGGTCTCATTGGATTTTTGGGTGGTCTCCTAATTATTGCGCTAACTGCCTCCATGGCGCGCCGTTTGACTCATCCGTTGCACCAGTTGACCGATGCAGCGACCCGTTTGGCCAATAACGATCTAACCGCCCGTGCCGAACTTTCCGGTACCGACGAGATCGGTACCCTAGGTCGAACTTTCGATCGGATGGCCGACCGTATCCAGCACATGATGACGGAGTTGACGGCCGCCAAAGAGGCGGCGGATCGTGCCAACACCGCGAAGAGTGAATTCCTGGCCAACATGAGCCACGAAATCCGCACCCCCATGAACACCATCATCGGCATGGGACATCTTGCCTTACGTACTGACCTCTCCGATAAACAACGAGACTATCTGACCAAGATCCGTGCCTCTGCCACCTTCTTGATGGGGATTATCAACGACATTCTTGACTTTTCCAAGGTTGAGGCCGGTAAATTGGTTTTGGAGCTATCGCCTTTTGATCTAGATGAACTACTGGAACAGCTTTCCACTATTCTCACCACTAAAGTAGGCGAACGGCAGATTGAAATCATTTTTGATATTCCTCTCACCGTACCACGTCGTTTGATTGGCGATCCACTTCGTCTCTCTCAAGTATTGACCAATCTGTCAGACAATGCCATCAAGTTTACGGAACGGGGTGAGGTAGTAATTGCGGCACGGGTAGAGCAGCGCGACCAAAAGGAAGTAAAGATCGCCTTCGAAATTCGAGACACCGGTATCGGTATAACCGAGGAACAACGCAGCCGTCTGTTTCGTCCTTTTGAACAGGCGGACGCGACCACTACTCGCCGCTTTGGCGGCACAGGATTGGGACTGGCAATTAGTCGGCAGTTGGTGAGATTGATGGGTGGGGATGTTGTGGTGGAAAGTGTCCCCAACCAGGGCAGTCGATTTTGTTTTTCCGTCGTCCTGGGGTTACCTGGCGAGACAACGGAAAAACGGTTCGTCCTGCCCGAACGATTGGTGGATGGCCGACTGCTGGTGGTGGACGACAATGCCACGGCGCGGGCAGTAATCGTAGAATTGCTAGCAGGTTTCTCACTTCACGGCGAGGCGGTAGCCGATGGTAATGCGGCCTTGCGCGAATTGGCGCGGGTCCGTGCCGGAGAACAACCACCCTTTAGCGCGGTATTGCTGGATTGGCGGATGCCGTCACTGGACGGCATTGAGGTGGCACGACGTATTCGACAGATGTGGCCGGAGACAGGACCAATAGCGGCACCTCCCTCCATTATCATGATCACCGCCTGCCACAGTGGGGAGCTGGCACATCTGGCAGAGGAAGTCGGCATCTCTTGGGTATTGGAAAAACCCGTTGATCCGTCTCGATTATTCGATGCCATTATGGAAGCCTGTGGAGAACAAGCCGCGGTCTGGCGCGCCAAGAGACAGCAGATCGAACCGGACCGCGAAACGTTGGCACGGATCGCGGGCTCCCGCATCCTGGTCGTCGAGGATCAGGAAACCAACCGGCAGGTGGCGCGGGAGATTTTGGAACAGGCGGGAATGATTGTGGAACTCGCCGAGGACGGCTACTCCGCACTGGCCAAATTGGCAACCGGGCGAGATAAGGTCGATCTAGTGTTCATGGACCTACACATGCCGGGCATGGATGGTTACGAGACGACCCGTCGGTTGCGGAAGATGCCCGGTACAGAGGCCCTTCCTATCGTGGCCATGACCGCCAATGCCTTAACTGGGGAACGCGAACGGTGTATCGCAGCAGGGATGAACGATCATCTCCCCAAGCCGATCGATATCCACGCCCTACATGCCGTTCTCATCCGTTGGTTGCGACCTTCACCGGTGGGTGCGAATTCACCTGGGGTTCCGATCCGGAAACCATCTGCGATGATTGAAGCGGAAACCTCCGCCGTTTCTTTCCCTGGTCTGGACGTATCCGGTACCTTGGCGCGATTGGGCGGAAACCGTGTTTTATACCGACAATTGCTGGAATTTTTCCAGGGCAGCCACAAGGAATGTATCTCTCGCTTGCGGACGGCAGCACACAATGGGGATCGGGTAGGCATGAGGGAGTTGACCCATGAGGTTCGTGGTTCCGCGGCCAACCTGGGGGTGGTTACTCTGGCAGATGCGGCAGGAGAGATAGAAAAAATCCTGACCCAGGGGAACGAACCGGTAGCTGCTATCCTCCTTGAACGCTTTGATACGGCCTTTGCCGAGGTCTGGACTTCGATTTCGGCCTACTGCCGCGCCGAAGCCCAAAAATCGCTCCCTCTATCGGAAGCGAATAAAATAGCTGTCTCGCATGCGGAATTGGTTGAGCTGTCCAATCTCTTGGCAAGAAATGACAGTAAGGCCCTGCGTTATTTTGATGGTATGCGGGAAAGGCCGCCGATTATCGCTACTGAGAAGGAATGGGAATTGCTGGCAACCACGATTTCGAAATTTAATTTTGAAGAAGCAAGGAGGCTCCTCTCTCGTCTGTTAGGCGCTGAAATTTAAGGCAGATTCATATTCTAAGTGCCGCGGCTACCTGTTCTGGGGTTGGAATCCGGCCGCGCTCGCCGAGATTTATCGCCCATCCTTTTCGATCCGCAACCACTCCCGTCAACCTGGGCACCGTGTCGGTATAGAGGGCAATCGTGGGGCGGCCGAGGGCCGCAGCCAAATGGGTCAGTCCGGTGTCCATTCCAATGACAATCTCTGCACCGGAGAGGACACCAGCCAACTCACGTAAGGTAAGCGTCGGTAGCACCAGGGCATGGGGAATCTCATCAGCGATGGTGGTTGCCGCAAGACGTTCGGTTTGGTTTCCCCAGGGCAATAGGCAGGACCAACCGCGATTCGCCAAGGTTCGGCCCAGGGTTACCCAATGGTCTGCATACCAGTTCTTGCCGGCACGGCTGGTGGCGTGGAGGCATACCATGTAGCGCTCCGGTAGTGTCAAACCGACCACTGACGAGATAGGCAGGGGGTCGATTCCATAATCAGGTGGATCAGCGGGTAGTCCATACCCCAAGACACAGGCGGCGAGTGCCCGGTTGCGCGTTACTGCATGTTGGTCACGTGCAACCGGGCAGCACTGGTCATAGCAAAGCGCCGCCAATGGTTCCCGGGCGCTGTGCCAATCCAACCCACAACGCCAACCGCGCGCCAAGCACGCAATAACGGCACTCTTGAGCAGTCCCTGGTGATCCAATACCAGGTCATATTCGACTGCCCGTAAGGTTTTACGAAAGTTTGCCAATTCACGCCGCACCGTCGGGTGCCAGGGAGTTTTGCGCCAGCGTCGTAATGCTATCGGTATGATTCGTCCCACCGCCGGGTGTAAGGCGGGGATATCGGTAAATGCCTCTTCCGCTACCCAATCGACACGAATGTCAGGGCTCTGACGCGCCAGATCAGTTACTGCCGGCAGGGTGTGGACCAGATCGCCGAGTGAACTGGTCTTGACTATCAAAATCTTTTTTGGGGCGAGCTTCTGTACCGTCATTACTATAGACAGATATAAGATATTGCAACGATGGTATTACCGCGAAGGCCACCCTTTTTCTGACCAGGTCAACAAAGGGTGGCCCTGCTTTCCATTGGCTATTTCGCTATTGGTTGGGCAATACGCCGGTTAGCGCACCCCCAACAATTCAACATCGAACACTAACGTTGCATTCGGCGGAATCACCCGACCCGCGCCACGTGCACCGTAGCCAAGCTCTGCCGGAATGGTCAACGTCCGCTGCCCTCCGACTTTCATGCCCGCTACCCCCTGATCCCAGCCCGAGATAACCTGGCCAGCCCCTAACGGAAAGACGAACGGCTCGTTGCGGTCGCGTGAACTGTCGAATTTCTTACCGTGATGATTGGGTGCATCCTTATCGTACAACCAACCGGTGTAATGTACGGTTACACTTTTACCAGTCGTCGCTACTTCCCCTTCTCCTAGTTTTACATCGGTTTTAACCAGTTCGGTCATACTGCTTGTCTCCATTTTTGGTGCGGCTGGTTTAGAGCACGCAGTGGTTAGAGAAATACCAACTATCGATAATACAGCCAACAAAAAAGATAGCGCCCGCCTATTCATAAAAGACTCCCGACCAAGGTAGAATTAAAAAGATATCCGCAAGCAAAACCCGTTGAACCATGCCATGTCCAACTACGCCCTGATTCTCCATCCTGCCGACCCGCTGGTGAGTGTAGAAATCGCCGAGTTGGGCGCCGCCTTGCAGGCATTAGGGCTGATGGGGGCTTCTTTTGTAGAGAGAGATACCGCATCGGTTACCTCCGTTTGCCCGAACCTATCGGATTGGCACACCGTCGGGCCGCAACTGCTGGAACAGGTAACCTTCCTCGGATGTTCGCCGGTGGTACGCTTGGCAGCGGCTCATGACGGTGACACCGGTTTTTGCCGACTCCGTTTACCGCCTCCTCTACCGCATCCGGTTTGGTACGCACCCATGGATGCAGCACCTCCCCGTTGTCCACGCTGCCGGACATCCGATGTTACGTGGCGTATGGCTCTCCCGGATTGGGAAGCCAATCCAGCGGCGCATCGCCGAAGTTGCCCCAACTGCGGCTATGCCGCCCCTTTGCACCAATGGCGGCTACGTGAGACCGCAGGCTTTGGGCGCAGTTTTGTGGAACTATGGGGGATACACCCAGGAGAAGCGGTACCGGGAGAGACACTCCTCGCTACCCTCGCCCAGTTGAGCAACGGACCATGGCGCTGGTTTTACTGGTCCGCTCCCCATCAGTAATGTAGATCACGTACCATTATCAGCGCCCTCCTACCGCCACCGCGATGGTAACGAAGCCGAGCACCAGATTGGTCATGATAATGTAGCGAATCCGCGCTTGTTGAAGGGCTGCGGCAGGCAGATTCCCCGCCGCCAAAGCAGCCCGCAATGCCCGGTAAGGAAGGAACCAAAGGTAGAAAAACAGCAGTGTCATCAGATTACCCAGCCCCATCATGATATGAACGGAGGGCCTAACACCCGCCATGCCCCCAAAAACAAAAAATAAGACGCCATAGCCGGTAGCAAGGATGACCAATACCGCAACCCACACCCAAGGAAAGAATCGCTCGAAGACCCGTTCCCAGAGAGGCAATCGTAGTTCGGGGGACAACCCTAACGCAGCGGGGCGCAAAGCCAGGTGGGCGAAGAACATACCCCCCACCCAAATAACAACGGCCAACAGATGCAGAACGATGGCGACAGCGACAACGTTGGTCATGATGACGAACTCCACAAGTCAAGATTGAATGGTAGCCATAGTAACGTAATGTTACCCAGAGCGCCTACCAATCCGATGAGTTTTATAATTTATACAACTGGTTATCAACCATGACCCAGACCGTTTCCCTCTATGTCGGTGAAGAACTCGGCCGCTACGGCTTTGGCCACGACCACCCTTTCGGGCCACGCCGCCAGAGTGCTTTCTGGGATGCCGTCCGCGAGTCCAGCTTGGATGTCTGGGCACGCCTGTGCAACCCGGTACAGGCCCCGCAACGCGTCATCGAACGATTTCATACGCCGGAATATGTCGCCTTGGTCCAAGAGCGTTCTGAGGAAGGGCATGGCTACCTGGATCACGGTGATACACCAGTCTTCAAAGGGGTCTATGAGGCTGCCGGCTTCGTCGTTGGCTCGGTGCTTCATGCGGTGCGGGAGATTATGGAGAGACATACCCGGCGTGCTTTCATCCCCATTGCCGGACTCCACCACGCTCGCCCGGAGCGGGCTGCGGGCTTCTGTGTATTCAACGACCTAGGGGTCGCCATTGAGACCCTAAAACGCGAGTATGGCCTCTCACGGATCGCCTACGTAGACATCGACGCCCACCACGGTGACGGCATCTATTACTCGTTCGAGTCCGATCCGTCCGTGATTTTCGCCGATACCCACGAGGATGGCCGATATCTTTATCCCGGTACCGGCCATGCCCATGAACGGGGCAAAGACGCTGCTACCGGTCTCAAACTCAACATTCCCTTGCAACCGGGTGCCCAGGACGAGGATTTCTTCGCGGTCTGGCCGACCATAGAAGAACTTCTGCGTGCCCAACGGCCTGAATTCATCCTCCTGCAAGGAGGGGTGGACAGCTTGGCCGGTGACCCCATTACCCACCTAAAATTTTCTCATCGTGTCCATGCCTTCACGACCACCCGACTGATTGCGGTGGCGGAGGACCTATGCGAAGGGCGGCTGGTTGCCACCGGTGGTGGCGGATATAACCTGTCCAATATCGCGCGGGGTTGGACGGCGATTCTGCGTTCCTTGTTGGAGATCGAAGCTTAGTGATGTTGCACCTGTTAGTACCACCCCGGCTGCCGCGAGGCAGGGAGGGGCAAGAAAGTCAACGGGTATATAACTGTAGCTACAGAATATTTGACAGACAAGCAATAGGTATCTACAGTTTAACCATGCTCACTTGGGACGAAACGAAACGACAAATCAATATTCATACCCACGGAATTGACTTTGTGGGTTGCGAT
>CAUYUB010000694.1:0-13516 GCA_963575685.1 Gammaproteobacteria bacterium | reverse complement strand
GAATCATCCACTGGAATTGTCTCGATAGAATGCCAGTAGTTCGAAGTGGCCGCATACCTATACCCCACCATAGATCCCGCCGCCGTAGGTAACAGCGCCCGCAAACTGGCAATCGCCGCCGCGCTTAAGTTCGTGTATTCCACTGCCGATGCCGCCAGGTTCGTATTCACCACCGCATTAGCCGCGATATTAGTTCCCACCACCGCATTGCGCGCCAGGTTAATCTGCGTCACCGTCCCGCCCAAAATGTTGGTCCCCGCAATCTGGCCCACCGCCAGCCCCCGCGGTGTAGTCGCCAGCCACCGGAGCGTGGTATCCGCCACCACCGAATCCATCAGCATCGTTCCGGAAACGGAGGCGGCCCCCAGGCCCACGTTAGTCCCCCCCAGCGTGCCATATACCTCCACCACCGGCTGCCCCAGCAGGTTCAATTTGTCCAGGGTAAGCCGCTCCCCCGTGCTAAACGTGTAGCCCGACCGAACCTTAGCCGTCAGCTGCCCAAAAGCCGCCACCGCCACCAATAACATTGCAATCGTCAATAATTTCTTCATACCAGTTTCCTTCCTTGTCGCGCCATAGCGAAGCGACGGCGGATTTAGGTTTCATCCCTCCTCCTTTGTGTGATCAGATCCCCCAAACGAGACCAACCCCGCACAAAACTCACCGATGCCCCCAAAACCTCGCACTCGCCCGCCGCACACCGCACCACCAGCTGCACCCAATTATCCCGCTCCCGCATCCGCAGCTCCTCAGTTACCTGCTGCTTCGAGTCGATCAATAGTCCATCCGTTCCCAGATCGATCCCCGTGCTATTGGCCGTCAGGCTATAATCCTCCCGGTGTGCCTCTGCCGCCCGGCCGTCCAAATTATTCGGATCATAATCCGCCACCCCATAGACAAGGCTCTTGCTCGCGTCATAAGTCTTCGCGTTCAGCAGTATGGTTTCCTCCCCCACCCCCGGCATTCGCGCCAGGATCGTCACTGTGGCGCCGGATACCATCAACCTCGCCTGTCCTGCCAGGTACAGCTTTTGGCCCGGCTCCTGCCCGCCGTAGCCCCGCGTCACCAGCTCCGTGGCGATATCAGCTCCCATATCATCCGCCCCGTCCCCGAACCAGCACACATTGCCGGAGGAATTGGCGAACGTCAGCCGCTCCTCCCCGTTCACCAGGTGCCGGCCGAAGCCCACCACATCCAGCGTGCTCCCCGTCCACAGCCCCTCCCAACCCTGATTGATGAGGTTGTAAACCAGCACCCCGTTATTGGTTACCACTCCCGGCTCCCCGCTCCCAGCTCCCTGCTTCAGTGGCACCGCAAAGAAAACCCTATTGTTCCAGGAGGCCGCACAAGCCCGGCTCGAGTTTCTCCAATCCACCTGGTCGAGATAGGCCGAAACCTCATCCGATACCGGCTTGGCCGTCCCGGTTTGCTTCCCGTATTCCGTCGCGCGGATACTCACCACCCCCCGCCGACTCAGAAACCAAACGTCAGATCCCACCGGCACCACGGATAGCGGCGCAATACAACCATATTCCCGGGTCACCTCCTGGAGCCGCCATTCGCTCGTCGCCCCACCCAAGCCCGTCAACGCCAGCACACAGTTCTGTTTGAGGAACAGCAGCGCATCCTCCCCCATCGGCACCACCGCCTGCACCGGATCCGCCTCCCCCAGGTTCGCCGTTAAGCTCGCCGTCCAGGGAGCGTAATGCAGAAAATCCAAAGGATCCGAAATCGCAATGTCATTCCGGCCGTTCACGATGACGAGCCGCTGCTTGTAATAGCAACCCTCTCTCCCCGGCGGCATTGGCAGTGCGCTGGCCCCGGCCTTCGTCAGGTAATCCCCGCTCACATAACTGATCGTCTCCGCGCCGGATCCCGCCAGCGCCGCCTCTGGACTGCTGTGCAGCGTCAGCTGATGCTCCCCCAGTGGCCGCGCGTAATAGACCGTGCTCGCCCCGCCCGTTTCCACATAATTGACCTTCTCCCCCAGCACCAGGCGATGATTCGTCACCCCCACCGTCGCCCCATCCGTCCCCGTCACCATTAGCTTGGTAGGCGCCACCACAAAACCCGCTTCATACGCCGTCTTCGTGGCATTACTTTGCAGCAGCAGAGCCGGGGCATTCGTACCGTAAGGCCCCGGGTTCGCCTCCGTTCGCTCCAGGTAAAACCGCCCCGTCCCCGACGCGATATCCAGCTTGCCCGTATTCGCCCCCGCCCCGGCCTTCGTCGTATGCAGTGTGATGGAATTGGCCGATCCCGTCTTCACGAAATATTTGCCACCCTTCAACGGCGGACTCGTCCCCAGCAACTCCCCGTCATTCACGCTCTCATACAGCACCTCATCCCCGGTCACCCAGTTCTGCTCACAATGCAGCGTGATCACATCCGTCCCCGTATTCACATCCGCCGCGCGGAAATAATGCCGCTCCGGCTGGCCCCTCAAGAGCACCATCCCGTTAAAGCAACCGATCAGCCGGCAGGGGCCCCAGATATCGTGCCCATTCAATGGAATCTCGTAAGGTTCGGTCCCGCTCCGGATCCGGAACGCCCGGCCCCGCCCCCCGTCCTCCCCCGTTCCATCCCGCCAGCCATCCACCAAAAGGATTCCGTTATCATCCCCCTCCGCGTTGTTCCAGCGCGCATAGCTAAACGCTGTCCAGGCACTCTTGCCAATGATCTTATCCGTTGGCGCTACCCCGCTGAATCCCCACAAATACCAAACCGAAGTCGTAGCCTTGATTTCCCGCACCCCCGGAATCGAGGCCACCCAGAGCGTTGTCTCCGGAATCATAAACCCGCCGGCATCAAAGATGGATTTAGAGATTAGATGGAACCCCGCCAGCGTCACCCGATACGTCTCCCCCGGCACTACATTAATCTTCAGCCACCCTTGCGGATTAGCCCCATTGGCCGGAAACACCCATCCGGTGTGCGGGACCACATCTCGAATCACCTCGCCCCAAGCCTGGGAAGAAACCCCCAGTCGCGCCCTCGGTTTCCCGTCATCCAGCCGAAGATTCAAGGCCCCCGCCGCCGTCCCCGAAGGCAGCAAATGCGCCCCGCGCCGCGTATCCACCCGCAGCCACCCCACATCCCCATCCATCGCGTCATTAAGGTTCATTTCCTAATCCTAATCCTAATCCTAATCTCCCCTCCGCCCTCCGCCCTCCGCCCTCTGCGCTCTGCGCTTTGCTCTTTGCCTTGCTACCGTATCAATTCAAACGCCCACCCAACCGATACACTCGCAGCACTCGCACTCGCATTGTTCCCGACAATCCTCATGCTCATGGTTGTGCCGTTGGCCGGAAGGACCAGCCCATGCGTCGTGTCGTTAGCCGTCGCCTGCGCCCCCGCCCCCGCGCCATTGAAGTTCGCCGTGATATGTGTCGCCACCCCGTTCGTCATCAGCGTAAAAGCCACATTCGTCCCCGCCACCACCGCCCAACCCCGCACATACAAATTAGTGATCGTCCCCTTCAAAAACGGAGTCCCCACAATGCCCTCCGTGGTCTGCCCTCCAACTGGCCCGCCCATCAAAGCATAATACCGGGTAGTCGAGTTGAACCCGGGAGTCAGGTTATAGCCCGCTATGATTGTCCGATCTCCTATCGTGGTGGAAACCGCCGAAGCCACCGTTCCATTCGTGGCATTTACAATTACCTGGCGCAGCACCATCGAAAGATCATTGGTAGAAGCAATCTGCGCCGTGGCCAGCACATTGCTGGTTGAATTAGCCGCCGTCCAAAGCCCGTTAGTCGCATCAGTCTTAGCTCCCCAAAGCGTATTTGAGACAGAGTTAGCCGCACTCCACAGCCCATTCGTGGCGTCGGTCTTCGCCGTCCCCACGGCAGTCCACAGCCCGTTAGTCGCATCGGTCTTCGCCCCCCAGAGCGTATTCGAGACAGAATTAGCCGCCGTCCAAAGCCCATTCGTGGCGTCGGTCTTCGCCGTCCCTACGGCAGTCCAAAGCCCATTGGTTGCGTCCTGCTTAGCCGTCCCCACGGCCGTCCAGAGGCCGTTCGTGGCGTCCCGCGTTGCCGTCCACAGCGTATTAGAGACAGAGTTAGCCGCGCTCCAGAGCCCGTTAGTCGCGTCCGTCTTAGCCGTCCCTACGGCCGTCCACAGCCCATTGGTAGCGTCAGTCTTAGCCGTTCCCACCGCGCCCCAAAGCCCATTCGTCGCGCTCTGCAATTGCCCCGGTGTCACCCACGAATCCGGAGTGGCAGCCCCAGGAATGTAAACCATTGTTACCAGCTCATTCGTTACCCCCTCCGTCACGGTCAGCGTATTTGTCCTGCCGGAGCCCACCACCACACCGTAACTCCCCGCTCGCAGACTCGTCCAAAAACCGCCATTTGTCGCCACCACCGTCACCGGCGCCCCCACGATCACCTGGCCCGCCGCGTTCGTTTTGGGTGTATCCAGCGGCTCGAACTGCACCAGACCCGTCCAGGCCGCACCCCGCTGCGTGTAGAGCGTTCCCCGCACCACCCCGTTCGTCGCTTGGCCGTTCTCCATCCCCGCCGCGGCCGCCAGTTCATTCGTCGCTCCAGCCGTCACCGTCAGCGTGTTTGTGGTCGATCCCAGCACCGCCCCGTAACTCCCCGCCAGCAGACTCACCCAAAACCCACCGTTCGTCAGCGCCACCGTCACCGGCGCCCCCACGATCACCGCCCCGCTGTTTGTCTTTGGCGTATCCAGCGGCTCAAATCGTATCACCTCCGCCCAAGGCACTCCCCGCGGATTGATCAGCGTCCCCCGCACAATCCCATAGTCATTAGTCCCCGGAGGCGAAGCCGCAAAAGCACAAACCGCCAGGAGCCACAAAGCTCCCAGCGCCGCCACCGTCCTCCGTCCTCTGTCCTCTGTCCTCATTCCCTTCGCGTCCTTTGCGACCTTTGCGTGAGCCTCAGCTCCTTACCCGTATCCAATGTTCCGGCGTCACCACACTATTCTGCTCCTCAGCCAAAGCATCATCCGCCATTCTCAGGTAACTCTGCCCCTGCGCCGCCGTAGTCAGATCTGCCTGGAGCAAGTGCCCGGCCGCGTTCAAGGCCAGGGCCGCCGCGAATCGACGCGGGATCACCGTGGCCGAAAGCGCCGCGGCCGTCAGCCCCAGCAATTCCGGCGCCGGGGCCTGGTATTCGACATACACCTCCGCCGCCGGATCCAGCACCAGCACCTCGCCATTGCGCTCCTCGAAGGGCAGGGGAGTGAAGAGCGTAGTCGCCAGTGGATCCCGATCATAAACCCCCACGATATCCCCCATTTCAGTCGCGGTCCCCTCCCGCTTAGTAAAGCGCCGGTTAGTCACCGTCACCTTCTCCGGATCCACCACTGATTCCGGCCACCAAGCCCGCCGCCAGGCTTGCCGGTAGTAAACCGCCAGGAACGCGCGCAACATGGCCGCCTCGCCCAGAGGCAGCTTATCCCGCGTGCGCCCAGCCAATTCAGCAGCATGATAAAGTACGTCGTCGTAAGTCATATTAGACTCCTAATCCTAATCGTAATCCTAATCCGGCCCCGCCCCCTTCGCGTCCTTAGCGTCCTTTGCGTGAGTCCTTCAGGGCAAATCCGGATTCCCCAGCACCGCCAGCTTCGCCTGGAAGTCCGCTTTCTCCGCTTCCGTCGGCTCCTCCCCCGCCAGCAACTTCTGGACGGTATCCACCAGCTCCGGAATCAGCTTCGCCACTGCCTGGCCGATAATCAGCCCCGCCGTCGCTTGCGGTCCTAGCAATCCCACAATCGGCCCCGCGGCCCGCGCCGCCAGCTCGATCTGCAATTTCAATGCCGCCAATTGTTCTGCTGTCATAGTCACTTCCTTTCCATCCGATACACATTCGTCACCAGCACATAACTCTTCGCCGGAGCGCCCTCCTTAAAGAACGTCACCAGCCAAACGATATTGCTGCTCTGATCCGCCAGCGTCAGCAGCGTTGCCTCCAGCGTCGGCCGCACCTGGTTATTCGTCTCATAGGAAGCCCGCAGCGCCTCCACCGTGCCGGCAGTGGCCGCGAACTTCAGCCGCGCCACCTTCACCGCGTTGCTCCGCTCCGCGCTCACGGGAAACTCCGCCAGATAATTCGTCCAGCCCACATAGGCCCCGTGCGCCAGGTTCACCGCCGTTTGTTCCGCCCGGAACGTGTTGGTCGAGAAAGAAGCGCAGCCCGGGACCAACAAGGCCAGGGCGAGTAATGGTAATAGGAATAATTTCTTCATACTTTGTCCTCCGTCTTCCGTCCTCCGTCTTCCGTCTTCTGTCCCCCGGCCGCGCCCGTTACGTTAAAATCTTTCGCCAGCACCAGCCCCAGTCCGGTAATCACTGCGCCCACCACCAGCTCCCATTGCGGATTCGTTTTCGGGTCGCCATCCACCACCAGCGCGATCGCTCCGGCCAATGCCGCGATGATCGTCGAAATCCCCGCCGTAGTCGTTTTCCAGTTTCTCATACCTCAGTTCTCCTTTGCGTCCTTAGCGTCCTTAGCGTGAGTCCTGTCCCCTTTCAGGTTTCATCCCTCATCCTTTTCTTACTCATGCGGGCACTCCGCCGGCCGCGCGTTGTCCGGGTAAGGGCATTTCGCCGGCGGCCGGCCCTCCATACAATCCTGGCAGAGCTTCGGGATCCGCCGCGCCCGCAACGCCCGGCGCCAGGTATAAACCACCGTGCCGATTAAAAATGCCGTTGTCAGAATCGAATTCACTTCAGCCACCGTTAACGCCGTGGTGCCGACTCCCAGACCCCAAACCTTCAACGACTCCAGATCCACCAGCTCTTTAAGTCGTTCCATAATGCTCCTATTCTGGATTATAGGGAACGTGAGGCACCCCGCCCGGACGCAAAACCAGCTTGTTAACCCGTGCCAACTTGGCTCGAATACCACCCCCCGAATCCGGCGCACCCTCCTGCTGGCTCGCTCCATACTCAAATGCTCCGATGTCAGTTGCTCCAACTGTGGAATGCCCAGAATAATCAGCATCACCGAACATGGTTGAACCCGCGTTGATGGCTGGAGATTGGCTTGCCAGTGCAAATTTTGTTGCCCCCGCGCCACCCGCAAATTGTGGGTCCAGCATCACGCTGTGGGAATCCTGTCCGCTGGCCGACTTGTAGGCAGCCCATGTCGAGTGCGCGGTCCCATCCCAAACCCATTGCTTGGGTGATCCCGCATCACACCACCAAAGATTGTTGTCCAGAGTAATTGACCCTCCAATCTCCGCCATGCTTGTGGTGGTTAGATGCGTCACCAAAATATTGTTTTTGAAGATCGTATTGGTGCTTTGCAGCGGATTGCAGTATATGCCGTAGCTCACAAACCCATTCAAAACATTGTTGTATGTGATGTTGGGGTTGGTATCAAAAATCGGGCTGTTCGCCGCGCTGTAAGCCTGTAATCCGCCAAACCCATTTCCTCCGTCCACATCGAACACATTATAGTACACCTTCAATCCTGTCCCGTGCGGGTATGTTGCGCCTCCCGTATGGAATGCGTAATTGTAGCGCACCACGCTCCCCACCTCATACCAGAAATCAACAACCGACATGCCAAGCCCCAGAAAATCGTTGCGTTCAACGATATTATTTGTGCCTCGCTCCAGCCCAACCCCAGCCAATTCAGTCCCGTTTACGGCGATTCCAAAAATCGTGTTGGTGACGTAGGAAATCGTATTGTGATGCACCCAGTTGTTGCCTCCCGTCTGGAAATAAACGGCGGTGTAGCCGCAGCGATTCACGGTATTTGAGGCAACCGTTACCCCGGAGCTTCCCGCCCCAAAATAGATTGAGGTGGAGATGGTGTCGGCCAGCGAGCATTTCGTCACCACGGTCCCGCTCGATGTGTTCCCCTGAATCCCCATCTTGAATCTCTGGATATTCAGATTTGTGACAACTATATAGCTCGCAGAATTAAGCTGCACTCCCACATAATAGAACAATCTGTCATTGGCTGGGCTGGCATCATTGGCGGTGCGCACGTAGATCAATGTCGGAGTGTCCCAGCTAAAGCCAAACTGGCTGGCGGTAAATTTCCCCAAAAAAGTATCCAGCGAATCCGCGCCCTGCGTCCGTTGCGACAACGATACGGAGCCAATCCCTACCGCATCCACTGCGCTCGGAGATGTCATGGGTGCGGAATAAACTCCTGCGTGTCCATTGACCGCAGACCACGTTAGGTTAGTTGTTTCCCCTAGAATTATCGGATCATTTCCCGAACCGTATCGGCCAATGAAAATGGGGTTCCCTGCTGTTCCGCTGTTCCCGGATGTTAGCGTGATTTGCTCGCGATTAAATACATCACCGGCCTTCAGCAAAATTGCGTCCCCCGGCGCAAACTTAGACCCAGACATAGCTTTGGCGTAAACCTTGCCCAATGTTTTCCAGGGCGAAGTGTCAGCCGTGCCGTTGTTCCCGTCATCGCCGCCGGTCGAGACGTAGTATGTCGCCGCCTGAGTGTTGCCCAGCAGCAGCAGGATTAACCAAAATATTAATTGGTTTTTACACATATCAAATCAAACCAAACCGTTGCCGACTCACCCGCGTTCAATCCCGCCACTCCTCCAGCGTGCAGATAACGGATGTCCTGTGCATTGCGCTGGAATGTCCCGGTTGAAATCTGAGTGCCCTCGTTCCACACCGTAAAAGTGCATTGATCCGCAGCCGTGGATGTGGCCATGCCCAGTTTTACCACATACCATTTCCCGGTGGAGAGCGTGGCACTATTTGCTGACGTAGCCCCCTCGGCCTGCAAATAGAGCGATCCTCCTGAGTTCAAGATATTGATCTGCACCCCACCCCAGTTGTCGTCTGCGGTTGGCGTGGCCATAAAGGCTCCAAAAAGATGCCCCGATGTGGTTGGGGCCGCCTCGACGTAAAGCGACAGATAAATATCCGTTTGGATCGTGTCTAAGTCGATCAACCCAGCGGCCCCTAAGTCTGTTTTTATATAAGTTAGAGTGCCATCGCTGGGGACAACGACTTTGAGCGCGGTATCACATGCCCCGGTTGGCTTGCCGGAGATCAGCAAACTGCTATCCGCATTCGTGTTAATGTTTGCCAGCGTCCCCACCGCAGTCCAATTCGTCAGCGGACCATTAGGACCACCAAACCCTTCGATGAAGTTATCCCACGAGTTCGTTGTGGCGAAGGTAGAGCAGGAGGCTACCGCAACCAATCCATTCGTGCTCCAAGCCACCTCATTGCCCTTCACGATCACCCGCGCATCCTCGTTGGTCAGACCTCCCTTGATCTGGAGCACGGCCCTCCCGGTATTCGTCACCCACCGCGCTCCCATCCATAAACCAGACGCATTGCTCGAAAGCATCCCGACAAAGTTAGACGCACCGTTGCGGAAATGTGCATCCCAATGCTGAAAGAGCCAGTTGGTCGGGCCTGAAATATCGACCCAAGTTTCCAGGGCGAGAGTGTTGGATGCAGTTAGCGTGTGAGAGTTGGTGTAGATGTTCGCCCAGTCGGTCAGATTGCTCTGCGTTCCGGTGTAGGTGAATGTGAACTGGTTTGAGGATGCCGGCAGGGCCGCCAGAGCGCTCGCCACATAGCCCGTGGAAGCAAACCGTTCCCCGCTGGAATTAGTTGCTGCCGTCAGGTCCCCATAGATCCCTCCAATAACCTCCAGGTTTGTCGCTGTCAACGTATCCACCAGCGCATTAGTCAAAGTGGTAAGGTTAGTGACGGCATAGGAATTGGTGACGGCATAGGAATTGGTGACGGCATAAGTGTTCGTCACACTGTAGGTATTCGTCAGATTGACGTTGTTCGTCACCACATAAGCGGCCGTGTTTGTGTTGTAGATGCCCAGGTTGGTCCTCGCCGTCCCCGCATCAATGGATTTCAGCAGGGCCCGGGTATAAACCGTAGTCGGCGGCGGCGGCGAAGATACTCCTTGCCCGAAAGCCACCAGCGCCACCATCCAAGCCGCCAGCATAAAAATCGTTTTCATATCAGTTCTCCGCCCTCCGTCCTCTGTCCTCCGTCTTCTGTCCGCCTAGTTCATGTATTCACAAACAAACCACAGATCATCGAAGGATATCGGCGTAGCCCCGCCGGCCGCCGTTACCCCGCTCACGAAGATCCCCTTGCCGAATCGCATCCCGGCGCTGGCGATGGAAACAAAGGATCCCGCGCTCAATGGCAGCCAATACACCACCGGGCCGGAGTCAGTTCCGCCATCCGCCGTATCCTGGATCTTCAGCCAGCAGTCCACGGTCCCCTTGTGGATCACGGTCAGGCTGCCCATCTTGGCTTTCTGAGTCGTTACCTGCTTCGACTTTTCAAAAGCGGTGGAGATTGTCTTCTGATCCCAACCGTAATTAATAATTTCTCGCCCCATATCCTTATCCTCCTAATCCTAATCGTAATCCTAATCTCCCCTCGTCCCAGTCCTTTGCGCCCTTTGCGTAAGGTCAGTATTTCTTGATAGTCTTCCGCCCCGGCTGCCAACCGCTCACAATCCGCCCGCTCACCGTGTTCACCTTCAGCGCCGTGCGCGATTTGAAGTAATCCGCCACAAATTCATCGTCTTGCCAGCAGTCGAAGCCATATTTCTGGCCCATATTGAAGTAATCGGTAAGCGCCACCCGCCCCTCCACGCGCCCCACCTCGTCATTTCCCTCCAGGATCGGTGTCCGCTCGCTCCCCGGCACCCGGGAGCCCAGCCCATTCATCCGCGCTTCATGTTCCGCCAGCCGGAACGATTCCCGATCGGACAACACCCGGCAAAGATCCGGCACCGCCGTAGCCGGCAACCCAGACCCCTCACAAAAATCCGCCAAAGTCGCAATCATCCCTGTCCCTCTTAATCCTAATCCTAATCCTAATCTCTAAAAGTCCGGGGCCAGCAGGCCAACCACAACCCGCTGGCCCCGTCTCGCAACCAACACACCCCCACTCACCCCAAAAGTCCCCCGTCCCCCTTTTCAGGTTTCATCCCTCATCCCTGCTTATGCAGCGTAGAGGTAATACCCAAACCCAGTCGGGTTGTAGCAGACGAGCCCGCAATAGGCCCGCAGCACCTTGGATTTGCTCGCGCCATCCGGCGAGAGATCTTCCGTCTGGAACGGCACGCCCCAGCGCTTCGCCAGCTTCTCGCGACTCAGCACATAGCCCTGTTTCGGCTTCTCCGTGAACACGCGCGTCGATCGCGCTGTATCCCCAGCCGCGCCACCCGTCGAGTTCAGGGTCGTCAGGCCGATGTTATCCGTCGGGACAACCAGCAGCCGGCCCCAATCCGTCCGGATCACATCGATCGAAATGCCTAATTCGGCATCCGCGATCGCCTGGGTGAAACTCCGGCTCGTAGTCACCGCCAGCGCTCCGCCCGTTGCGCTCGAGGTCGCCGGATCCGTCAGCCCGCTCACCGCTTCGCGCAGGTCGAGGCCGCACAGCAGGATATAATCCTTGTTCCGCTTCGTGGCGCTCCGCAACAGCTTCAGCGTCGTTTTCAGCGCCGCCAGGTTGAAACTTGCGCTCATGCTAGCCGCGCTCACGCACGCCCCTGTCGGAGCGAAGTGCAGATCCGTCGGCCGCCCCACCATATAGGCGCTGGCCGCCGTGTAGGTGCTGCCCGTGGGAGCGTTGCCGGAGGCGTCGATCAGGAGCCGCAGCCCCGCCATCGTCGAGCCGGAGGCCGATCCCTGGTCCTGCACCGCCTGCTGATCGAAACTCCCGAAAGCGCAATCAATATCGCGCTTCAGGTTCACCAGCGTATCGGCGGCCGTCCCGGACAGCGTTCCTTTGCCCACGCCCGGCAGCTTCGGCACCTGCGCGGAAATCCAGCCCTCGCCGTAAGCCCGGCGGAATGCCTGGCCCACATTGCCCATCTTCCGTTTCCGGGTCGTCCCGTCGGCGATCTCCGCCGCTTGCACCGCGTAACCGTCGCCCGGTCCCACCGCGCCCTTGGGGGTATCCCAAGAATCCACCGTCCAGGAAAACTCCGTATTCCCCAGCTCCGATTCCCGGCCGCAAAGCGAATACAGCGGCGTCTCCGCCGGTTCCACTTTGTCAACCACATCCATGAAATCCTCGAAAGGCAGTTTCGCCTCGCGTAACCCTTTTTCAGTCGTAATAGCCATAATTCAATCCTCCGTTGCGCTCAAAAACTCCGCCAAAGCGCTACGGGATCTGTTCTTTTCC
Organism: Gammaproteobacteria bacterium; assembly: GCA_963575685.1. GTDB lineage: Bacteria > Pseudomonadota > Gammaproteobacteria > CAIRSR01 > CAIRSR01 > CAUYTW01. The sequence goes on along the minus strand of CAUYUB010000694.1, from coordinate 1,368 downwards.
ACATTCGCACGGGCTGTCTGGATCGCGGCCGCCTTCGTATCCCCCTTAGGCGGCACCACTCGAGTTCCCCCAGGACTAGCCGGAGCCTTGGTAATTGCCCTGCTCCCTGCTCCCTGCTCCCTGCTACCGACTCCCTGCTCCCTGCTCCCTGCTTGCAGCTTCTTCCCCCGCTCCTGGAGCACTTTATGCCCCTCCACCGCTGCTGCCGCCCAATACTCGAAGTCTTCCCGCTCCTTTAACCCCTTCAGATTGCCCAGGATCCCCGCCGCCATCGCATAATCCGGCGATTTCGTATCCTTGAGCCAGGGAGCCACCTTGACGGCATACTCATGATGCTGCGAGAACTTTTGCAGAAACCGCTCCCGGGCTGGCAGCCACTTATGGATTGCCTGGCGCGCATTCCGGCGGATATTCCCCACCTGTTCCGCGTCAAACTCCTTATCCCCCAGTTTGCCCCCGTCCGCGTTCGACTCCGCCCAATCCAGCAGATCCACCATTTCATTCCGTGTCGTCTCCAGCTTCAAAGGATCAAACACTTCCAAAAACGGATTCTCCCCCGTAGGCGCACCCTCTGACCTCTGACTGCTGACCTCTGCCCTCTGGTCTTTGATCGCCGCCAGGTCCGTCCGGATCGCGTCCAGCTCAGCCTTCAGCTCATGTCGTTCCGCCAAAAGCTGTTTGATCCGCTTCTCCGCCCCCTTGGTAAACGTCGGCTCCGCCCCTTCTGCTCCTTGCTCCTCGCTCCCTGCTCCCTGCTCCTCAGCCCCCGGCTCCGTGCCCTCTGTCCCCTGCTCCTCGCTCCCTGCTCCCTGCTCCCCATGTGAAAGATCAGATTCCGTAACGCTCTGGTCCGGCGTCGCCGCCGGTTCAGTGGCTTCCGCCCCTCGATCATTCGAGGCCGCTTCCGCCGCGTTCCCTGTCGTCGCCCGCGATTCGTTCATTGATCCCAGCTGGCTCGCGTTTGCACTCAGCCATTCTGCCAGCCCGGCTCGCCCCATTGGCCCTGTGTTTTGGCTCGCGGGGCTTTCCGCGGCCGGGGAGTTCGCGTTCCCCTTTTCAGTAGCTATCACGTTGGTTTCTTTCTAAAGGGGCATCCAAGTAGCCCCATCCACTCAGCAGCTTTATTTCGGGAGCTGCCGTGTCCCGCACCTATCCCATAGAACAAAACGGCGCGCCATTAAAGGCACGCCGTTCGAAGTTGAGCGAAGTTGAGCGAAGTTGAGCGAAGTTGAGCGAAGTTGAGCGAAGTTGCTTCTTAAAGTCCCCAGTCCCCTTTCAGGTTTCAGGTTTCATCCCTCATCCCTTCCTTTTGCGTGAGTTTTCCGCTTCCACCCGCAGTCTTTCAATCCCCCCCACCAGGTCCGCCAC
>CAUYUB010000693.1:0-13823 GCA_963575685.1 Gammaproteobacteria bacterium | reverse complement strand
GGCCTCTTCGTATTGTTTACGATAGGTATGTCCCAGTTCATTGAGCATGTCATGCTCACGTTGCAAGGTATCGAGTTGTCGTGCGGCGTCTTCAATCGAATTCAGCTCCGCGTCGATCTTGCTGAGCTGATTGGTACGAATCATAATCTGCTGATGGAACGATACCGTGTCTGCTTGGGCAGCGTTATGCCTAATAATGGTGTCATCGTAGACGGGGTTGCGTTGCGTCCATACTTTTTGAGCCCCCGATTTCTTGGCGAGTCGTTGCAGAGACATAATTTGTTGCTCGATATTCTGGATCGGCTGCACATCTGTCGTGTATCGCTGGCGCAAGGTCTGTAACTGTAATTGTAGGTCGACAATCTTGACCTTGGCATTCTCCCCGGCCGCGCCATCGCTACTACCACCTTCGACAAGGTGCGGCAGCGTCTCTAGTTGCTTTGAAAAATATGCGATCCTTCCTTGTGTATCCACTTCCTTGGCTTGCAGATCGGAAAGCGCCTGCGCGACAATCGATCGATCTTGGATGAGTCTGGCTCGCTGTGTCACTGCATCGAAAATTGATTGAGACTGCCTCAATTCTGAGAGCTTCTTGTCGGTTGCCGCGAGCCTTTCCTCGTAGCTTTTTGTCTCCTGTTCAAGAAATTCAGACTTATGCTCAGCGAACAGACTGGCATGTTTTTCTTGATATCGCCTGATTAGGATTGTCATGGCTTCGATGGCTATTTTCCGATCCTGATTGAGGTAGCTCGCCTCAATAATTTGCGATTGTATCACCGGGGTCACTTTCAAGTTTCCAGAAAATTCCTCAATTGCCGCATCGATTGCGCTTGTGTCTGAAGGTAGTTTCAATGCGATGTTGGGATAGAGCTTGTTCAAACCGATCTGGTTAATGACCATTTCCAGCAAATCGCGGCTAGTGAGAATCTCGATTTCTGAATTGACGATTTCCATTTTAGTTACGCTCGGTGGCACCATGATTCCACTATCCGCATGAATCTGAAATTCGCGGCCACTCTTCACCAGTAAGCGGGTGTTCGCTTCGTAATAAGGAGGCATCAGATACGACCCACCGAGTACCAATGCGAAAATCCCAAGGAATACCCCGAGCAGCCAGCGCCACTCCTTGAACAGGATGCTGAGAAGCTCACGTTGGGACAAGCTAAAATCATAGGTATCGTTCATACACACCGTAACCTGAAAATATGGCAAGTTTTATGTGTCGTAATTTTGTATAATTTATTTTAGGTTATTTTATCAATGGGGAAGTATAATTCCCACATTAGAGATAGAAGTGGTGGCGGTAAATGGAATAATCTTCAACAAATTATTGCTGACGAAATCCGCTACCGAGGCAATGGCGGTTTCGGGCACGAAGACCAAGTCGTTGGTTTGCAGAAGCGGATCCTGATCCGTTCCCGGGACGCCGTTGCCGAAGTCGAGTTGATAGTAGGCTACCTTACCGTCTGGCGTGTGCCGCAGTAATAGAATGTACCCGGTCCGTGCCGTCCCCAGCTTAAAACCACCCGCCTGGGCGATGGCTCGCGACGCTGTCAGCGGCGTTGCGCTACGGATTACCCCCGGAGTGGTGACCTGGCCGTCAACATAAATCTGCTGTGGCGAATAAGCGGAGACCGTGAGCGAGATATTTGGTTTCTTCAGGTGCTCCGCATACTTCTTATTTAATAAAGCAGTCGCCTCGGGCATTGACAGTCCGGCCACCAGCAAGTCCCCGATCAATTGAAGCACGATATGGCCGTTAGGTCCCACCGACACGGAATCGTTGAGATCGTTGTAGAACTGGAACCTGACCAGAAGCTGATCACCCACCGCCAGGGGATAGGCTTGTTCCATCGCGAGATTGCCACCGGCCACCACCTGCGGAACCGTCGCTACATTTGGTGCTTCGGGCATCGACGCGCAGGCGGAAAACAGCCCCATTGCCATCCCGATGATGCCGAAAACGTACCAGGGTTTCTGTTCCCCAGCTCGGCACCAACGCCACAAGATAATTTTCATCCGCTCACTCATTGAATCTGATGTCGTTTGCATACTTTGCCTACTAACTTACCAGCACAGGCCAGTATATTGACCACCGGCCTCGGCGGCGGTAGCCAGGCGAACCACGTCGATGACCCGTTGATCTGGCCGCAGTCTGGGAAAGGTAGCACCGCCCAGATCCGCATGCATAATGACCAAAGTATCGCCATGGGCGACAAGCGCCTCAAGATTTTCGGTCAGGAGACCGGAAAGATGCGGAATACGATCCTGGATGAAAGCAAGGTTGGAACCCATTAATTTCGAAAAACTCACATTCCGGTCAAAAATCCTCAGCTCATAACCCTTACCAAACAAAATCTCGGCTAGGGCAACCGCGGGACTCTCACGCATGTCGTCGGTATTGCTCTTGAAACTCAGACCAATCAGTCCAACTTTTCGATTCCCCGCCGCTTGCACCATATCCACCACATGGCGGATCTGCAACTCATTGGAAAGCGACAGCGCTTCGATCATCGGCAAACTGAGATCAATTGACTTGGCCTTATAGTGGAGGGCTCGCAAGTCCTTTGGAAGACACGATCCGCCGTAAGCAAATCCCGGTCGCAAATAAGTGGGAGAAATATTGAGTCGGGTATCCGAGCAAACAATACCCATGACCTTGTGGCTATCTATTCCGAGTTGTCCGCAAAACATGCCGATTTCGTTGGCAAATACAATCTTCGTCGCATGCCATGCGTTGTTGGTATACTTAATCGCCTCCGCCGTGCGTAAATCGGTTATATGCACCTTGCCAGGTAAACGATTGGTAATTTCGCGAAGGATCCCCTCGGTGGCGGCTGCATCATCAACGCCGAACACGATCATCCCAGGTTCATAATAGTCACGTATCGCCGACCCCTCGCGTAGGAATTCGGGATAAATCGCCACGCCAAATCCGCGACCCGCTTTTTTTCCCGAACAACTTTCGAGAAGCGGGATCACCACGTCGTTCATCGAGCCGGGCAGCATTGTTGATCGAATAACAACCGTATGAAAGTCGGTTTTATCTCTCAACAAACGGCCAATGTCTTCGCAGATGCGAATGATATATTTCAGATCAAGATTTCCGTTCGCCAAGCTAGGCGTACCGACACAGATCATGGTCAGTTGCGAATTCATGATCGCATCGTCGGCACGGGTCGTCGCCCGCAATTTGCCGCCATCGACTCCTGCACGGATCAACTCCGCTACTTCCGGCTCCACAATTGGCGAGATGCCTTGGTTGATGGCGTCAACCTTGAACTGGTTGGTATCGACCGCAACCACAAAATGCCCATCGGCGGACAGACAACTAGCCGAAACGACACCAACATAACCAATACCAAATACGGAAATATCCATAGCCTTCTCCTAATCACTAAACCGAAGATTTTTCGTGTCTATCCATTGTCAACGGCAGAATATGGTCTCTCCCGGGATCGAGAAATACCAGCCTTATTACGAATTTTGCAACAGATTCATCAATAGGCATTTTCTTGGTTGAATAGAACTCGGGCGGTCATTAACATGATGCGAATATCGAACCACAACGACCAATGTTCGATGTAATAGAGGTCATGGACGACTCGGATTTTCAACTGGTCCTCCGTCGAAACCGCGCCACGGCAGCCATTCACTTGTGCCCAACCAGTCAATCCGGGCTTCAGGCGATGGCGGTGAGCGTATTCGGCAACGATTTCACCGTTCAATTTGTCCCCTACGCCCATTTGAAGAGGTAGTGGCCGGGGGCCAACAATGGACATATCGCCGAGGAGGACATTCAGAAATTGCGGCAATTCATCAATGCTGGTCTTGCGCAAGAAGTTGCCAACCCGAGTTATACGTGAATCGTTTCGTTCAGTCTGCCGTGCCGCCCCAAAATCGGACAGGTTAGTGTACATGGTGCGGAATTTGAATACTTTGATGAGCTGATTACCATAGCCGTACCTTTTCTGAACAAACAAGATGGGTCCAGGACTTTCCAATCTAATCGCGATAGCGGCTCCTAAGATAATGGGCGACAAAAGGATTAACGCCACCGATGCCAAAACTTTATCTAAAAATTCCTTGAGATAACGCTGCGAAGCCTTGAGTGGGGTTGGGCCAATGTTAAGGAGCGGCAAGCCTGCCATTTCTATTGTCCGAGCGCGACCACCCGGCAGACGAAAACCCATCAGATCAGGACCAAGTGAGATTTGTACTGCCATTGGCCGTAATTTGAACAGTAGCTCCAATAAACGTTCCTCGGCCTGATGGGGTAGTGCCAGTACTACCGTATCAATGTGGTGGTCGTGCGATAACATGATCAGATCGTCGGTAGTTCCTCGATAAAGATCCGCAAGTTCCTGATGCGACTTTACGAGATCGGAACGATCATCGAATATCCCGACGATTTGTATTAAATCTGGGATATCGCCTTTCATCCAGTCGAGTAACTGCTGCGTTGGTTCTTCGAGGCCAACGATAGCAATCTGTTGAGCGGTGCGTCCGTCCACCTCCCAACTTTTAACCAATCCATAGAGGCCTAATCGCACGACCATGGTAATCAACGTGTAAAACACTCCCCACAAGCTCAACCAGATAATAAGCGGCGGGAGGGCGATCGTACGATCAACAACGGAGACGGCATGAATAGCAGCGAGAACGATGAGCACGGTAAATTGTGTAGCTAAGGAGGTGATAACGGCACTGACATAACGGCGGCGGATCAGTTTGACGATTTTGTAAACACCAAGGTAGTTAGCCAGATATACATAAAGAACTATGGCCAGACCAATCGATAGATTGCATTCGAGTTTATCCAGATGCACTCTAGTCAGATTTTCTGCCAGTTCCGCACCCATGAGTCCACTGACCATTGTACTCCAAACATCAATTGCCCAGACTGTCGCACTGACCAGAACAAGATCAATCGACTTGCTTTTTCTTTTATAAATTTCCGAAGTGCCCAATTTGTCACGCGCTAGTTCAAAGGCAAACTGCGCGTTCATCCCAGTAACGACTGTCACCGTGTTGGCAAGTACCAGCAAAGATACGGCCAGGGTTTCCCCAATACCCGCCAACCGGTACATCTCGGTCTGTGTCGTATTCAAGCCCAGCCAATTGGTGAGAAGGGCACCCGCGACCAGTACACCAAGCATCATGGCAAGTGTTCGGCGGAAATTTTCCGTACGCATCGCCGCAATTGAAACCAGCGGAGCACATTGGACCCAATATCGCCACAACACTACACTAATCACAATCGCCAGCAATGCCTGCACTATTGGAATACCCGTCCAGGTGACCAGGATCTCCTGCCTGAGCAAATAGGCCGGCGGCAGCCACAATACCGGAACGGCGAATCCCACGGTCAGCCCGTAGAAAACAAGTGCGCCCGCGGCAATGAGCAGTATCGAATCATGCTGGTTATCGCTCGCCACGGTTTCCCGCTTCAGCACGATTGCCGCCCATAGGCACGCAGGGAGTGCGAGGATGTAGCCAAATACCTCGATTGCGTAAAAAGAATTCATGATGACCATGCCAGTCATCGTCGCCAATACCAGTATCGGCACTGCCAGCAGCAAGCGGTTCGGTGGTCGCCCCTGCTGCGCTGCCGATCCTACCCGTGCGAATTCCCAAATAAAAAAGAATGACAGCATCAGCAGCGTTAATTGGGTTCCAGACCAAACCGCTGATCCCTTGGCAGGAAAGGCGTACAAGTTAAGCCATGCACTCAAGCCTTGGGTCAGGCCGAACATCCCGAGGAACATCCAGGGTAATGGCTGTGATTTCTCTTGTGTAAGCGACACACACGCAGCAAAGAGTAAAATAAGACTCCATCCATATGCAAAATAAATGTAGTCTATCTGTGACAGCAAAAATGGCTCCATAACCCCCTACCTAACTAAGCATGGACTCAGAAAGCAATCTACCGACAACCACTGCAATGGGACATTAAAAATGTTATCCCTCCTCCTCTACAAACATGACCACTCGATTTCGCCCACTGCATTTTGCTCGGTAAAGCGCAATGTCGGCCGCTTTTATAATATCCTCAGGACTGTTTCCCTGATCCGGATAAATGGCCACTCCTAACGACAGCGTAATCGCACTCAGATCCTGATTGGCATGATAGACACGCAATAACCCAGCATCTTCCCGAATTTTCTCTCCGCGTCGTAGTGCTCCTTCCGCACTCGATGGGGACAGGATTAGAATGAATTCTTCTCCTCCGTAGCGACAGGCAACATCACTTCCCCGTACATGCTTTTTGAGAAAATCCCCCAATGCCCGCAGAATAGCATCGCCCCCGTCGTGCCCGAAGTTGTCGTTGAACTGCTTGAAGTGGTCGATATCGATCATGATGACGGCGAGCTGTGCATTGTTGCGCTTGGTTCGGTGCTGTTCCTGTACTAGGACCTCCTCCATATAGCGGCGGTTAAAAAGCCTGGTCAGCGGATCACGGATCGCCATATTGCGCATGGACTCACGCAACTTCAGATTAGCAATGCCCAGCCCAATATTGTCGGCGAGAATATTTGCCAACTTACACTTTTCCATCATACGCACTTCATCCGCTTTTCCATTTTTAACCGGACCGTCCACGAGATGTAGGATGCCCAACATCTCCCCCTGCGCGAGCAACGGTAGGCAGATATACATGTGTCCGTCGTCAACAACATGAGGACACCAGCGCTCATGACCGATAGCGAGATGAACCTGTCCGAGTCGATGTGCCCAGCACTCATTCGGGGCAAAGCTCACGTTGGCCGGCGGCAACGGACCCCACACTGCCGTTGCTTCCAACATATCGCGTGATGCGCTGAATATGAATACCGCGCCTGAGTCTTCGGGAAACAGATGCACGATGGTTTCAGAAATAATCGAATAGGCCTCAGGTTCGGTAGTGCTGGTCTGCAAGAAGTCGTTCATCTTGCTGAACAACGTGATCTCCTGGTTACGCCTGGAGAGTTCCGTTGCCTGGTTTCTGAGTTCATCGTTCGCCTGATGCAACTGAGCGGTTCGTTCCGTCACACTAATTTCCAGATTGGCCTTTTCGTACGCTAGTTCAGCGGTCTGCTCCGAGATCAACGATTCGAGCCCCCGTCCGTAGGATAGCAACATGTCCTGCTTATCTTTCAGGTCAGCGGCCATACTGCCAAAGGTAGCGGCCAGATTGCTAATTTCGTCGTGGAGTTTCATATGGCGCTACCCATTTTGACTACCCATTGACCTTTTTATAAAAATGCACGATGACGAATAACAGGACTATTCCTCGGCGGCAAGACGGGCGCGGAAGTAATCAATAGTGCGAGCGAGGCCTGTGTCAAGATTAGTGGTAGATTCCCAATCCAATATGGTTCTGGCCTTCTCAATTTCCGGACGGCGCTGGCGGGGGTCATCCTGGGGTAGTGGCAGGTATTCAATGGTAGCGGACGAACCGGTCAACGCTAAGATGCGCTCCGCGAGTTCGACAACACGAAATTCATTAGGATTGCCAAGATTAATTGGTCCGCTCACCTCGGGGGGCGTATTCATTAAACGGATCAGCGCCTCGACGAGATCGTCCACATAGCAAAAAGATCGGCTCTGTTGGCCGTCCCCATACAGGGCAAGCGGCTTATTCCGTAGGGCTTGGACGATGAAGTTCGAAACTACCCGACCGTCGTTGGGATGCATATTGGGACCATAGGTGTTGAAGATCCGCGCCACCTTGATATCCACATCAAATTGACGACGGTAGTCGAAGAACAGTGTTTCCGCACAACGTTTTCCCTCATCGTAACAGGCACGAGGACCAATTGGATTGACTCGCCCCCAGTAGGATTCAGTCTGGGGATGAACTTCGGGATCGCCATAGACCTCACTAGTGGACGCCTGAAGAATTTTCGCTCCGGTTCGCTTGGCAAGCCCCAGGACATTGATCGCGCCATGCACGCAGGTCTTGATCGTCTGTACCGGATTGTTCTGATAATGGATGGGGGAGGCCGGACAGGCTAGGTTATAGATTTCGTCGATTTCGACATACAACGGAAAGGTTACATCGTGGCGCTGCAACTCAAAATGGGGATTACTTATGAGGTGGATAATGTTGTCCTTGCTGCCTGTAAAGAAATTGTCGATGCACAGGACATCGCACCCTGCGGCAATGAGTCGTGTACATAGATGGGAGCCGATAAAACCCGCGCCGCCGGTGACCAACACCCGTTTGCGGCCACCTGAGCTATGAACATTCATGAGGATTCCTGAATCTTGTGAGGGGCCAATAACCTAGTGGTTATTGCTCAATAATGGGTAGGAAAACAATTACAGGGAGACGAGTAGGCAACTGGATATTGATTGCAAGCGGAATCAGAAACAATTCGGTGCAACCGTCAATCCCTGATTTAGGTAACACTGGGCCTGGATTTTTAGGAAAAAAAATAGAATGCCCACCTTCTTGATTCCTGAATAGGAAGGCCTCCTCAGACGAGGTTTTCCTATTCGGATGAGGGTTACTTGTCCATGCTCTTCTTGTAGCTGCGGGTACAACATTCCTGTGCTGCCCGGGCTGCGCTCATGGCGGCATCCGCCTTGCGGCTGGCGTCATTGGCGGTCGCGGTTACCTGGGCAATCGCCTTCTGGTTCTCCTCAATCATTTTGGTAGTTTCGCTACTGGCGCAACCGGCGGCCACCCCTACGATGACAGCCAGAGCGGAGTACTTGACGATATTCATAATGGTCTTCTTCATATCATTTTCCCATCGGTGGTTGGACAAAAACGCTAAATTGCCCTGAGAAGGGGCAACCATTAGGTAATAATATTGTTGGCCTATGAGAATTGCCGAGTTGACGATACTTATCCTCTTTCTTTTAATAGTGATCTGTACGCTACCACACATAGAGAGCGAGGTCTTTCGTCATAAACGAAAGATAGTGCTATGTGCAGTAGCGCACAGATCACGGTGGGGAAAAGGAGGATAACTAGCTAACATTCAGTACCCACGATGGGTTGATGGTTTTTTATCAGTTCTATTTGTAGATTCTTAATAGTGAGTACTGCGCTGAGGCATAAAATGCATTACGGGCTCAATCACCATTAAGGGAGTAAATATATGTTGGATCGTTTAACTATTTTTGTTCTCTTGCTGGCCGTGGCCTGCATCGCATCGGCTCAGAACTGCCAGCCCACCAATATTCCCGCCTCTACCCCCACCGACCGCTTTACCGACAACGGCAATGGTACGGTAACCGACACCATTACGGGTCTGATGTGGAAGCGCTGCGCCGAAGGGATGACTTGGACTAATGGTACATGTCATGGACATGAGTCCCATTTTTCCTGGCAAGACGCCCTGCAGCATGTCTCCTCGACGAACCAAACCGGTGGTTACGCTGGTCGAACTGATTGGCGTGTACCGAAAGTAAAAGAATTACTCTCCATCGTTGAACGCCAATGCAACTACCCGGCCATCAATCTGGAGGTCTTTCCAAACGCCTCGGTGTCGTATTTCTGGGCGGGTTCTCTAGTGACCGATGATTCAAACCACGCATGGCTCGTTCATTTCAACTATGGGGGCGACTATTGGGTTCTTCGGTACGATGGTAGTGCTGTCCGGTTGATGCGTGCGGAATAGTGATTTGGTCGTTTATGAGATGTACTTTTGTCAAACCAATTAGGAATGGTGGAGACAATCTTTAACTAGAAATGAAATTCAGGTCGGCATGATATACGCCTAATTAGAGTTGCTCCCTTCTTCGGGGGCAATTACACCATGTTTATCAACCTCCCATGAGGAAATGAAATGCACAATACCATTATAAACATTGCAAAATACTCCGCCCTGGCCATCGTAATAGGTCTGGCCTCTGGTTGTGCCAGCAGCGAGACTACCAGGATGATTGAGGATAACCAAAAGGCAACTGCCCATGCTGCCGAGTTGGCGAATCTGGCAATCAAAACTGCTAATGAAGCCAGTCGCAAGGCAGATGCGGCGATGAGCACCGCCAGGGATGCTCAGGAGTGTTGCGATCAGGTCAAAGAGGCGACTAATCGCGTCTACAGAAAGAGCATGAATAAATAATCCGTATCTGCACTAAACCTTAGTCGTCATTCCCGACCGGAATGACGGCTTTCCCCTTAACGTAATCGTAATTGTTCTTTGGAGGAGATCGATGAAGCTATCTTTAGTTAACCGTTTAGTAGGAGAGGAAGAAATTTATGAGGACTGCGAACAGAAAACGAATACCACTCCAAAATTGCTGGGTCTACCCCCAAAGCCTGTTGGGAGAAATGGTCGTGGGGGTCGTGGGGGTCTTGGCAAGCACCGCCATCGGCATCAGCTTCAGCATCCTGGCGGGGGCCTTCCTATTACTCTTGGCGGGGGCACGGATAGAGGTCACGCTTTCCAGTGCGGGAGATAGCCAACCCCAGGTTCAAACCTACCATTTTGTTCAATCTAGCCGGCAGAGTGGGACCTCTCTCAATATTTTCGGAACCTATACGAGCGGACATGAATAGCTGGCGCACAATACGATACCTGATCTTGGTCAGCCTACTTGGATTCGCGGGCATAGCGCTAGCGGTAGCCGAAGGGCTTGATGACAGTTCTTCTTGTGAGGAAGCTGGCGAGACGCATCTATGGATTTCACCGTTCCATCCAAAGGTAGATGCAGTGATTAAGTTCATGGCCGTGGCTACGGACGGGGCGATCTCCGAAATGGCTTTATTCGACCGCCAAGGACAACGGATTTCCCTGGAATCTCGCCGGCGCGGTGGACCACCGTGGAGTGTATCCGCAATGCTGGGTGGACTTAACGAAGGGAGTTATCGGCTTGAGGCACTGCGAAATGGCAACCGCATTGCTTGCCGCTGGGTGAAGGTCGGCGATCCCACCGAGCAGGAAAGGGCGTTCCGTTGGAATCTCTCCACCGAAGCATTTTATGCGGCCTGGATTGAGGGATTGTTTGGTGCATCGCCGGAGGAGAATCTGAGTTTCCCTTCCTTAGCGCCCGTGTTGCACGACCCTGCTCGTAATTTCCTATACAACCATTTTGGCCTCAACGAAGACCAAACCTTGCCGGCAACGCCCGACTGCGCCGACCTGCCTTACACCTTGCGCGCGTATTTTTCCTGGAAAATTGGATTACCCGTTGCTTTCCGCGTCTGTAGCCGAGGCTCGACCAACGCGCCGCCGCACTGCGGGCCGGCCACCATCAAGACTGAATTCACCCATGGCCGCAGTTCGCAAGCCGGCTTCAGGAGCGTTAATGGCCAATTGGCGAACGCGGTCCATTCTGGATCCGCGCGCACGGGTTTGAATGACGAGGCCACCGATCTCTATCCGCTGGCACTCCGCCGGGAAACGCTCTGGCCGGGGACGGTGTATGCCGACCCTTATGGCCATGTGCTGGTACTGGTCCAATGGGTGGAACAAACAGAAAATCAGTCCGGCCGATTGCTTGCCGTGGACGCACAACCGGACCACGCCGTGACCCGCAAGCGTTTTTGGGAAGGTACCTTTCTTTTTGCCAATATCGCTAGCGCCGGACCGGGTTTCAAGGCGTTCCGGCCTTTAATTCAGATAGGGTCGGACCAGGTGCGTGCGCTGTCCAATGGCGAGTTGCTTGAGCATCCCGGTTTTGCGCCCTTTTCCCTGGAACAGGACGGGCTTACCCCGGATGATTTCTATGCACGACTGGCGGGACTCATCAATCCCCATGGCCTGGACTCCCGGCAGGATTACGAGGCTACCTTGGATGCCCTGGTGGAGCAAGTGGAAACCCGCGTCACCTCGGTAAACAATGGCGAGGATTATTTCCGTAAGAACTCCGGCAGCGTCATTTCAATGCCCAGCGGTGCTGCTATTTTTGAGACCATCGGTCCGTGGGAAGATTATTCCACGCCCTCCCGCGACCTGCGCCTCATTATTGCCATCAACGTTCTAAATGGCTTGCCGGAAAAGATTATGCACCATCCCGATTTTTTTGTAATGAATGGCCGGTCGCCTCAGGAGGCAAAATCCGATATCGAACAATATCATGCTCGCCGTATTCAGGAGCGCAAAATCCGCTATATCCGCACGGATGGCAGTCCCTGGGAACTTTCCATCGCGGAGGTGCTGGCAAGAAAGTCGTCTTACGAGATGACTTACAACCCAAACGATTGTGCAGAATTACGCTGGGGCGCGCAGCCGGGCACGACGGAATATTCCACCTGCCGCCGCCATGCTCCCGAGGCACAACACGCAAAAATGGAGCAATATCGGGTTTGGTTCCGCGAGGCGCGCCGCCCGACACGATGAATCAATACTGAGTGGTGAACAAGTTGATATTGATTCTGAAATTATAACCTCGTCAGTTCCGCACATAGATCATCAGAGAGATTAGATCCCATGCGGATAGCTTTGAGGTTAATCCTCCCCCTGCTCATCATCCTCGGCGGCATCGCCTGGGGATCGGCACCACTGGTCGGTGAATTGATGCATGGGTGGTTTCGCGCCGATGTCGAGTTACGCTCGCAATTGGTCTTTGATTCGATCCAGGACACCGTTAACACCATGGTCGCTGCCAAGGCCGACCGCAAAATCGATACCCTATTCCACCGCATTGCCCGCAACGAGAGATTGCTGGCGCTCGGCCTGTGCCTACCGGACGGAACCTTGACCCACCGCTCACCGGAATGGCCCAAGACCTTATCTTGTCCCCCGAAGCCTCCCGAGGCTGGTCGGGCGTTTGCAGTGGAACGGCTGGAAAGCGGACCGGTACTGGCGGCAGCTTTCACCCTGACTGCCGACGGTGTCGATCGCGGGCATCTTGTCGTCGTCCACGACCTTAGCTTTATCGAACGGCGTAGTTCCAAGGCCGAGAATTATCTGGCGGTATTCCTTACGGTGTTGGGGGTAGTGGTCGCCCTGATCACTATCATCGTCGCCCGGGTGATGTTGAAAGGTTGGATCCAGGCGGTGCGCAAGAGTCTGGCGACCTCCGAACCGAGTGGCGCGGATGACAAATTCCTCGAACCTGAAATCGCCCCGCTGGTACGCGAAGTGCGCAAAATGCTCCGCGACCTCGACGTGCTCAGAAGCGTCGCCGACGTTATCCGCATCGATTGGAACCCCGAAAGCCTGCGTACCCTGCTACGCAACGAGCTGCCAGGCGCGCAGGTAATTGTGGTGTCCAACCGCGAACCCTACATCCACAACGAAGAGGAGGACGGTCGCATCACCCTCCAGCGCCCCGCCAGCGGGTTGGTCACTGCCCTCGAACCCATTTGCCGGACCTGCGGTGGAACCTGGATCGCCCATGGCAGTGGCTCGGCGGATAGCCGCACGGTTGATGCCAACGACCACATCGCGGTACCCCCCGGAGCACCGGCCTATACCCTGCGCAGAATCTGGCTGTCCGACGCGGAACAGGATGGCTACTACTATGGTCTCGCCAATGAGGGCCTATGGCCGTTGTGCCACATCGCCTTTGTTCGGCCGGTTTTCCGCGCCGGCGACTGGGACCAGTACGTGGCGGTGAACCGCAAGTTCGCCGAGGCGGTGGTGGCCGAGGCCACCACCCCCAACCCCGTGGTGCTGGTTCAGGACTATCACTTTGCCCTGTTGCCGCGGATGGTACGCGAGCACCTTCCCGATGCCACCATCATCAGTTTTTGGCACATCCCCTGGCCCAATCCCGAAGCCTTCAGCATTTGTCCTTGGCGCGAAGAGATTTTATGGGGGATGCTGGGAAGTTCGATCCTCGGCTTCCACACCCAATTCCACTGCCTCAACTTTCTCGAATCTGTGGACCGCTTTCTGGAATGCCACATTGACCGTGAGCAGAGTATCGTCAGAACC
>CAUYUB010000692.1:0-14239 GCA_963575685.1 Gammaproteobacteria bacterium | reverse complement strand
TCAACTAATCAAACCTAGTCACCTAGTCAACCTAGCCAGTCAAGTATCCAGTGATGAGGACAGCGATGAGCAAACCCCGCCCAACCCGCCACGCCCACCAAGCCCAACCCAAAGAGATAGAAAAGTGGTTTCAGGATGCCTTTCAACGCCATGAACAGGGCGATATGGCGGGGGCGGAGGCCCTCTACCGGCGGATTCTCGCATCCCAGCCTAATCACTCCAGGGCACTGTATTTACTCGGCACTTTGGAAAGCCAGCGTGGTAACCATAGCGCCGCAGAAGGGCATTTGACCAAGGCCCTGGCACTACATTCCGACTGGCCGGAGGCGTTGAACAACCTGGGACTGGCGATGTGTGCCCTGGGTCGTATGAACGAGGCCGAGCCGATGTTTCGCCGTGCCCTTGCGCTACGTCCCGATTATCCCAATGCCCTCAATAATCTCGCCGGGGTGCTTGATGACCGCGGACAGGCGGAAGAGGCCGTGGCGCTTTATCAGCGGGCATTGGAACTCAAGCCCGACTATGCCGACGCCCACCACAACCTGGGACTCATGCTCAAACAGTTGCATCGCCTGGAAGAAGCGGTGCGCTACTTTGAGCGCGCCGTCGCCATCAACCCCAACCACTTCGAGGCCTGCAACAACCTCGCGGTGGTCCTCAAGATCCTGGACCGACTCGAAGAGGCCGAGCACTGGCTACGCCGCGCCCTCGTCCTACAACCCGATTTCTACGATGCCCACAATAACCTGGCCGCGGTGCTCCAATCCCAGGACCGTCTGGAAGAGGCCATGGAGGAATATGGCCAGGCCCTACGTCTGCGTCCCGATGATGCGCTGGTGCAGTGGAATCGTGCTTTCATCCTGCTCGCTCTCGGCAATTTGAAGGAAGGCTGGGAGGCCTATGAATGGCGGCGGCCGGTGTTTCATTGGCAGGTATTGCCGTTCCCGGAATGGGACGGTGGACCGTTGACCGGTAAGACCCTGTTGGTCTTCGCCGAGCAGGGATTGGGCGATGAGTTGCTGTTTGCCTCCTGCTTCCCGGACCTACTGATGCAGGCCGGGCATTGCCTCTTCGAGTGCGATCCACGGCTTGCCCCAATCTATCGACGCTCCTTTCCAGGTGCCACCGTGATCGGGGTGAAACGTACCGATCGCTCTTGGATCCAGTCATTACCACCGATAGATGTACAGATCCCGGCCGGGAGCCTGACGCGCCACCTGCGCCCTACCCCATCAAGCTTCCCGACCCGACCCAGCTATCTGGTAGCCGACCCGGCCGCCCGTACTCATTGGCGGGAACGACTCACCACGCTACAACCCGGTCTCCAGGTTGGCATCACCTGGCGTAGCGGCATGATGGGCGAAGGGCGCCACCGCCACTACAGCCGTCTGAACGAATGGGGGGCGATATTCGCCATCCCTGGGATCCACTTCATCAGCCTCCAGTATGACGACTGCACCGAAGAGTTGATGGCGGTCCGCAATCTCTTTGGGGCCGAGGTCCGCGTCTTCCCGGAGTTGGACCTGTTCCGCGATCTGGAAGGGGCCGCGGCCCTGACCTCTGCCTTGGATCTGGTCATCGCTGCCGGCAATGCTGCCGGTGAGATTGCCGCCGCGTTGGGGGTACCGGTGTGGCGTCTGGAATCTCATGGCCGACCTTGGACCTCGTTGGGGACTGATGCCTTTCCCTGGCATCCGCAGATGCGGGTATTCCGTCAGGCAGTACGCGGAGAGTGGGGCGAGGTATTGGAACGGGTGGCCGCGAGTCTGATCGGTTTCCAATCGAAATCCCCATCCGTCTCTCCCCTTTCTCAACAAAAGACCAGAATCCAGGATCCGCACCAGGCGGCCATCTCGCTGATCGAAACCGGCAATCGGGCCTGGGCCGCCGACCGATTACAGGAGGCTGAGGACAGTTATCGCCGCGCCCTGGCTTTGGACCCAAATTCCCCCGAGGCCCACAACAACCTGGGGAGTGTTTTATTCGACAACAGCCGGTTCCAGGATGCGGAACGCAGCTATCGGGCGGCATTGGCATTACACGCCGACTTTCCCGAAGCCCACTACAACCTGGCCAATGTGTTGCATCGACAGGGACAACGGGAAGCCGCCCTGGTCGAGTATCGAACCGCCCTTTCCCTGCGTCCGGACTATGCGGAGGCCCACAACAATCTCGGGCGTACCCTCCAGGAGATGGACCGCTTGACCGAGGCCGAGGAGGCCCTGAACCGCGCCCTCGCCCTGGCGCCGAACCTTCCCGAAGCCCATCATAATCTCGGCAGCCTGCGCCACCTCCAGGATCGGCTGGAAGAGGCGCTATCCTGCTACCGGCACGCCCTGGCCCTACACCCGACCTTCACGCTCGCCCTCTACAACCTGGCCAACGTGCTACGCGAGTTGGGACGGGTAGAAGAGGCCCTGCCCGTTGCCCGCCGCGCCGTTGAACAAGCGCCACGTGATGCCAAGGCAGCCATAATTTTGGGCGACGTGTTACAGGACCTAAACCGTTTCGAGGAGGCGCTGCCGCATTACCAACATGCGTTGGAAATCCACGCCGATGATGCTACCGAAACGGATCCTGCCGATGCCGAAGCGCGGCGTAATCGAGCCTTCTGCCTATTGGCCGCAGGTGACCTAACCACAGGCTGGGCGGCCTATACCGCCCGCCGTTCCTTACTGAAACCGCTCTCCCTCGCCTATCCGGAATGGTCGGGATTCGCTCAAACGGGGAACGATTCCCTGACCGGCAAAACTATCCTGGTGCTGCCGGAGCAGGGACTGGGAGACGAACTCCTCTTCGCCTCGTGTCTGCCGGACCTGATCGCCGCCGCCGGCCATTGCGTGATCGAGTGTGATCCGCGTCTGGTATCTCTTTATACCCGTTCCTTTCCGACCACGACCGTATTACCGGCTGGCGCCCTCCCCTCCCCTTCAAAAGAAAAAATACCGGATTTCCAGGTACGCATCGGCGATCTACCACGCTATTTGCGCCCAACGCTGGACAGATTCCCGGCCGTTCGCGGTTATCTGATTCCCAACCCAACCCGAGTAACCGCCTGGCGGGAACGGCTCGCGATTCTAGGAGCGGGCCTTAAAGTCGGCGTCACCTGGCGTAGCGGATTTCTGAAGACGGCACGACGACGCCATTACACCGAATTAAGCGAGTGGGCACCCATATTGACCCTACCCGGTATAGTTTTCGTCAATCTGCAATACGACGACTGCGTGGCGGAATTGGCCACGGCACGGGAACAATTCGGCGTAGCGATCCACACCTTTCCAGGATTAAACCTCAAGGATGATCTGGACGAGGTCGCGGCCCTTTCCGCTGCGCTGGATTTGGTGATCGGCACCGGCAATGCCGCCACCGAATTGGCCGCTACCTTGGGAGTTTTGGTATGGCGTCTGGAGTCGTATGGTCGGACCTGGACCTCGTTGGGCACGACGGTGATGCCCTGGCACCCGGCCGTGCGGTTGTTCAAACAACCGCGTTGGGGGGACTGGCGGCCGGTATTTGCGGCATTGGCCGCACAACTGGCCGGATTCCATGAAACCGAGCAACCGAGCCTTCCCGCCAGTCAGGACGAATTTCAAAATCATCTCTACCAAAATACGCTTCCTTTCCACTCCCCACCCCTTCCTCCTGGGGATCTCACTACCGCCCGTGACCACCTGCGAGCCGGTCGGCTGAGTCAGGCGCGGGAGTGCTGCCGCAGCTACCTGGTGCTACATCCAGAGGATCCGGTCGCCCTTGATCTGCTGGGCGTAGCCGCCCATGCCGATGGGGCTTCGGAAGAGGCGCTGACCGCCTTTCACCGCGCCGTCACCATCGCCCCCCTGGTCGCGCTCTACCAGGGGCATCTTGCCAACGCCCTGGCTACCCAACCCGGACATAGCAACGAGGCGGAAGTCGCCTACCGTGCAGCGCTTGCGCTTGAACCACGATGGGCGGAGGCGCACGCCGATCTCGGCAACCTGCTACGCGCAAGTGGACGAGGGGCGGAGGCGGAACGTTGCTACCTGACTGCACTACGGCACAAACCCGACTTGGTAGAGGCCCACAACAATCTGGGCACTCTTCTGGAACAACAGGGACGTCCCGCCGAGGCCGAAGCCGCCTACCGGGGAACGCTCCGCCTCCGGCCCCATTTCCCCGAAGGCTGGTACAACCTGGGCAACTGCCTAACCGACCTGGGACGCTGGACCGAAGCGGAAGCGGCCTACCGCGAAGCCCTGGCCCTACGTCCGGACTATGCCCAGGCACAGTTCTACCTGGGCGTAGCATTGGCACACCTCGGCCAGCCTGCTGCCGCCGAGGCCGCCTACCGTCAGGCCCTGGTGCTACGTCCGACCTGGATTGAGGCACTCAACGCGCTGGCCAACCTAATCACCGAACGCGGATGTTGGAGCGAGGCGGAATCCCTCTATCGAGAGGCCTTATCGACTACCCCGACCAGCCACGAGCTGTACAGCAACCTAGGGAACTGCCTCCAAGCTCAAGGGCGTTCCACCGAAGCGGAGGCCGCCTACCGAGAGGCGTTGCGTCTCGCCCCGCGTTTCGCCCCGGCCTGGAACAACCTGGGCAATACCTTGCGTGCCCAAGGACGACTGGCGGGAGGTCTAGCCGCCTTCCAAGAGGCTTTGCTCTGTGACCCGGACTTCCCCGACGCCCATAGCAATCTCGCCAATGCGTTACGCGAAACCGGCGCTTTAGTCGATGCAGAAGCCCACGACCGACAAGCAGTAGCCCTAGAACCGGGCTTGGCCGGTGCCTGGGTCAACCTCGGCAATACCCTTCTTCAGAGCACCAGCCGCCTAAAAGAGGCCGAGGACTGCTTCCGGCGTGCCCTAACGCTGGGCTGGGAAGCGGCAGTGGTCCATCTCGGTAAGGCCCTTTATGAGCAAGGCCAACTTGATGCGGCGATCGAATGTCTGGCGGAAGGAATGAACCGCCACCCCAATGACCCGGAGCTACGTTGGAATCTAGCGTTGCCCCTGTTGGCCCAGGGTAACCTGGAAATGGGATGGGCGGCCTACGAGTGGGGATGTTATCTATCGAAGGATCAAGGTCGGTGGCGGAACCTCCGCCTGCCTTTCCCCGAGTGGGACGGCAGTCCCTTAGCGGGACGAACAATTCTGGTCTACGCCGAGCAGGGGGTAGGAGATGAGGTTCTATTTGCCTCCTGCCTGCCCGATCTATTGGCCCAAACGGGTCATGCCATCGTGGAGTGCGACCGACGCCTCGCGTCGCTTTATACCCGCTCCTTCCCGAACGCTACGGTGATAGGGACGGCACGGGATGACCACCATTGGACGGCAGACATCGGTCCAGTGGATGTGCATATTCCAGTAGGGAGCCTTCCTCATTTCCTGCGCAAGAGTTTCGCCGACTTTCCCGATTTTTCCTCCACATCCGGTGCCTATCTGATCCCGGATCCGGTACAGGTAGCGGCGTGGCGCACCCGGCTCAGCGGACCGGGGCTCAAGGTCGGTATCACCTGGCGGAGCCGACTTACCGGTGGCGCGCGCACCCGTCATTACAGCCTGTTGAAGGACTGGGGCGCGCTATTTGCCGTACCAGGGGTGCATTTCATCAATCTTCAATACGATGATTGCGTAGCGGAATTGGCCTTCGTGCGGGAACATTTCGGGGTGGAGGTGATGGTCTTCCCGGAATTGGATCTGATGAACGACCTGGATGGAGTAGCAGCCCTTTCCGCCAGCCTGGATCTGGTCATTGCTGCCGGCAATGCCGCTGGAGAAGTAGCGGCGGCCGTCGGCGTGCCGGTGTGGCGCTTGGAGCCTTTCGGCCGACCGTGGACCTCGTTGGGCACGGAATCTTTCCCTTGGCATCCCCAGATACGGATATTCCGTCAATCAAATCCAGGAGATTGGGCCGAGGTATTGGGGCGTGTGGCTGAAGCCCTAACGCAAGAAAGCGCGAAAGCGCGCTCTCTCCGCTTGCATGACGGCTCCCAACTCACCCCCCGTCTGCTTTTGGAACAAGGTCGAGCACACCAGACACGGGATGAGCTGGACAAGGCAGCGGTCTATTGCCGAGAAGCATTACTCCTGGATCCGGATAATGCCGAGGCCCATAACGACCTCGGTAATGTATATCTCAAGCAGGGCGATCTGGCGGCAGCTGATGCCTGTTATCGACAAGCCTTACATCTCCGACCGGATTACGTGGAGGCGTGGAATAACCTCGGGACATTATTAGGTAAACAAAAATTCATCGCGGAGGCCATCACCTGCTACCAGACTGCCCTAGACCTGTACCCGGAATTATTTGAGGCACGCTATAACCTGGCCAGCCTGCTTCAGGACGAAGGCGATCCGGCAGCGGCCGAGGACCATTTCCGGCAGGCCCTGCACCAAGGGGTGGACAATGCCCTGCTGTGGAATGGGCTAGCCCTGGCGGTGCGTGATCAGGGCCGAATGGACGAGGCACTCTCCTGCTTCGCCGAGGCCCAACGCTGTGCCCCTGACGATGCCCGGATCCGCTGGAATGTGGGCCTGACCTATCTGGCCCAAGGTGATTTGGTCCGGGGTTGGGAAGGCTTTGAGTGGGGCTATCGCACCATGGGCCGTTCCTCGCGCGGGTTTGAGTTCCCGGAATGGGACGGCTCCGCCCTCCCGGAAGGAACGCTGTTGGTCTATGCCGAACAAGGGGTAGGAGACGAGGTGCTATTCGCCTCCTGCCTGCCCGACCTCTTTAGGTGGGTGGGCCGCTGCGTGATCGAATGCGAGCCACGCCTGAGTACCCTCTTCACCCGTTCCTTTCCCCAAGCAGAGATACATGGAGTGATGCGCGAGGATCGGGAATGGCTGGCGAGGGTAGGTCCGATCGACTTTCAGTGCCCTATCGGTAGCCTCGGTTACTACCTACGCCGTCACATCGGCAGCTTTCCGCGCCGCCCCGGCTATCTCCTCCCCGATCCGGCCCAACGCATTGCTTGGCGGCAGCGCCTGGTAGAGCGAGGCGCAGGGCTCAAGGTCGGCATCTCCTGGCGTAGCCGTCTTACCAGTAGAGGCCGGGCGCGTTTCTATTCACGCTTGATGCAGTGGGATGCACTGTTTGCCGTACCCGGGGTGATCTTCGTAAATCTCCAATATGACGATTGCACGACGGAATTGGCCGAGGTACGGACGAATTTTGGGGTAGAGGTAGTCCAGTTTCCGGAATTGGACCTGTTGAACGACCTGGACGGCGTTGCCGCCCTTGCCGGTGCCCTGGATTTGGTCATCGCCCCACCCAATGCCGTGGCGGAATTGGCGGCCGCGGTCGGGACGGAAGTCTGGCGTCTTGATGCCGCCCTGCCGAACTGGTTAACGTTCGGCACCGACTTCATGCCATGGCATCCGACCATGCGCCTCTTCCGTCAGGAACAATTAGGCGATTGGGAGGTAGTACTAACGACCGTGGCCGAAACACTGGCAAAACGGGCAATGGGAACCGCATTGAATCGTTGGATAGAGGCACCGCCTACCTCCCTATTCCCCGCTCAAGAGTCAAAGGAAGCAAAGGGAAAGATCGGACAATTTTTGGCACAGTTGATGAAACCGGGAGCGGTTGCCATACAAATCGGAAGCGGTGACGAATTGATTACCCTTGCCCTTGCCCAGGCCGTAGGGGAAACGGGGTTGGTGGTGGTCTGCGAGGAGCGACCAGGACCATTCCGTCGCTTACAGGCCGAGGTTTCACATTACGGCTTGAGTTGGGTTCAATGCCGCCCCGAACAAATAGGAGACCACCTCGGAGAATTTCCCGCCTGGCGTGCCTGCCCCTGGGACTTATTAGTCAGCAATGATGCAGCATCAGATCTACATTGGGCAACGGCTTCGGTCCCCTGTCGTACCGTAGACAATCTGGATTTACCTGCTTGCGATTTACTAATTATCGACGCCGAAGGACGTGAGATAGAAATATTGGCTGGCGCTTGGCAGACCTTGACCCGCTTCCGTCCGCTACTCAGCTTGGGCCGCTATCGTCATGATGCCTCTACGGCTCTGATCGCTCTATTGGAAACGCGAGGCTATCAATCCCTCACTCAGGACCTTGGAGAAGGAGAGGTGTTGCTGCTGGCGTATCCCATGGTATAACCGTTATTACTTCACCCAGGTTGCCACCTATCCATACCCATAGAATAGAACATTAGACATTATCCGAAACCCTCCAATCAGTTTTCTGGGAAAACTATGAAATCAATGAGTTGCCCTTCTACGCCAAACAAGACCAACGACCCCTGGCTATCTTCTTCGGTAAGCAGGCGGTCAATACCCTCCAGGCGGTGGCCTTGCTCCACACCTTGGTCATGGACGATAAGCTCCACCTCTTGCTGACCCTGCCACGAGTTCTTCTTGCCCGCATGGCGCCGTTTATCTTGATGGGGAACTGGCTATGAATACTCAACTCTACCCACAGGCATCAAAATTTCCCCTGCGCATTCCCTATGGTGTAGCGGATTTCGTCAAGCTGCGCCAACGCGGCCATTATTTTGTCGATAAGACTCACTATCTGCCATTATTGGAACAGGCAGGTGAATTCCTATTCCTCATTCGTCCGCGCCGATTCGGAAAATCGCTGCTGCAATCGGTCATGGAGTGCTATTACGACAGACGCTGGGAGCCGCAATTCGATGAACTCTTCCACGACACCTGGATTCACGACCATCCCACGCCGGAAAAACACGGTTATCTCGTGCTCCGGTTTGACTTTTCTGCGGTTGATTCAGCTTCGCGCAAGATGGAGGAATCATTCGAGACCTATACCAGAATCGAATTGGAAAGCTTTGTTCAACGTTACCAACGTTGGATACCGGAAGAGCTTGGGCAAAAAATCCTGCGCGAGAAAGTCACCATCGCTCGCATCGAACAACTCCTGCGGACCATGGACCAATTAGGCCTGCCCCTCTATCTCTTTATTGACGAATACGATAATTTCGCCAACAACTTGCTGGTGCGCGAGGGACGACAAAAATATCAGGAATTGACCCACGGCGGAGGATTCTTTCGCCACTTTTTCAGCGTGCTCAAGGAAGGAATCGGCCGCTCGGGCAGTGGTCTCTCCCGGCTGTTCATCACGGGTGTTTCTCCAATCACCATGGATGATGTTACCAGCGGCTTTAATATTGGCGCCAATATTAGCCTGGATCCTGAATTCAACAGTTTACTGGGATTCAATGCCAAGGAGATGGAGAGCTTATTCGCGGCCTTTGGTCAAAATTACAGCGAACATCGCGCGGTCCTGAATGATTGGTATGACCATTACCATTTTCATCGACAACGTGGCGAACCAGTCACTAATAGTGATATGGCACTCTATTATTTGAAGTCGCTCTATCGGCTTCATACTCCTCCCGATGAATTAATCGACCATAATGTCCGTATCGACTACGGCAAACTACGTTATCTGGTACAAATCGATAAAACCCTGAATGGTAATTTCAGCCGCCTGCGCGAGATTATTGAAACGGGCGAACAGGTGGGTGATATTCAGCTCAGTTTTCCCGTTGAGGCATTACTTCAGCAAGAGAATTTTGTTTCCTTGCTTTATTACCTCGGACTTCTCACTTTCGCGGGAGAACGCGATGCCAGGCCTTTGCTTAGGATTCCCAATCGGACCATCCGTCAATTGATGTATGGCTATCTGCGTGAAGCCTATCGTGAGGTAGAGATTTTCAAGCCGAGTTTGTGG
Source organism: Gammaproteobacteria bacterium (assembly GCA_963575685.1). Taxonomy (GTDB): domain Bacteria; phylum Pseudomonadota; class Gammaproteobacteria; order CAIRSR01; family CAIRSR01; genus CAUYTW01. The sequence goes on along the minus strand of CAUYUB010000692.1, from coordinate 4,540 downwards.
AAAATCGGCGATTTACTCAATGCCATGGCCTACCGTGGTGAATGGGCGGCCTTCTTCGATTACCTGAGCGAGCAAATCCAAGAGCAGGCCAGCGTGCGAGATTATCTGCAAGGGGAAAAGATGGTTCAGGGATTTCTGCTGGCCTACCTCAATCTTTCGCCTTATTTCGTCTGTCACAGTGAGCAAGAATCGGGCAGGGGATTCGTGGATCTATTTCTGGCGCCGTTCTTCTTCCGTTATCCCGATATGCGTCACGGCTATCTGATCGAACTTAAATATCTGGCACGTAGCGAAGATAGTCCTGAACAACGACAGAAAATGATTATCAAGGCGGAGGCGCAATTGCGGAGTTATTCCGGGGACGAGCGGGTGCAAAAGGCACTGGGCGCGGCGTGGCTTCATCCGCTGGTGTTGGTCTATAGCGGTTGGGAATTGGTATATCGGGCGGAGGTCGATATCAAGCTGCCCATTAATACCGTATTAAAGTGAATCTATTCTGTCCATTTTCACCGAGTTGTCCGTTTATAGATTTATGGGATCTACTCATTTTTAACCCGCAATTTTTGAGACCATGGTCATGAGAAATATTCTTAATAATTTGATTTTGTTACTTATTTCCTCTCTCTGGATCAACATCTCCGACGCGGATGAAACCACGCCGCATTCTCCCCCGGCAGTGGAAGCCAGCGCTCCTGTCAATGCCGGTGAAGAGAATGCCAAAGCCTTACGCACAAAAGCCATTGAGCATTGGCAGGCTGGCGAACGCGAACAGGCACTGACGTTGCTGGATCAGGCCATCGCCCGTTTTCCCCAGGATGCCTGCGCGCCTTCTACGCCAAACAAGACCAACGCCCGCTCGCCATCTTCTTCGGCAAGCAGGGGGTCAATACCCTCCAAGCGGTGCGCCAGAATCTCAAATCTCTTGAGCAATCCGCCCAGCAGGCATTTCTTAAGAAAAATGAGTCGTCTTATACAAATCCCTGAGCCAATTTCCATTGACGCCATCGTCAGGCAAGTAGCCTCGCTTGGCCGCGTTAACTTGCCAGAGCCCGTGGTTTAATGGCGAAGGTATTGGAATGAGCTATAATTTTAGCTCGTATGAGATCAATCCATTGACTCAACGGAGGTATTCGTGGAATCAACGGTTCGTAAGACTACCAAGGCGTCGCGCAGTGGTGGATCCGCGATCGCTCCGAGCGCTGCCCCTATTCTAGGTTTCGCCGGTGTGTATCTCGCTTCTCCGCTTGAACGTGTCGAGACCATCCGCCGCGGTCTACCGGCGAGCGTTGTCGTGGAAACTGGCGAAGCAATGAACCTATCGCGCGAACGGCTTTACACGCTCCTAGACCTGCCGCGGGCCACGCTGGCCCGCAAGATTTCCGCTAAGGCTCTTCTCTCCCCTGAGATGTCCGAGCGATTACTCGGCCTACATAAGCTGATTGGTCAGGTCGAGGTAATGGTGCGCCAGTCCGGCGATCCCGAAGGTTTCGGCGCAGCCAGATGGGTTGCCGAGTGGCTCAGCCAGCCCTCTCCGGCCCTAGGCGGACGCCAGCCGGGCGAGCTCATGGATACAGTCGAGGGGCAGGAAATTGTCTCCGGTCTGATCGCACGGATGCAGTCCGGAGCCTACACGTGAAGGAAGTGTGGCGCATTGCCACCGATACTCCGACTTACACCGCCAACGACCTCACCGGCGCCGGCGCCAAGGCAACGGGTGGACGCTGGAACAGCAAGGGTAATGCCGTCCTTTACTGCGCCGGCACCATTGCGCTGGCCAACCTAGAAACGGTGGTTCACCTAGGGGCTAGCGGGCTTCCCCTCAATCGGTACCTCGTGCGCATCGACATTCCGGATGCCGTCTGGGCCGCACGCCGGGAACTGACACACGTCACCGCCCCGGTCGGCTGGGATGTGCTACCGCCGGGCAGGGTCAGCATCGAGTATGGAGATACTTGGCTCGCTGGACTGGACTCCGCCGTGCTGTGCGTACCTTCGATTGTCGTTCCCGAGAATGGAACATCCTTATCAATCCCCTGCATCCCGATGCCAAGGTGGTCGTAGCGATAAAGCTACGTCGATGGCAATACGATCCACGTTTGGTGGTTCGATAACCGGGCAAACCAGCCAGGTGCGCACGGAGCACGGGAACGATAGACATTATCCGAAACCCCATTCACCCCCCTCTCCCGGAGTAGGTAGGTCGGGCACGATACGGCCGTGCCCGACCCACGACAACTACGACAACTTTACGCTTTACGCCAGCAGGCTATCATTGGACGGTATAAGTCAGGATTCGCTGGTTATTGTCATCACCGGATTCAGTGATGGCGCAATTACTGTCTACAAAGACACGTAGGGTCTTGCTTCCTGCGCTACCAGCGGGGAGACCCGTAAAGTTCACAATCGTATCCACCCCGGCCGCCAGCGTCCCGAGAATAGCCGAACCATCTCCAGGAACGAAACAATTCTGCGTAGCTGGCTGATTAGTCCACAAAGTTATTTTCCCTCCCGCAGGAGAATCCGCCTCTCCCTGGTTGGAGATAGTTACCAACGCGCTGAAAGTACCATTAGCGGTTGGTGATGTCGGGGTAACAACGATATCGGTTACCACCAAATCAGGCAACGGAGGTGGAATGACCGTGTAGGTCTGGGTCCGCTGATTGTTTGTTTCGCTAGATTCTAGGACGTCGCAGGCTTGATCCACGAAAGCGCGCAGCACTTTTTCACCAGCACTACCTGCCGAAAGATTGTTGATGGTTAAAATTTTGCTCGCGCCGGCGGCAATCACCCCAACCGCAATACCTTGACCACCCGGGGCATTGCAATTCTGATACTCGGATTGGTTGCCCCAAACCGTCAATTGTCCACCATCGCCGCTGGTTGTTCCCTGATTCCTGATCGTCACATCAACACTGAATGTGCTGTTGGCTACTGGGGAATCTTGCGTCAAGGCAATATCGGTTATCAAGAAATCCGGCAACGGAGGCGGGGCTACCGTATAAGACCGCGTATACTGATTATTGGTCTCGCTAGATTCAAGGATGCCGCAGGCGCTATCCACGAAAACACGCAGGGTCTTGCTTCCTGCACTACCATTAGAAATACCGCTAACCGCCAGCACTTTGCTTGCTCCCGCCGCAATGGAACCAATAGCAACACTTCGGCTCCCAGGGGCACTACAATTTTGATATTGGGATTGATTCGCCCAAAGGGTCATCTGACCACCATCGCTCGCGGCTGCCCCTTGATTTTTTACGGTTACGTTGGCACTAAAAGTACCATTGGCCGTCAGAGAAGCGGGTGTGATGGTTACGCCGGTTACCACAAAATCAGGCCGAGGGATTGTCACTGTAATATTCTTTGTCTTCCGTGGTGCAGCGTTGTAATTGGCGTTTCCGGCTTGGTTGGCAGCAATCGTGCAGGTACCCGCAGCAACACCGGTAACGGTACTAGCACTCACCGTGCATATATTCGTCGTAGTGGAACTAAAAGTTACCGCAAGATTAGACGTGGCCGTAGCACTAACGGTAGTTGTGCCACCCACGGTTAATGTGGCAGGCAAAAAGGAAATCGTACCGATGCTTTGGTCTGCTTTAATTACGATGTTTCTGGTCACCCGAGGGGCAGGGTTGTAACTGGTGTTTCCGGCTTGGTTGGCAGCGATTGTGCAAGTACCTGTGGAAACACCCGTAATGGTGCTACCACTTACCGTGCAGATGCTCGTTGTCGTGGAACTAAAAGTCACGGCAAGCCCAGAACTCGCTGTAGCACTCGCCGTAATCGTCCCTCCTATGGTTAGCGTAGTGGGTGTAAAGGAAATAGCACCAATGGTCTGACCAACCTTTACCGAGAGATTTCTAGTCACCCGAGGCGCAGGATTATAACTGGTGTTTCCAGCTTGGTTGGCAGCGATTGTGCAAGTACCCGCGGAAACACCGGTAACCGTGCGACCACTCACCGTGCAGATATTCACTGTGGTGGAACTAAAGATTACGGTAAGCCCGGAACTAGCGGTAGCGCTGACCGTAGTCGTATCACCCACAGGAAGGGTGGCGGGAGAGAACGTAATCGCACCAATGATCTGGTCAGATTTGTTGATGGTGAACTTGGCCGTCACCGTTTTAGCGGCACTCATGGTCACAGTGCAGGTCCCTATTCCCGAGCACCCACCACCGCTCCAACCTGTAAAGGTGGAAGTACCATTTGGAGCGGCGGTTAGCGTTACATTGGTGCCAGTGTTATAGCTCCTAAGGCTTGTGGCACATCCTTCCCCGCAACTAATACCGGCAGGGCTACTGGTCACCGTACCGTTACCCGCACCTGTTTTATTCATTGTCAAGGAATAGGTAATTCGCGTAAAGGATGCAGTAACGGTTTGGCTGGAATTCATCGTCACCGCGCAGGTTCCCGTTCCTGAACATCCGCCACCGCTCCAACCCGTAAAGGTGGAGGTGCTATCTGGATTTGCAGTCAGGGTTACGTGGGCGCTGGTACCAGAGGAATAATCCTCTGAGCAATCGCTACCGCAATTTATTCCCGC